>NZ_JAFBKA010000001.1:0-457239 GCF_022760795.1 Pseudomonas sp. BP01
GGGGTGGGGTGGGCTGGCAGGTGTTTGCCAGGCGCTAAAAATCCCCCGACAAGCATCTGCCCAAAAACCAGAGTTAACCTTCATTTAATCAACCCCAGCCAGCATGGCCCCATTCCTAGATCTGCCAAGGCGAAGACATGCGCGTCCTCCTGCTCTTCCTGACACTGCTTCTGGCCGGCCCGTTGCAGGCCAACCCGTTCGATGTAAAACCGGATTTCCTGCCGGTCGACCAGGCCTTTGTGCTTACCCACGACCGCCAGGCTGACGGCCAGATGCGCCTGTACTTCCAGATCAAGCAGGGCTACTACCTGTACCAGAAGCGCCTTAAGTTCGACGGCCTGCCTGCCGGGCAGTACCCGCAATTGCCGCCGGCGCTCAACCACCATGACGAATTCTTCGGTGACAGCGCGGTGTACCGCGACCAACTCGAACTGCTGCTGCCGGCCGATGCCCAGGGCCAGTTGCGCCTGGGCTGGCAAGGCTGCGCCGACGCCGGCCTGTGCTACCCCCCGCAGACCACGCTGATCGACCTGGGCGGCAGTGTGGCACCCGCCGCCGAGCAAGCCAGCGACCAGGCCTTGGCCAGTGGCCTGCAACAGGGCCACCTGGCCTGGAGCCTGTTGGCGTTCTTCGGCCTTGGGCTGCTGCTGGCCTTTACCCCCTGCTCGCTCCCGATGCTGCCGATCCTTGCCGGGCTGGTGCTGGGCAATGGCGCCAGCGCCCGACGCGGCTGGCTGCTGGCCGGGGTGTATGTGCTGAGCATGGCACTGGTATACGCCGCCCTGGGCGTGGTCGCCGCACTGCTGGGTGCCAGCCTGCAGGCCTGGCTGCAGCAACCCTGGCTGCTGGGCAGCCTGGCGGGGCTGTTCGTGCTGTTGGCCCTGCCTATGTTTGGCGCCTTCGAACTGCAACTGCCCGCCGCCCTGCGCGACCGCCTTGACCGCGCCGGGCAAGGCACCCGTGGCGGCAACCTGTATGGCGCGGCGCTGCTCGGGGCGTTGTCCGGCCTGCTGCTGGGCCCGTGCATGACCGCGCCATTGGCCGGCGCGCTGCTGTACATCGCCCAGAGCGGCGACGTGCTGCAAGGGGCACTGGTGCTGTTCAGCCTGGGCCTGGGCATGGGCGTGCCGCTGCTGTTGCTGGTGACCCTGGGCAACCGTTACTTGCCGCGCCCAGGCGCCTGGATGGACCGGGTCAAGGGCGTGTTCGGCTTCGTGTTCCTGGCCATGGCGCTGTACACCGTGCGCAGCCTGTTGCCGGCCACACTGCTGCTGGCACTGAGTGGCGCCTGGCTGATCTCCCTGGCCTGGGCCACCTGGCCGGCCCTGCAGCGCCTGCCAGCGTTGCGCGCCGTACCGCTGCTGGGCGCCCTGTGGGGCGGCCTGTTGCTGGTAGGCGCCGCAGCAGGTGGCGATGACCTTTGGCAGCCGCTGCGCCCGTTCACCGGGGGTGGCGCCGCACCGGTTGCTGGCCAGCATGCCGAAGACAGCTTCGTCACGGTCAGCCGCCCCGAAGACCTGCAACGTGAACTGGATGCGGCCAAGGCCCGTGGCCAGTGGGTGATGCTCGACTACTATGCCGACTGGTGCGTGTCGTGCAAGGTCATGGAAAAACAGGTGTTCGCCCGTGGCGACGTACAGGCCGGCCTGGCCGGCGTGCACCTGCTGCGCCTGGACGTCACCGCCGACACGCCGGCCAGCAAAGCCCTGCTGCAGCGCTACCAGGTACCCGGCCCGCCCAGCATCATCTGGATCGGTCCGGAAGGCGACGAACGCCGCGCGCGGCGCATTACCGGTGAAGTGGATGCCGCCGCGTTCCAGCAACACTGGGCCCAGACCAGGAGCCAAGGCTGATGTTGACCGTAACCCTCGGGCCACTGACGATGGCGCTGAACCACCTGTTGATGCTGACCGCGCTGGTAATCGCCAGCGTGGTCGGCTGGTGGGTCGCCCGGCGTGGCGGCGAAAGCCCGGAATCGGCACTGTTCAACCTGTTCCTGATCGGCATTCTGTGCGCCCGTGCCGGCTTCGTGCTCGCCTACTGGCCGATGTACCGCGATGAGCCGTTGCAAATGATCGACATCCGCGACGGTGGCTTCCTGCTCTGGTCAGGCCTTGCCGGCATCGTCCTTGGTGCGGTGTGGCAGGGCTGGCGTCAACCGGGCCTGCGCCGGCCGCTGGGCTGGGCATTGTTCAGCGGCGCGCTGTTCTGGGGCCTGGCCAGCTTCGGCGGACACTTGTACAGCAAAGGCACCGAGCTGCCTGAACTGAGCCTGCGCAACGCTGGCGGCCAATCGGTTGCGCTGCACAGCTACCGCGGCAAGCCATTGGTAATCAACATCTGGGCCACCTGGTGCCCGCCCTGCCGGCGCGAGATGCCGGTGCTGCAGCAGGCGCAAAGCGACTACCCGCACGTGACCTTCCTGTTCGTCAACCAGGGCGAGACCCCGGAAAACGTCAGCACCTTCCTCGCCACTACCGGCCTGAGCCTGACCCACGTGCTGTTCGACGGCACCGGCCTGCTGGCCCAGCGCGTCGGTTCCATGGCCCTGCCTACCACCCTGTTCTATGACGCCAGCGGGCGGCTGGTCGGCAGCCACCTGGGCGAGCTGTCCCGGGCCAGCCTGCGCCACGCCCTGGAGCCTTTCGACCGGGCCATTGCGCCCGCCTCTGCCGCACAAGGAAACTGACATGCGATTGACTGCACTGCTGCCCCTGTCCCTGGCCCTGCTGGCCTCCCCTGCCCTGCAGGCCGAAGAACTGCCCAAGGCAGTTCAGCAGCTGCAAGCCAAGGGCGCCGTGATCAAGGGCAGCTTCGATGCGCCCAACGGCCTGCGCGGTTATGCCGCCGAGTACCAGAACAACGCCCTGGCCCTGTACCTCACCCCTGACGGCAAGCACGTGCTGGTCGGCAGCCTGTTCGACGAACAAGGCAAGGACCTTAGCGCCGAGCCGCTGGAAAAGCTGGTGTATGGGCCGATGAGCAAGGCCATCTGGGCGAAGCTGGAGAAAACCGCCTGGATCGCCGACGGCAAGGCCGATGCGCCACGCAAAGTGTACCTGTTCAGCGACCCGAACTGCCCGTACTGCAACATGTTCTGGGAACAGGCGCGGCCGTGGGTGGAGTCGGGCAAAGTGCAGTTGCGCCATATCATGGTGGGCATCATCCGCGAGGACAGCCCGGGTAAATCGGCGGCGCTGCTGGCAGCGAAAGACCCGGCCAAGGCCCTGCAACAACATGAAAAAGCCGGTAAGGCCAGCACGCTGAAAGCTTTGGAAAAGGTGCCAGAGGCGGTGCAGCAGAAGCTGGCGGCCAACATGGCGTTGATGGAAGAGATGGGCTTGCAGGCGACCCCGGCGATTTTCTATCAGGATGAGCAGGGTAACCTGCAGAGCCAGCAAGGGGCACCGCGGCCGGAAATGCTGGGCAAGATTCTCGGCAAGCGCTGAAACATTGGCTGCCTGCACTGGCCTCTTCGCGGGCGTGCCCGCGAAGAGGCCGGTGCAGGCTAGCCAATCACTTCAAAGCCCTTCGAGCTCGGCCATCAGGTCACTGAGCCGGTCGACCTTGTCGTCATCCAGCGCACTGCCCTGCAGCCCTTGCACATACTCGGCCAGCTCCTCCACCGTGCTGCACTCGAACATCGCCCGCAGCGGCACGTTCAACTGCAATTGCTTCTGCACCCGCGAAGCGATCTGCGTGGCCAGCAGCGAATGCCCGCCCAGCTCGAAGAAGTTGTCGTGCACCCCCACCCGCTCGGCTTTGAGCACATCGGCCCAGATACCCGCCAGCACCTCCTCCAGCTCATTGCGCGGCGCCTGATAGGCCTGACTGTGCTGGCCGCCGATGTCGATGACCGGCAGGGCCTTGCGGTCGAGCTTGCCGTTGGCGTTGTGCGGCAGGCTGTCGAACCAGCCCCAGTGCAGCGGCACCATGTACTCCGGCAACTCGGCACGCAGGCGTTGCTTGATCTGCTCCAGCAATGCGCCATCGGCGGCGATACCCTGGTGTGCCACCAGGTAACCGACCAGATGCTTGCCGTTGACGCCTTCCTGCACGCCCACGGCAGCGTCACGAATCTCGGCCTGCTCGTGCAGGCGGGCTTCGATCTCGCCAAGCTCGATGCGGTAGCCGCGAATCTTCACCTGGTGGTCGATGCGCCCGACGTACTCCAGCACACCGTCCGGGCGCTGCCGCGCCAGGTCGCCCGTGCGGTACAGGCGCTCGCCCGCGGCACCATGGGGATGGGGGATGAACGCCAGGGCAGTGCGCACCGGGTCGCCGACATAGCCACGGCCCACGCCGGTACCCGCCACGCACAGCTCGCCCACCGCGCCCAGCGGCACCAGTGCCTGCTCTTCGCCAAACAGATACAGGCGGTTGTTGTCGGTCGGCGTGCCGATCGGCAGGTAGCTGCCTTGGGTCGACGCGGCATCGACACGGAAGAACGCCACGTCATCCGAGCACTCTGCCGGCCCGTAAGCATTGACCAGGCCGATCTGCGGGTAACGCTGCAACCACTGCGCGGCCAGCTCCGGTGGCATGGCCTCGCCGGTCGGCAGCATCCAGCGCAGGCCGTCGAGGGCCTGGTGGTCGCTGGCCAACATGCCCTGGATCAGCGACGGCACGCTTTCCAGCACGGTAATGCCCGTGGCTTGCACATGCGCCAGCAGGCCCTGCGGATCATGGGCGATGGCATTCGGCACGATCTCCACCTTGGCGCCGAACAGCGGCGCGGCCAGGAACTGCCACACCGAAATGTCGAAGCTCTGCGAAGCCGTCTGGGCAATGACGTCCTGATTGCTCAACGCCAGATACGGCACCTTGCTCAACTGGTTGTTGAGCATGCCGCGCTGCTCGACCATCACCCCTTTTGGCAGGCCGGTCGAGCCTGAGGTGTAGATCACGTAGGCAAGGTTGTCCGGGCCACTGTGGATGCCTGGGTTGTGGCTGGAAACCTGGCTGGCCTGGGTGTCTTCCCACACCAGCAGCTGTGGCCGTACCGCAACGTCCAGCTCACCCAGCAACTGCCGGCCTTGCTCGGCACAGGCCGCGCTGCACACCAGCACCGGGGTACGGCTGAGCTGGATGATGCTTTGCAGGCGCGCAGCCGGCAGCCCCGGGTCCAGCGGCAGGTAGCCGGCGCCCGCCTTGAAGCTGCCGACGATCATGCCCAGCAGCGGCAGCCCACGCTCGGCCAGCAGCGCCACCGGCTGGTCCACCTTTACGCCGGCCGAGATCAAGGCGTGGCCCAGGCGGTTGGCCGCCAGGTTCAGCCCGGCGTAGTCGTAGGAGGCCTCCAGGCAGCGGGCCACAGTACGTTCAGGGTGCGCAGCCACCTGCGCTTCGAACTGCGCGATGTAGCTCTGCTCCAGCGGATAAGCCCGCTCGGTGCGGTTGCAGTCTTCCAGCAGGAAACGCTGTTCGTCTGCCCCCATCAGAGGCAGCGCGCTCACCTCCCCATCGAAGCCCTGCACCATCGCCAGCAGCAGGCGCTTGAACTCGGCCAGCAGGCGCTCGACGGTCGGGTAATCAAAGTAACGCTGGTCGAACGACAGGTGCAGGCCCAGGTCATCACCCGGGTAGCACACCGCCGTCAAGGGGAAGTTGGTGTGGGTACGGCCCGAGTCGGAGCTGGCGTTCAGGTGCTGGGCATGGTCGAGCACGGCCGTTTCCACCGGCGCGTTCTCGAACACGAACAGGCTGTCGAACAGCGGCTGGCCCTTGGGCAGCTCGCTGCACGCCTGGATCGCCACCAGCGGCAGGTACTCGTACTCGCGCAGTTCCATGTTGCTTTGCAGCAGGCCCTGCAACCACTGGCGCACACTGCAACACTCGCCGGCGTCGGGCAACTGCACACGCAGGGCAACGCTGTTGATGAACAGGCCGACGGTGCGCTGCATCTGCGGCATGCTTACCGGGCGCCCGGCCACGGTCACGCCAAAGGCTACGTCGCGGTCGCCGCTGTAGCGTGCCAGCACCAGGGCCCAGGCCGCCTGGGCGAAGGTGTTGACGGTAAGCTGGTGGGCCTGGGCCAGTTCGCGCAGGCGCGCGCCGTCACTTACCTCCAGACGGGTGTAGCAATCGCCGACAACCATGCCGCTACCGGCGTGGTCATGGCGCAGCGGGCGGTCGCTGGGGATGGCCGTGGCGCGCTCGAAGCCGGCCAGGCTGGCCTGCCACCAGGCGCGTGCGTCGTCCAGGCCCTGGCGCTGCAACCAGCCGATGTAATCGCGGTAACGCGGCGGCACCGGCAACTGGGCCTGACGGCCTTCGCCGATTGCCTGGTAGACCTCGAAGAAGTCGTTCATCAGCAGCGAGCGGCACCAGGCATCGATAAGGATGTGGTGGTTGCTCATCATGAACCAGTAGCGCTCGTCAGCCACGCGCACCAGGCGCAAGTGGAACGGTGCTTCGCTGAGTAGGGCAAACCCGGCCTCGCGCTCCTGCTTGTGCAGGGCTTGCAGGCGCTGCTCCTGAGCCTCGTCAGCAAGACCTCGCCAGTCCTGGTAGTCCACCGTCAGGTTGCCCGGCTTGTGGATGATCTGCAGCATCGCCTCGCCGCTGTTCCAGCTGAACGATGCGCGCAACGCTTCGTGGCGCGCCACCACAGCCTGCCAGGCCTGGGCGAAACGCTCAGGGTCCAGGGCGCTGTTGATGCGGTAGCGGTCTTGCATGTAGTAGAGGCCGGTGCCCGGCTCCAGCAGGCTGTGCAGCAGCATGCCCTCCTGCATTGGCGTCAGCGGGTAGACGTCCTCGATCTGCGCAGCCGGTATCGGCAATGCGTCGATCTGCTCCTGGGTCAGGTGCGCCAGCGGGAAGTCCGACGGGGTGAAGCTGCCGTTGCCATCGGCCAGGCAATGCGCGACCAGCGCCAGCAACTCCTGGCGATAGGCCTCGGCCAGGCGGGCGATGGTCTGCGGGTCATAGCGCTCGGCGCTGAAGGTCCAGCGCAGTTGCAAGGCGCCGCCGTACACCTGGCCATCGACGCTCAGCCAGTTTGGCAGCGGTGCGTCGAGGTCATGCGCCAGGCCGGCCGGTGCCTCCAGTGGCTGGAACAGCGCCGCACTGTCAAATTGCTGGTCGAACTGGCCCAGGTAGTTGAAGGTGATACGCGCCTGCGGCAAGGCCGCCATCTGCTCGCGCCCGGCCGTGTCGGCCAGGTAGCGCAGTACGCCGTAGCCCTGGCCCTTGTGCGGCACCTCGCGCAGTTGTTCCTTGATGCGTTTGATGGAACCGGCCCGCGCCGCGTCGTCCTCGCCCGGTAGCGGGCGCAGGCTCAGCGGATAGGCGTTGGTGAACCAACCGACGCTGCGGGTCAGGTCCATGTCTTCGAACAGCCCGTCACGGCCGTGGCCTTCAAGCTGAACAAGCACTTGCTCATCGCCACTCCAGCGGCACAGCGCCCGCGCCAGTGCAGTCAGCAGCAAGTCGTTGACCTGGGTGTGGTAGGCCGCCGGGGCCTGTTGCAACAATTGCCGGGTCTGCTCCACGTCCAGGCCGATGGCCAAGGTGTGGGCGTGGCGGTGCAGGTTGCCGCCCTGCGGGTGATCGCACGGCAGTTCGCGGCGCACGCCGCCCAGCTGGCCTTGCCACCAGCTCAGTTCGTCGCGCAGCGAATCGCTGCCGGCGTAGCTGGCCAGTCGCGCAGCCCAGTCGCCCATGGCATGGGTCTTGGCCGGCAGCGGCTGGCCACGGTAAAGCGCCTGCAGGTCTTCCAGCAGCACCCGCCAGGACACGCCATCGACCACCAGGTGATGGATCGCCAGCAACAAACGTTGACTGCCCTGCCCGTCACGCACCAGCAAGGCGCGCAGCAGCGGGCCCTGTTGCAGGTCGAGGCTGCGCTGCAGGTCGGTGTACAGCGCCTGGCAATCGGCGAAATCGGCCACGGTGGCGGTCCACAGCAATTGCCTGGCGTCCGGCTGGGCGTATTCGGCCTGCCAGCGGCCATCGGCCTCGCTGAAGCGCAGGCGCAGGCTGTCGTGGTGCTGCACCAGCGCAGCCAACGCCTGTCCAAGCGCGGCTTCATCCAATGGTTGGCGAGCTTCCAGCAGCACCGCCTGGTTCCAGTGCTGCGGCTGTGGCACTTCACTGTCGAAGAACCAGTGCTGGATCGGCGTCAGGCCGGTCTGGCCTTGGCGCAAGCCCTGCTCGATGCTGCTCGCGGCTTCGCTGTACTGAACCACGGCCGCCAGGGTCTGGATGGTCTGGTGCTGGAACAGGTCGCGCGGGGTGAATTGCAAGCCGGCCTGACGGGCCCGGCTGACTACCTGGATCGACAGGATCGAGTCGCCGCCCAGTTCGAAGAAGTTGTCCTGTACACCAACCCGGGCAACGTTGAGCACATCGCGCCAGATCTGCACCAGTTGCGCTTCCACCTCGTTGCCAGGCGCCTGGTACTGTTGACGCGCCTGTTCCAGGTCCGGCAGCGGCAGCGCACGGCGGTCGAGCTTGCCGTTCCCCATCAGCGGCAGGCTGTCGAGCAACACCAGGTGCGCCGGCACCATGTAATCCGGCAGGTGCTGGCGGGCATCGGCCTTCACTGCTTCACGCAGCTGGCTTTGCGCCTCGCTGCCAGCCATGGCCTGCTTGCACACCAGGTAGCCCACCAGTTGCTTGCCGCCCGGTAGATCCAAGGCCAGCACCACGGCCTCGTCGACATCGGCATGGGCCTGCAAGCGGCTCTCGATCTCGCCCAGTTCGATGCGGAAACCGCGAATTTTCACCTGCTGGTCGGCACGGCCGACGTACTCGACCAGGCCGTCAGTGCCCAGGCGCACCAGGTCGCCCGTGCGATACAAGCGGCCCCCCTCGGTGCTGAACGGGTCAGCGACGAAGCGCTCGGCGCTCAGGCCCGGCCGGTCGTGATAACCCTGAGCCAGGCCGGCGCCGCCGACATACAGCTCACCAATGCCACCTTGCGGTAACAGGGCCAGGTCTTCGTCGAGGATGTAGGCCGAGCGGCTACCGATGACGCGGCCGATCGGCACACTGCCAAGGTCCGCAGGCAACACCTCTGGCGCCAGGCAGGCCAGCGGCATGACCACGGTTTCGGTCGGGCCGTAGGCGTTGAAGAACTGCTGCGGCGCAAAGGCCTGACGAATACGCTGCAGGTGCTCGCCGGTCAACGCTTCACCCCCGGTAATCACCAGGCGCACCGGCAGTTGCTCGCCCTGCCCGCCCAGGTACTGCGCCAACTGGCTGCCGTAGCTGGGGGTAAAGCCCAAAATGCTCACCTGCTGCTCGCGCACCAGCTGGCAGATGTCCTCGGCGCCCCACTGCCCCTGGGCACGCAGCACCACGCGGGCACCGCACAGCAACGGCACCCACAGGCGCTCGCTGGCAGCATCGAAGTTGATCGAATAGAAATGCAGCTCGCAGTCATCGCTGCGCATGCCGAACGCGGCGATGACCGCCTGGCAGTGCATGGCGAACTCACCATGGCTGACCACCACGCCCTTGGGCTTGCCGGTGGAGCCGGAGGTGTAGATCAGGTACGCCTGATGCTGCGGCAGGTTGAGGTTGTCCAGCGGCGCATCGCTGTAGGCCGACAGGCTGGCGGCATCGTCCTCCAGGCTCCAGCGGGCCACGCCCTCAGGCAGCTCGCCCAGGGTTTGCAACAGCTCACGCTGGCTGAGCAGCAGGCCGATACGGCTGTCTTCGATCATGTAGCGCAAGCGGTCGAGCGGGTACTCGGGGTCGAGCGGCACGTAGGCGCCGCCGGCCTTGAGGATGGCCAGCAGGCCGACGACCATTTCCAGCGAGCGCTCCAGTGCCAGGCCCACGCGCACCTGCGGGCCGACGCCACGCTCGCGCAGGGCGCGGGCAAGGCGGTTGGCCCGCTGATCGAGTTCGGCGTAGGTCATGTGCTGGCCAGCGAAGGTCAGCGCGCCAGCCTGAGGCGTGCGCACCGCCTGGGCCGCGAACAGCCCGTGCAGGGTCTGGTCGAGGTCGAAGTGCTGCTCGCCCTGCAACTGGCCCGCCAGCACCTGCTGCTCGGGGCTGCTCAGCATCGGCAGCTCGCACAGGCGCTGTTGCGGGTTGTCGAGCAGGCCGACCAGCAGCTGCTGCCAGTGCTCGGCCATACGCGCAATGCGTGGCTCGTCGAACAGGTCGCGGCTGTAGGTCAGGCAGCAACCCAGGCGGCCGTCGAGGTCGGTGACCTCCAGGTACAGGTCGAACTTGGTGGCGCTGGCGTCGTTGACCAGGTAATCCACCTGCATGCCGGCCAAAGTGCGGCTTTGCTGGAAGGCCCAGCGCTGCACGTTGCACATCACCTGGAACAGCGGGTTGTAAGCGCTGCTGCGCGGCGGCTGCAAAGCTTCGACCAACTGATCGAACGGCAGGTCCTGGTGCGACTGGCCTTCGATGGCGGCCTGGCGCATCTGCTCCAGCAACGCGTTGGCGGTCATCTGGCCGTCCAGCTCGCAGCGCAGCACCTGGGTATTGAGGAAGGCGCCGATCAGGCCTTCGCTTTCCGGGCGGATGCGGTTGGCCACCGGCGCGCCAATGCGCAGGTCACGCTGGCCGCTGTAGCGGTGTAGCAAGGCAGCCAGCGTGGCGGTCATGGTCATGAACAGGGTCAGGCCGCGCTGGCTGTTGAAAGCATGCACGCGGGCCACCAGCGCCGGGTCGAGTTCAAAGCGGTACAGCTCGCCGCGGTGGCTCTGTACTGCCGGGCGCGGGCGGTCGGCAGGCAACGCCAGCACCGGGTGCTCGTCGCCCAGGCGGTCCTTCCAGTAGGCCAGTTGACGAGCGCCCTCGCCGCTTTCCAGCCATTGCCGTTGCCACACGCTGTAGTCCAGGTACTGCACCGGCAGCGGCGCCAGCGGCGACTCGCGGTCATCGACAAAGGCTTCGTACAGCTCGCCCAGTTCGCGGGCGAAGATGTCCATGGCCCAGCCTTCGGTCACGATGTGGTGCAGGGTCAGCACGAAGAAGTGCTCGCGCTCGTCAGCCTTGACCAGGCAGGCGCGCAGCAGCGGGCCGCGCTCCAGGTCGAACGGCTGGTGCGCCTGGTCGTCCGCCAGTTGTTGCAGGCGTTGCTGGCGGGCGTCGATCGGCAAGGCGCTGAAGTCTTGCCAATCAAGGTGCAGGCCGCTGTCTTCGGCCACGCACTGATACGGCACGCCGGCGATGCTGGGGAAGGTGGTACGCAGGGTTTCGTGGCGCACGATCAGCGCCTGCAGCGCACGCTCGAAAGCGTCCACATGCAGGGTGCCGCGCAGGCGTGCCATGCCGCCGACGTTGTACGCCGGGCTGTCCGGCTCCATTTGCCAGAGGAACCACATACGCTGCTGCGAATACGACAGCGGCACCGCCTGACGGCGGTCAACGCGGGCGATTGCGCCTTGCAGGTTGCGCTGGCCGGCGGCGCGGATGCGTGCGATCTCGGCACAGAAGGCGCCCAGTTCGCTGGCTTCGAACAGCGCCTTGAGCGGCAGCTCGACATCGCAGGCCTGGCGGCTGCGCGAGACGATCTGGGTGGCCAGCAGCGAGTGGCCGCCCAGGGCGAAGAAGTCGTCCTGCAGGCCGACGCGCGGCAGGTTCAGCACCTCGCGCCAGATAGCGGCGACCTGCTGCTGCAACTCGGTTTGTGGCTCGATATGTTCGCGTTGCTGCCACATTGGGGCCGGCAGCGCCTTGCGGTCGACCTTGCCGCTGGGGCCCAGTGGCAGCTGTGCCAATGGGATGAGCTGGGCCGGCACCATGTACGCGGGCAGTTGCTCAGCCACCACGGCCAGTACTTCGGCTGGCTGTGCACTGCCACTGTAATAACCCACCAGTTGCGCGCCAACGGCGTCCTTGTGGATCAGTACCAGTGCCTGTTCAACACCCGGCTGTGCCAGCAGGCAGGCCTGCACTTCTTCTGGCTCGACGCGAAAACCCCGCACCTTTACCTGCTGGTCGAGGCGACCGAGGTATTCCAGGGCCTGCAGCTGCACCTGCCAGCGGGCGCGGTCGCCGCTGCGGTACAGGCGCTCGCCATGGCCGTCGGCCTGGGGTACGAAACGCTCGGCAGTGAGGCCTGGGCGGCCCAGATAGCCACGGGCCAGGCCCGCGCCACCGAGGTACAGCTCACCCGGCACGCCGGGGGCGGCCAGTTCAAGCTCATCGTCCAGCACACGGCACAGCACATTGCCCAACGGGCGGCCGATGGGCGAGCGCTCGCCGTCCGCCGCCTGGCAGTGCCAGTGGGTGACGTTGATGGCGGTTTCGGTCGGGCCATAGCGGTTGTGCAACTGCACCTGCGGCAGCACTTGCAGCACCCGGTCACGCAACGCCGCAGGCAATGCTTCGCCACCGGAGAACACCCGGCGCAGGCTGCTGCAGGCGCCCGCCTGCGGCTCCTGAACAAACACCTGCAACAGTGGCGGCACGAAGTGCAGCGTGGTCACGCCATAGGCCTGCACCAGCGCGGCGATGCGCTGCGGGTCGCGGTGCTCGCCGGGGCCGGCGAGTACCAGCTTGCAGCCGGTTACCAGCGGCCAGAAGCATTCCCACACCGACACATCGAAGCTGATCGGCGCCTTCTGCATCAGCACGTCGCTGTCATTCAGCCCATAGGTCGCCTGCATCCATTGCAGGCGCTCGGCCAACGCCGCATGGGTATTGCCCACGCCCTTGGGCTGGCCGGTGGAGCCGGACGTGTAGATCACGTACGCCAGGTTGTCGCCGTGCAGGTGCAGGCCGGGGGCATGGCTAGGCCAGCTGTCCAGGTGCAACTGGTCGAGGGCAATGGCGCTGACGCCGTCGACCTGTGGCAGCTTGCCCAGCAGGCTGCTGTGGCTCAGCAACAGGCCGGCGTTGCAGTCGGCCAGCATGTAGGCCAGGCGTTCGGCCGGGTAGTCGACGTCCAGGGGCACGTAGGCGCCGCCGGCCTTGAGGATGGCCAGCAGGCCCACCAGCAACTGTGGCGAACGCTCGATGGCAATTGCTACGCAGGTGTCGGGGCCGACGCCTTTGTCGCGCAGGTAATGGGCCAGGCGGTTGGCCTGCTGGTGCAGTTCGGCGTAGTCGAGGCTGCCGCCGTCCCAGGCCAGCGCGGTGCGTTGCGGGGTCCGGCGGGCCTGTTCATTGAGCTGTTCGACCAGCAGGCATGGCGGCGCGGCAGCCGGTGCGCGGCCCCAGCCCAGCAGTTGCGCGCGGCCGGGCTCGTCGAGCAATTGCACTTCGCCCAGTGGCCGCTGCGGCGCGGCGCACACCTGTTCCAGCAGTGCCAGCAGGTGATGGGCCAGCCGTTTGACGGTGCTGGCTTCGAACAGCTCTGCGGCATAGTCGAAGGCCAGGCTCAGGCGGCCCTGATGGTCTTCTTCACTGTGCAACTGCAGGTCGAACTTGGCTTCGCGGCTGTGCCACGGCAGCTCCTCGGCCAACAGCCCCGGCAGGCGGCGCAGGGCCGACAAGTCGCGTTGCTGGTGGTTGAACATGACCTGGAACAAGCCTTGCTCACGGGCGTCAGGCAGGGCTTCGACCAGCTGTTCGAACGGCAGGTCCTGGTTAGCCTGCGCCGCAAGGGTGGCCTGGCGCACCTGGGCCAGCAGCTGCGTGAATGGCAGGCGGCCATCAAGCTGTGCGCGCAATACCTGGGTATTGATGAAGAAGCCGACCACGCCTTGGGCTTCCAGGCGCGGGCGGTTGGCGTTGGGCACACCGACACGGATGTCAGCCTGGCCGCTGTAGCGGTGCAGCAGCGCCTGCCAGCCGGCCAGCAGGACCATGAACAGGCTGGCCTGCTGTTCGCGGGCCAGGCCCTTGAGTGCTTCGGCAAGCTTGGCAGGCACTTTAAGGTTGAACCGCGCAGCGCTGTACTCGCGCTGGCTGGCGCGGGGGTGGTCGGTGCACAGGTCGAGCACCGGCAGTTCATCGCCCAACTGTGCCTTCCAGTACTGCAGTTGGCGCTCGGCTTCACCGGCGGCCAGCCATTGTCGCTGCCAGGTGCCGTAGTCGGCGTAACCCAGGGTCAGCGGCGCCAGGCTGGCCTCCAGCCCCTGGCAGCGGGCCGCGTAAAGCGTGGCGAATTCATCCAGCAGGATGTTCAGCGACCAGCCGTCAGCGACGATGTGGTGCAGGGTCACCCATAGCTGATGGTCTTCGTCGTCCAGGCGTGCCAGGGTCACCCGCAGCAACGGGCCCTGGGTCAGGTCGAACGGCTGACGGGCCTCGGCTTCACGCTCGGCCCTGACCTGCTCGGGGGTTTGGCCTTCGAGGTTCAGGCGGTGCAGGCTGAACGGCTGTTGCGGCAAGATGCGTTGCAGGGCCTGGCCGTTTTCTTCGCTGAATACGGTGCGCAGGGATTCGTGGCGCGCCACCAGCGCCTGGAAGGCGGCTTCCAGGGCGCTTTCGCCCAGCTCGCCGCGCAGCTGCAGGCCGGCCGGGATGTTGTAGGCCGCCGATTGTGGCGCCAACTGCCACAGCAGCCACAAGCGGTTTTGCGCCAGCGACTGGGGCAAGGCCTGGGCGCGCTCCAGCGTTGCGATGGTGGCGGTGCGGGCAGCGCCTTCAGCGATGATCGAGGCCACGGCGTTACTGTAATCAGCCAGCACTGGCACTTCGAACAGGGTGCGCAGGCTCAGGTTGATGCCCAGTTCATCGGCCAGGCGTGCGGTGGCCTGGGTGGCGGCGATGGAGTTGCCGCCCAGCAGCAGGAAGTGGTCATCTGCTGCAACCGCCTCTAGCTTGAGGATGTCCCGCCACACGGCGGCGATGCGTGTTTGCAGTTCATCGCCAGCAGCCGCACTTGCAGCGGCTTCGCTCACATCAGGGAAGCGGGCGTAGCAGTCCAGGCTGCCATCGTCCACGCGCAGGCGGCAGGCCGAGCGCTGCAGCTTGCCACTGGAGGTCTTGGGCAGCGCGCCCGGGTTCAGCAACAGGACCACAGCCGGGGCCTGGCGGCAGGCCTCGGCGATCACTTGGCGCAGGGTTTTGATCAGGTCCTGGGGCTTGATTGCCTTTTGCACGTTGCGGCTGATCTCCACCGCCACGCCGATGCCCTCCTCGCCCTGCTGCTCGACGGCAAACACTGCCACCCGGCCTTTGCGCAGCACCTCGACCTCGCGTTCGAGGGTTTTTTCCAGGTCCTGCGGGTACAGGTTCTGGCCCCGTACGATCAGCATGTCTTTCAGGCGCCCGGTGACGAACACCTCACCCTCGCGCATGAAGCCAAGGTCGCCGGTACGCAGCCAGGTCTGGCCGTCCATTTCAACGAAGGTGCGGGCACTGGCTTCGGGGTTGCGCCAGTAACCCAAGGCGATGCTCGGGCCAACGGCCCAGATTTCGCCGACCTGGTTGTCGCCCAGCACCTGCAAGTGCTGCGGCTCGACGACACGTACCGCGTGACCGGGCTGCGGGTAGCCGCAGCTCATCAGCACGCTGCCTTTGCCCGGCTCGGCACGGTTGGCGGCGAAGGCTTCGGCGTCCAGTTCCAGCGCTGCGATGCCCTGGCCGCGGCGGCTGCCGCTGACGAACAGGGTGGCTTCGGCCAGGCCGTAGCTGGCGAAGAAGCTCTGCCGGTCGAAGCCGCTGGCCAGGAACTTGTCGGCGAACGTCGCCAGGCTGTCCTGGCGGATCGGCTCGGAGCCGGAATAAGCCACGCGCCAGCGGCTCAGGTCGAGCCCGGCCAACGAGGCCTCGCTAACCCGCTCGCTGCACAGGCGGTAGGCAAAGTCGGGGCCACCGCTGATGGTGCCGCCATACTCGCTGATAGCCTGCAACCAGCGCTGCGGCCGGGCCAGGAAGTAACCCGGCGACATCAGCACGCACGGCACGCCGCTGAAGATGGGCTGCAACAGGCCGCCAATCAGGCCCATGTCGTGGTACAGCGGCAACCAGCTGACGATCACGTCGTCGGGGTTGAGGTCGATGCCGAAGCCCTGGCGGATCAACTGCTCGTTGGCCACCAGGTTGCCATGGCTGACCTGCACGCCCTTGGGCAGCGCGGTGGAGCCAGAGGTGTACTGCAGGAAGGCGATGTCATCACCTTGCAGCGCGGGCTCGCGCCAGTCCGCGGCCAGCGCCGGGTCCAGGCCGTCCACCGCCAGCAGTTCAGGGCCATTGTCCGCCGCCAGCGCTTCCAGGCCTTGCAGGCTGCTGCGCAAGGCCGCGACCGTCAACAGCAGGCGCGGCTCGGCATCGTCGATGATCGACAGCAAACGCTCCTGATGGTGCTGGCGCGCAGACTCCGGCGGGTAGGCCGGCACTGCGATCACGCCCGCATACAGGCAGCCAAAGAACGCCGCCACGTAGTCCGGACCACTGGGGAACAACAGCACCGCACGGTCGCCGAAGCCGGCACGGGCCTGCAAGGCGGCGGCGATGGTGCGTGCGCGCTGGTCGAGGTCCCGGTAGCTGAGCACGGCCTGCTCGCCGGGGGCGTCGGCCAGAAAGCGCAAGGCGATCTTGTCCGGGGTCTGCGCGGCGCGTTGCGCCAGTGCCTGGACCAGCGAGAGCGGGAGTTCGAAGGCGTCCGTCATGGGTGTTCCTGCCAGTGTCTGTTAGGGCGTGCCGGCTGCTCCGCGAACGTGGGCGGGCAGCGATTGGCGGCCGGGATGTACACAGGGGAACGGATGGGCGGAGGAAGAAATTACAAGGATTGCGCGGGTGCGGATGGGACAGGAGGTGAAGCGTTTCACACTCCGGGCTTAGAACTGAAAGATACAGATACTAATTACGTTTCGTATTTGACAATCATTATCATTCTGAATAGCTTGTCGCACGTCGTAGGAAGCTTCCCAGCCTTGGGGGCCTCCTTTCCCCTCTGTGACAAGGTGATTTCCATGGCGGAACAACTATCCACAAGTAAGTGCGATTCACCATTACTGCAGGCCTTCGTCGACAATCGCAGCATCCTGGTCAAGATCGCTGCCCGCATCACCGGCTGCCGTTCGCGCGCCGAAGATGTGGTGCAGGATGCCTTTTTCCGGCTCAACGCCGCCCCGCAGATCACCTCGTCGTTCAAGGCGCAGCTCAGCTACCTGTTCCAGATTGTGCGCAACCTGGCGATTGACCACTACCGCAAGCAGGCGATGGAGCTGAAGTACTCCGGCAGCGAGGAGGAAGGCCTGAACGTGGTCCTCCAGAATGCCTCGCCCGAAGCGACCCACATCAACCTTGCCGCGCTGGACGACATTGCCGAGGCGCTGAACGAACTGCCGCAGCGTACCCGCTATGCGTTCGAGATGTACCGCCTGCATGGCGTACCGCAGAAGGACATTGCCAAGGAGCTGGGCGTGTCGCCGACACTGGTCAACTTCATGATCCGCGATGCGCTGGTGCACTGCCGCAAGACGGCCAATCGGCAGGCCTGAGGCTTCAGGTTCGCGCCTATCCTATAGAGGTGCTGCGCAGCCCATCGCCGGCAAGCCAGCTCCCACCTCGACCGCATCAACCTCAGGCCTGCGCTATCCCTTATGGGAGCCGGCTTGCCGGCGATGGGCCGCAAAGCGGCCCCTTGGGACTCAAGCCAGCTTGCAGCGATCGAAGAACCGTTCCCGCCCCAGAATCATCAGCGCCGCACGCTTGTGCGGGAAGTCGAACTCCTTGTCGCAATGGAAACACTGGTCGTGCATGTAGCCGATCATCTTGCCGTTGTCGGCACGTGGCTCAGCCACCACCCGCTGGGTACGCGGGTCATCCAGGAACAGGTAGTGCACCAGCGCCGATAGCCAGCTGGCCACCTTGTGCGGCCCGCGATGGCTCTCCTCCCCTACCAGCATGTGGATGCCGCGGTCGTAGTCATCGGCCGGGTAGAACGGAGCAATGCGATCTTCCTTGGCCCAGTACGCCTCGAAGTAGGCAAACGGCTCATCATCAAAGCAGCCGATCAACGTCAGGGTATGCGGGTCGGCCTCCAGCTTGCCCAGGTACTCGCGGTGCTGCGCCAGCGTACCGCCCTCCTGCCAGAACGCATCCACCCGCGGGTTGTTCTGCCAGCGGTTGAAACGCTCCAGGTCGTGCTCGATCTCCAGCGTGCGCAGCGATACCCAGCTACCCAGGCGCGCATCGAAGCGCCGGTACACCTCTCCACGGGGCTTGGGCGCCCGCCGCGGGTGACGCTTGCCGTTACTGATCTGCATCTGCTGCGGGTACACCGAGGCCAGCGCATCACCCAGCCATGGCTGTGGCAGCTGCCAGAACAGCGCCCGCTCGCACAGGTACTGGCCAGCTTGCTCAGCCTCCAGCAGCAAGCCACTGGCCAGTGCCTGGGGCTGTACCTCGGGCAAGTGCCAGACCAGGCGCTGGCGGGCCGTATCGCGGGACAGCAGCCAGTAGCAGGCAGCCCACAAGGCTTCATAGGGGCGCTCATGGCAGACGCGCTCGAGGTGGACGTGCAAGGTAGCGCCCGCCTCCAGGCGCACCTGGATCAGTGGGCGGCCTTCGAGGGTGAGGCTTAGCCAGCTGTCACCCTCCTCGGCACTGAGGCTGCGCCAGCGTGGCGGTGACAGGGGCTGCGAAGCGGCATCGAACGGCATGGGCTGGACTCACGAAAATGAAGAAAAGGCTCACTGCTGAGAACGCTGGCGCAGCGTATGAATTTAGTCTTGGGGGGCCGCGACCGTGATGCGGTAGGGCTCGAAGATCCGTGCCAGTTCACCGCTGTCACGCAGGCTGCGCAGCAGGCCGGCGAACGACTGCTCGCCGATAGGCGCCCCCGGGCGCAGCAGGGCGTAGTGGTGATAGACCTGATCGATGCGTTGCGAAGGCACCAGCTGCGCCCTGCTGGCCGGGTTGCGCGCCAGGAAATCGCTGAGGTAGGAGCGCGTGACCAGGGCGATATCGGCGCGGCCAGCCTGCACCATCAGCAGGTTGCTGTCGTGGGAGTAGGTCAGGGTCGCGTTATAGGTTGTGCGCAGGTAGTCCGGGTCGGAATTGAAGCGGGCGAACGCGTAGTGATATCCGTTGAACAATGCCAAACGTTTGCCACGCAGGTCATCGAAGTAATGCGGATCGCTGCCATTGGCCTGGCGTGCAACGAACACTTCGGCATCCTCCAGGCCCATATCCACGGTCTGGTGGGCAATCTGCTCCCAGCCCCATTGCGGGTTCTCGAAAATCGCCATGTCGGTACGGCCTTGCTGGAAGTCACCAAAACGCCGCTGGATGGAAGTGGGCACCAGGACAAAGTGGTACCCCTGCTGCAAGCGGTTGAGCGCGTCGACCAGTTGCGGCAGCAGGCCGGTGTCGGCCCCCTGTTCAGGGCGCACCGTGTAGGGCGGGAAATGCGCCGCGCCAATCTTCACCTCGACGGCGTCGGCAGCCCATGCTGGCACCGCCAGCCAGTGCACGGCCAGCAACATCAGGGTGGACAAGGCCTTGAGGCCGGGCGCTGGAGTCAAGACGGACGCTCATCACGGTTCATGCCTGGGTTCGCTTAAGCTAGGCGTTTTCCGGAAGCGGCACAACTGCTGTGTCTGCTGTTTGTGCCACTCTTGGTTCCAGAACGGGCGGCAAAATGCCAGGGGGTGCCGTATGCGCGGAGTTTGGCTACGCTCTAGCAGGATCTGCAAGGGAGCCTGGTATGGGCCATTGGTTGGTGATCGACCTGGAAGCCACCACCGACGAGGGTGGGTGGCCGGTCACAGAGATGGAAGTCATTGAAATCGGCGCTAGCCTGGTTACCCGCGAAGGCCGCGAGGTCGACCACTTTCAGTGTTTCGTGCGGCCACGGCGGCGGCCACAGCTGACCCCGTTTTGCCGCGAACTCACACACATAAGCCAGGCCGATGTGGACAGCGCTGCGCCGTTTCGCGAAGTGTGGGCAAGCTTCGAGCGCTGGCTCGGGCCCCACCGTGAGCAGCTTCAGGCCTGGGTCAGCTGGGGCGACTACGACCGCCAGCAACTGCACCAGGAATGGCAGCTTCACGGGCTCGACAGCCTGCTACGGACCTTGCCGCACATCAACCTCAAGCAACGCTTTGCCAAAGCCCGCCACCTGCAGCGCCCCACCGGCCTGAACGGTGCCCTGCACCTGGCCGGCATGCACTTTTGCGGGCAGCAGCACCGGGCCCTTGAAGATGCACGCAACACGGCGCGGCTATTGCCGTTGACCCTGCCCGCCAGCAGCACCTGAAAGCAGATGACGAGGCCTGTGGGCTTGGGCATACTGGCCAGCCCTTTTTACTCCCCCTTTTCAGGAGTCGCCCATGTTCCAGGTCAACGAGTACTTCAACGGCACCGTCAAGTCGATCGCATTCGCGGGCGAGGAAGGCCCAGCCACTGTCGGCGTCATGGCCCCGGGCGAATACGAGTTCGGCACTGCCAAGCGCGAAATCATGCACGTGGTATCGGGCGCGCTGACCGTGAAGCTGCCAGGCAGCGACAACTGGGAAACCTTCAATGCGGGCGACAAGTTCAATGTTGCCGCCAACAGCAAGTTCCAGCTGCAGGTGAAGGTGGACACCGCTTACCTGTGCGAGTACCGCGACTAAGCGTCAGCCTGTGCCGGCCTCTTCGCGGGTATGCCCGCTCCCACAGGGTTCTGCGCCGATCTTTGAAAGGATGCGGCCCTTGTGGGAGCGGGCAAGCCCGCGAAGAATCCAGCACTAATCCTTCAGGAAATCAGCAACGCGTTCCGCCGCCGTCTGCATATGCTGCTCATGGCTGAACCCCGAGGCCTTCAACGGCTTCAGGTCATGGTCCCCCGCCACTAGCCAGCTCACTTCGATTGCCGGCGACAACGCGTACCCCGCCACCGCCTCGCGGTTACCCAGCGCATCCCGTTCGCCCTGCACGATCAATGTCGGTGTTTTCAGCCCGGCCAGGTGCTCCACCCGGGGCTTCTCGGGTTTACCCACCGCATAGAACGGATAGCCCAGGCACACCAGCGCATCCGCGCCCAGTTCGTCAGCCAACAGGCTCGCCATGCGCCCGCCCATGGACTTGCCACCCACGGCCAACTTGCCCGCGACCAAAGGTCGCACCTGCCGGTACACCTCGCGCCAGCATTCCAGCAGCACCTTCTGCGGGTTCGGCGGCCGCTTGCCGCCGCCAACCCTGCGCTCGGCCATGTACGGGAACTCGAAGCGCACCACCGCTACCCCAAGCGCCGCAAGCCTTTGCGCCATTTCTTCCATGAACCCGCTGTCCATCGGCGCACCTGCGCCGTGGGCCAGGATCAGGCAGCCCTTGTAGCCGTCCATGCCCTGAACCTGTGGAGGATCGCAGCGCAAGCCTGGGACATTTCCGACCTTCGCCCATTGATCCCCGTCAATACCGGCACTTTGCCCATTAATCATGCTTGCCTCGCTGTAAAGCCTGCCAAATAACCGTGGATGGGAACCCATACATGAACACAACCAGCAGTACCGCCTATAACTACAAGGTGGTCCGCCAATTCGCCATCATGACGGTGGTGTGGGGAATCGTCGGGATGGGGCTCGGCGTCTTCATCGCCGCCCAGCTTGCCTGGCCTTCCCTCAACTTCGACCTCCCCTGGACCAGCTTCGGCCGCCTGCGCCCCCTGCATACCAATGCGGTGATCTTCGCTTTCGGCGGCTGCGCGCTGTTTGCCACCTCCTATTATTCGGTGCAACGCACCTGCCAGACCACCCTGTTTGCACCGCGCCTGGCCGCGTTCACGTTTTGGGGCTGGCAACTGGTGATCCTGCTGGCGGCCATCAGTCTGCCACTGGGCTACACCAGCTCCAAGGAATACGCCGAACTGGAATGGCCGATCGACATCCTGATCACCATCGTCTGGGTGGGCTATGCCATCGTGTTCTTTGGCACGCTGATGAAGCGCAACACCAAGCACATCTACGTGGGTAACTGGTTCTTCGGTGCCTTCATCCTCACCGTGGCGCTTCTGCACATCGTCAACAACCTGGAGCTGCCGGTCAGCCTGACCAAGTCGTACTCGGTCTACGCCGGCGCCACCGATGCCATGGTGCAGTGGTGGTACGGCCACAACGCGGTAGGCTTCTTCCTGACTGCGGGCTTCCTGGGGATGATGTACTACTACGTGCCCAAGCAGGCCGAGCGCCCGGTGTATTCCTATCGCCTGTCGATCGTGCACTTCTGGGCGCTGATCACCTTGTACATCTGGGCCGGCCCACACCACCTGCACTACACCGCCCTGCCCGACTGGGCGCAGTCGCTGGGCATGGTGATGTCGCTGATCCTGCTGGCACCGAGCTGGGGCGGCATGATCAACGGCATGATGACCCTGTCGGGGGCCTGGCACAAACTGCGCAGCGACCCGATCCTGCGCTTTTTGGTGGTGTCGCTGGCGTTCTACGGCATGTCCACCTTCGAAGGCCCGATGATGGCCATCAAGACGGTCAACGCCCTGTCCCACTACACCGACTGGACCATCGGCCACGTGCATGCCGGTGCCCTCGGCTGGGTGGCAATGATCTCGATCGGTGCGCTGTACCACACCATCCCGAAAGTGTTCGGCAAGGAACGCATGTACAGCCTTGGCCTGATCAACGCGCACTTCTGGCTGGCCACCATCGGCACCGTGCTGTACATCGCCTCGATGTGGGTCAACGGCATCGCCCAGGGCCTGATGTGGCGCGCAGTCAACAGCGACGGCACGCTCACCTATTCGTTCGTGGAAACCCTGGTGGCCAGCCATCCAGGCTTTGTCGTGCGCTTCGTCGGCGGCGCGATCTTCCTCAGCGGCATGTTCCTGATGGCCTGGAACACCTGGCGCACCGTGCGTTCGCCAGCGCTTGACGTCGCCCCTGCGAACGCCCAGTTGGCTTGAGGAGAAACGCCTGATGAAACATGAAGTCATCGAGAAAAACGTCGGCCTGATGGCCCTGCTGATGGTGTTCGCCGTCAGTATCGGCGGCCTGACCCAGATCGTCCCGCTGTTCTTCCAGGACGTCACCAACAAGCCGGTGGAAGGCATGAAGCCCTACACCGCGCTGCAGCTGGAAGGGCGCGATATCTACATCCGCGAAGGCTGCGTGGGCTGCCACTCGCAGATGATCCGCCCGTTCCGCGCCGAAACCGAGCGCTACGGCCACTACTCGGTGGCCGGCGAAAGCGTGTGGGACCACCCGTTCCTGTGGGGCTCCAAGCGTACCGGGCCGGACCTGGCCCGCGTTGGCGGCCGCTACTCGGACGACTGGCACCGCGCGCACCTGTACAACCCGCGCAACGTGGTGCCGGAGTCGAAGATGCCGTCGTACCCGTGGCTGGTCGCCCAGCAGGTCGACAACAGCCACACCGACGTCAAGATGCGCACCTTGCGCACCCTGGGCGTGCCGTACAGCGACGACGACATTGCCAGCGCCCGTGACGCGGTCAAAGGCAAGACCGAGATGGATGCACTGGTCGCCTACCTGCAGGTGCTTGGCACCGCGATCAAGAACAAGAGGTGAGTGCGATGGAAATGGACATCGGCATGATCCGCGGCCTGGGCACCCTGGTGGTGATGATCGCCTTCATCGGCCTCTCCCTGTGGGTTTTCAACCGCCGCCGCGACCGTGATTTCGCCGAAGCGCGCCTGCTGCCCTTCGTCGACGACCGCCTGCCCCCTGCCGGGCAGGAACCTGCTGCCACGACTGCTGCAAGGAGTAACGGGCAATGACCACCTTCTGGAGTACGTACATCAGCGTACTGACCATCGGTAGCCTGATCGGCCTGACCTGGCTGCTGCTCGCCACCCGCAAGGGCGAGAGCAAAAACACCACCGACCAGACCATGGGCCACAGCTTCGACGGCATCGAGGAGTACGACAACCCGCTGCCCAAGTGGTGGTTCTGGCTGTTCGTCGGCACCCTGGTGTTCTCGGTCGGCTACCTCATCCTCTACCCGGGCCTGGGCAACTGGAAAGGCATTCTGCCGGGCTATGAAAATGGCTGGACCGGCGTCAACGAATGGCAAAAGGAGATGGACAAGGCTGACGCCAGGTTCGGCCCGATCTTTGCCAAGTACGCCGCCATGCCCGTGGAAGAAGTCGCCAAGGACCCGCAGGCGCTGAAGATGGGCAGCCGCCTGTTTGCCTCCAACTGCTCGGTGTGCCACGGCTCGGACGCCAAGGGTGCCTTCGGCTTCCCCAACCTCACCGACAAGGATTGGCGCTGGGGCGGCGAAGCAGAAACCATCAAGGCTTCGATCATGAATGGCCGCCATGGTGTGATGCCGGCCTGGGCCGAGGTGATCGGTGATCAGGGCGTGGCCGATGTGGCCGCATTCGTGCTGACCAACCTGGACGGCCGCAGCCTGCCTGAAGGGAACAAGGCCGACGTGGTCAAGGGCAAAGAGATCTTCGCTGCCAACTGCGTGGCTTGCCACGGGCCTAAAGGCAAGGGTACCCCTGCCATGGGCGCACCCGACCTGACCCACCCGCAGGCGTTCATCTACGGCTCGAGCTTTGCCCAGCTGCAGCAGACCATTCGTTATGGTCGCCAAGGGCAGATGCCGGCACAGGCCGATATCCAGGGCAACGACAAGGTGCACCTGCTGGCGGCTTATGTGTATAGCCTGTCGCAGGATAGTGCTGCTGAAACGGTGACCTCCAAGTAGTACCCCGGGGCCGCTTTGCGGCCCATCGCGACACAAGGCCGCTCCTACAAGGGACCGCATTCGTTCTGTAGGAGCGGCCTTGTGTCGCGAAAGGGCTGCAGAGCAGCCCCAGCTCTCTCCCGCCGTACTCCCTCCCTTGCACCCCCTCCGAACACAACTAAGCTTGTTGCCTCAGTGGGCTTCGCTCCGAAAGGACTGAAGCAGACGCGGCGCATAGCCTGTCGCCGCCCCAAAAAAAGCTTGACCGATCGATCAGAAAAAGGTGAAAAACGGTACACATTACAAATATTTATTTGTGTACAATCGTCCAGACCCGATCACTGCGGGACATCAGTGAACGGGCCCGGACACGGGTCGGCGTACCAAAGTTGCGTTGCAGTAGCCTTGCTGGTTATCAATACTGGCGCCGATTTTTCGACCAACAAGAACATTAAAACCGTGGAACCTTAGAATGAGCACAGCAATCAGTCCGACTGCTTATAACTATAAGGTCGTCCGCCAGTTCGCCATCATGACGGTGGTCTGGGGGATCCTTGGCATGGGCCTCGGCGTCTTCATCGCCTCGCAGCTGGTATGGCCGCAACTGAACCTGGACCTGCCCTGGACCAGCTTCGGCCGCCTGCGCCCGCTGCACACCAACCTGGTGATCTTCGCCTTCGGGGGCTGTGCGCTGTTCGGCACCAGCTACTACGTGGTGCAGCGCACCTGCCAGACCCGGCTGATCTCCGACAGCATGGCCGCCTTCACCTTCTGGGGTTGGCAAGCGGTGATCGTCGGCGCGCTGATCACCCTGCCGATGGGCTACACCACCACCAAGGAATACGCCGAGCTCGAGTGGCCGCTGGCGATCCTGCTGGCCATCGTCTGGGTGACCTACGGGCTGGTGTTCTTCGGCACCATCGTCAAGCGCAAGACCAAGCACATCTATGTCGGCAACTGGTTCTATGGCGCCTTCATCGTGGTCACCGCGATGCTGCACATCGTCAACCACATCTCGCTGCCGGTCAGCCTGTTCAAGTCGTACTCGGCCTATGCCGGCGCCACCGACGCGATGATCCAGTGGTGGTACGGCCACAACGCCGTGGGCTTCTTCCTCACGACGGGCTTTTTGGGGATGATGTACTACTTCGTGCCCAAGCAGGCCGAGCGGCCGATCTACTCGTATCGCCTGTCGATCGTGCACTTCTGGGCGTTGATCACCCTGTACATCTGGGCCGGCCCGCACCACTTGCACTACACCGCCCTGCCCGACTGGGCGCAGTCGCTGGGCATGGTGATGTCGATCATCCTGCTGGCGCCAAGCTGGGGCGGCATGATCAACGGCATGATGACCCTGTCGGGCGCCTGGCACAAACTGCGCACCGACCCGATCCTGCGCTTTTTGGTCGTTTCGCTGGCGTTCTACGGCATGTCCACCTTCGAAGGCCCGATGATGGCCATCAAGACCGTGAACTCCCTGTCGCACTACACCGACTGGACCATCGGCCACGTCCACGCCGGCGCCCTCGGCTGGGTGGCAATGATCTCGATCGGCGCCGTGTACCACATGATCCCGAAACTCTACGGTCGCGAGCAGATGCACAGCATCGGCCTGATCAACGCGCACTTCTGGCTGGCCACCATCGGCACCGTGCTGTACATCGCCTCGATGTGGGTCAACGGCATTACCCAAGGCTTGATGTGGCGCGCCATCAACGATGACGGCACCCTCACCTACTCCTTCGTCGAAGCCCTGCAGGCCAGCCACCCTGGCTATATCGTCCGCGCCCTGGGCGGTGCGTTCTTCGCCAGCGGCATGCTGCTGATGGCCTATAACGTGTTCCGTACCGTACGTGCCGCCAACCCGGTACAGGCTGAAGAAGCCGCCAAGATCGTCGTTGTGGGAGCGCACTGATGAAGCATGAAGCCGTCGAGAAGAACATAGGCCTGCTGGCCTTCTTCATGGTCATCGCCGTCAGCGTCGGTGGTTTGACCCAGATCGTCCCGCTGTTTTTCCAGGACGTTACCAACAAGCCTGTCGAAGGCATGAAGCCGCGCACCGCTTTGGAGGTGGAAGGCCGCGATATCTACATCCGCGAAGGCTGCGTGGGCTGCCATTCGCAGATGATCCGGCCGTTCCGCGCCGAAACCGAGCGCTACGGCCACTACTCGGTAGCCGGCGAGAGCGTGTGGGACCACCCGTTCCTGTGGGGCTCCAAGCGTACCGGGCCGGACCTGGCCCGCGTTGGCGGCCGCTACTCCGATGACTGGCACCGTGCGCACCTGTACAACCCGCGCAACGTAGTACCGGAATCGAAGATGCCGTCCTACCCGTGGCTGGTCGAGAACAAGCTCGATGGCAAGGACACCGCGAAGAAGCTGGAGGTGCTGCGCACACTCGGTACCCCGTACACCGATGCCGACATCGCCGGCGCGGGTGACGCGGTCAAGGGCAAGACCGAAATGGACGCCATCGTCGCGTACCTGCAGGGTCTTGGCACCATCATCAAGAGCAAACGGTGACGCTGATGGATATCGGGATGATTCGCGGCCTGGGCACCGTCGTGGTGATGGTGGCCTTCGTGGGCCTGGCGCTGTGGGTGTTCAACCCACGGCGTAAAAAGGACTTCGACGAAGCGACCCAACTGCCCTTCGCGGATGACCCCGAGGCCACCCGGCACGTCGAGCAAGCAAAAGCTTCTGGGAGCAAAAAACAATGACAACCTTCTGGAGTCTGTACGTTACCGTCCTGACCCTGGGCACCATCTTCTCGTTGACCTGGCTGTTGCTGTCGACCCGCAAGGGCCAGCGCGAAGAGGTCACCGACGAAACCGTCGGGCATGCCTTCGATGGCATCGAGGAATATGACAACCCGCTGCCCAAATGGTGGTTCTGGCTGTTCGTCGGCACTATCATCTTCGCCCTCGGCTACCTGGTGCTGTACCCGGGCCTGGGCAACTGGAAAGGCATCCTGCCGGGCTACTCGTACCTGGACAACGACAAGCAGACCGAGTTTTCCAACGGCCAGCCGGGCTGGACCGGCGTGCACGAGTGGGAAAAGGAAATGGCCAAGGCCGACGCCCGCTTCGGGCCGATCTTCGCCAAGTTCGCCGCCATGCCCATCGAAGAGGTGGCCAAGGACCCGCAAGCACTGAAAATGGGCGCACGGCTGTTCGCTTCCAATTGCTCGGTATGCCACGGTTCCGACGCCAAGGGCGCTTTCGGCTTCCCCAACCTGACCGACAACGACTGGCGCTGGGGCGGCGAGCCGGAAACCATCAAGACCACCATCATGGGCGGCCGCCACGGCGTGATGCCGGCCTGGGCCGAAGTGATCGGTGATCAGGGCGTGGCCGACGTGGCTGCATTCGTGGTCAGCAAGCTCGATGGCCGCACCCTGCCTGAGGGCGCGAAGGCCGACGCCGAGAACGGCCAGAAGATCTTCGCCGCCAACTGTGTGGCCTGTCACGGGCCGGAAGGCAAAGGTACGCCCGCCATGGGTGCACCGAACCTGACCCACCCACAGGCGTTCATCTACGGTTCGAGCTTTGCCCAGCTGCAGCAGACCATTCGTTATGGCCGCCAAGGGCAGATGCCGGCGCAAGAACAGCTGCAGGGTAACGACAAAGTGCACTTGCTGGCGGCTTATGTCTACAGCCTGTCGCAACGGGACCAGGCGCAGGCCAAGGCCGAGTAATCAGGCCTGGCCTCTTCGCGGGCAAGCCCGCGAAGAGGCCGGTACAGCCAGTGCATTTCTGGCAGGCTGATGACCTGGATCAATTGACACCCGCCATAACACGATTCACACCACGAACCCAACGCGACTAAAGGTCGCAGTGCGGCCCCATACTGCCATCAGCGGCGTATCATGGACCGCAGAGCGCTAGCAGATTGCGCGAGACTGCGGCCGGCACGCACTGGCCGCGGCGTTTCTCCACTGCCGTGGGACTTGATGATGAGCAAGCAAATTCCGGTACATGATGTGACCCCGCCTGCCAGCAAAGGGAAGGATTCCGTCGACCTCTACGCCTCCCGGGAAAAAATCTACACCCGCGCCTTCACTGGCCTGTTCCGCCGCCTGCGCATGGTCGGCGGTGCAGTGCTGTTTCTGCTGTACTTCGGCACCGTGTGGCTGAACTGGGGTGGCCACCAGGCCGTATGGTGGAACCTGCCCGAGCGCAAGTTCTACATCTTCGGCGCCACCATCTGGCCGCAGGACTTCATCCTGCTGTCGGGCATCCTGATCGTCGCTGCCTTCGGCCTGTTCTTCGTCACCGTGTACGCAGGCCGTGTGTGGTGCGGCTACACCTGCCCGCAAAGCGTGTGGACGTGGATTTTCATGTGGTGCGAAAAGGTCACCGAAGGCGACCGCAACCAGCGCATGAAGCTCGACAAAGCCCCCATGAGCGGCAACAAGTTCCTGCGCAAGTTCGCCAAGCACAGCCTGTGGCTGCTGATCGGCTTTGTCACCGGCATGACCTTTGTCGGCTATTTCTCGCCCATCCGCGAGCTGGTCATCGAATTCTTCACAGGCCAGGCCGATGGCTGGGCCTACTTCTGGGTCGGCTTCTTCACCCTCGCCACCTACGGCAACGCTGGATGGCTGCGCGAACAGGTGTGCGTGTACATGTGCCCCTATGCACGCTTCCAGAGCGTGATGTTCGACAAGGACACGTTGATCGTGTCTTACGACCCGCGCCGTGGCGAAACCCGTGGGCCACGTAAAAAAGATACCGACTACAAGGCCCAAGGCCTGGGTGACTGCATCGATTGCACCATGTGCGTGCAGGTCTGCCCAACCGGCATCGACATCCGTGACGGCCTGCAGATCGAGTGCATCGGTTGCGCCGCCTGCATCGACGCCTGCGACAGCATCATGGACAAGATGAACTACCCCAGAGGGCTGATCAGCTACACCACCGAACACAACCTGTCCGGGCAGAAAACCCACATGCTGCGCCCACGCCTGATCGGCTATGCCGCAGTGCTGCTGGTGATGATGATTGGCCTGGCGACTGCCTTCGCCACCCGCTCACTGGTCGGTTTCGATGTGAGCAAAGACCGCGTGCTGTACCGCGAGAACGCCCAGGGCCGGATCGAAAACGTGTACAGCCTGAAAGTGATGAACAAGGACCAGCGCGACCACGTCTACGTACTGGACGCTGCCGGCCTGCCGGACCTCAAGCTTGAAGGCCAGCGCGAGATCCGCGTGGCTGCCGGCGATATCGTCAGCCTGCCCGTGCAGCTGTCGGTCGCCCCCGAGAAACTGCCATCGACCACCAACGAAATCACCTTCACCCTCAAGAGCGCCGACGACAGCGACGCCCAGGTTGAAGCCAAGAGCCGCTTCATCGGCCCACAGATCCGCTAAGAGAGATGACGAACAATGCCTGCCGCCACCGCCGCCAGCCCCTGGTACAAGCACCTCTGGCCCTGGATCATCATCGGCATCCTCACCACCTCGGTGTGCCTGAGCCTGACCATGGTCAGCATTGCCGTGCGCAACCCGGACAACCTGGTGAACGACAACTACTACGAGGCCGGCAAAGGCATCAACCGCTCGCTGGACCGCGAACTGCTGGCGCAGCAACTGAGCCTGAAGGCCACCGTGCACCTGGACGAACTGACTGGCGAAGTGGACCTGCGCCTGACCGGCAGCAGTGGCCCGCAAAACCTGGAGCTGAACCTGATTTCGCCAACCCAGCCAGAGAAGGACCGCAAGGTGCTGCTGAGCCGGGTCGATGCAGGGCGGTATGTGGGGCAGTTGGAGGACAAGGTCGACGGGCGCCGCTTTGTGGAACTGCTGGGCAGCGAAGGGGGCCAGGTGTGGCGCTTGTTCGAAGAGGAAAAAGTGGAGCATGGTGTGACCTTGCAGCTGGGTGACGAAGCCCTGCAAGGTGCAGAGCACCAACAGTAGCAACAACGCAAATCCCTGTGGGAGCGGGCATGCCCGCGAATGCGGTAGCTCAGCCAAAGGTGTTTTCAGGCCTGACGCTTTCGCGGGCACGCCCGCTCCCACAGGGTTTCATATCTGCCTGAGCAGTCGTGCTTACCTTATGACCCAGCCCACCCCCTGCTACCACTGCGCCCTGCCCGTCCCCGCCGGCAGCCGCTTCACCGCCGTGGTGCTCGGCCAGCCCCGGCAGTTCTGCTGCCCCGGCTGCCAGGCGGTGGCCGAGTCGATCGTCGCCGGTGGCCTGGAGCACTACTACCAGCACCGCAGTGACAACAGCGCCAACCCCGAGGCCCTGCCCAGGCAGTTGCAGGACGAACTGGCCCTGTACGACCGCAGCGATGTGCAGCAAACCTTCGTCCGCCACCAGGGCGAGCTGGCCGAAACTACCCTGCTGGTCGAAGGCATCAGCTGCGCCGCCTGCGGCTGGCTGATCGAGAAGCACCTGCGCAACCTGCCCGGCGTCGCCGAGGCGCGCCTTAACCTGTCCAACCACCGCCTGCTGCTGAGCTGGGACGACAAGCAACTGCCGCTGTCACGCCTGCTCGCCGAGTTGCGCCAGATCGGTTACGCCGCCCACCCCTACCAGCCCGACAAGGCCGCCGAGCAACTGGCCCAAGAGAACCGAAGCGCCCTGCGCCGCCTGGGCGTGGCCGGGCTGCTGTGGTTCCAGGCAATGATGGCGACCATGGCCACCTGGCCGGAATTCAACATCGACCTGTCACCTGAACTGCACACCATCCTGCGCTGGGTGGCCCTGTTCCTGACCATCCCCATCGTGTTCTACAGCTGCGCGCCGTTCTTCAAAGGCGCAGCACGCGACCTGCGCACACGCCACCTGACCATGGACGTTTCGGTGTCGCTGGCCATCGCCCTGGCTTTCGGCGCCGGCATCTGGACCGCGATCACCGGCAGCGGTGAGCTGTATTTCGACACCGTGGGCATGTTCGCCCTGTTCCTGCTCACCGGTCGCTACCTGGAGCGCCGTGCCCGCGAACGCACGGCTGCGGCCACCGCGCAGCTGGTCAACCTGCTGCCGGCCTCGTGCCTGCGCCTGGACGCCCTTGGCCACAGCGAGCGCATCCTGCTCAGCGAGCTGCACTGCGGCGACACGGTGCAGGTGCTGCCCGGCGCGGTAATCCCCGCCGACGGGCGCATCGTCGAAGGCCGCTCCAGCATCGACGAGTCGCTGCTGACCGGCGAATACCTGCCGCAACCGCGCTGCGTGGGCGAGCGCGTCACCGGCGGTACGCTGAATGTCGAAAGCACCTTGCACGTGGAAGTCGAAGCCCTCGGTCACGATTCGCGGCTCTCGGCCATCGTCCGCCTGCTGGAGCGCGCCCAGACCGAAAAACCACGCCTGGCCGAAATCGCCGACCGGGCCTCGCAGTGGTTTTTGCTGTTCTCGCTGGTGGCTGCCGTGGCCATCGGCATGTGGTGGTGGTACCTGGACCCTGCACGGGCGTTCTGGATCGTGCTGGCCATGCTGGTGGCCACCTGCCCTTGCGCACTGTCGCTGGCCACGCCAACGGCGCTGACTGCCGCCACCGGCACCCTGCACAAGCTGGGCCTGCTGATAACCCGCGGTCATGTCCTCGAAGGCCTTAACCAGATCGACACGGTAATCTTCGACAAGACCGGCACACTGACCGAAGGCCGCCTGACTTTGCGCAGCATTCGCCCGCTCGGCAGCCTGCCCGCTGACCGCTGCCTGGCCATGGCCGCCGCCCTGGAAAACCGCTCCGAACACCCGATCGCCCGCGCCTTCGGCCGCACCGCCATACCCGCCGAAGACGTGCAGACCGTGCCAGGCCTGGGCCTGGAAGGGCAGGTAGACGGCCAGCGCCTGCGTATCGGCCAGGCCACTTTCGCCTGCGCCCTGAGCGGTGCGCAAATACCCGGCGTGCCGGAACCACGCGGCCAGTGGCTGCTACTGGGTGACCGCCAGGGGCCGCTGGCCTGGTTTGGCCTGGACGACCGACTGCGCGACGACGCACCGGCGCTGCTCGCTGCCTGCAAGGCCCGAGGCTGGCGCACGCTGCTGCTGTCGGGCGACAGCTCGCCAACGGTGGCCGAGGTGGCCGCGCAACTGGGCATCGACCAGGCCATTGGCGGCCTGCGCCCGGACGACAAGCTGGACCGGTTGAAGGCGCTACAGGCAGCCGGGCGCAAGGTGCTGATGCTCGGCGACGGGGTCAACGACGTGCCTGTGCTGGCCGCTGCCGACATCAGCATCGCCATGGGCAGCGCCACCGACCTTGCCAAGACCAGCGCCGACGCCGTACTGCTGTCCAATCGCCTGCAAGCCTTGGTGCAGGCCTTTGACCTGGCCCGCCGCACCCGCCGCAACATCCTCGAGAACCTGCTGTGGGCCACCCTGTATAATGGCCTGATGTTGCCGTTTGCCGCGCTCGGCTGGATCACCCCGGTGTGGGCGGCCATCGGCATGTCGGTCAGTTCGCTGATCGTGGTGCTCAATGCCCTGCGCCTTACCCGCATGCCGCTGGTATCGGGCTTGCCGAAAACCGAAGCGCCCCTGCCCGGGAGGAAGTCCCCATGCCCGCCCTCTATGTCATGATCCCCGCAGCCCTGCTGCTGGTCGGGGTGGCCGTGTACATCTTCTTCTGGGCAGTGGACAGCGGCCAGTACGACGACCTCGAAGGCCCTGCCCACAGCATCTTGTTCGACGACCAGGACCCGCGCCACCAGGCCGCGGTAAAGCCTGACGACACCCCGGCCGACGCCGACAAGGAACCACCACCCCGTGCCTGACCTGCTTCCCCTGCTGGGCTCGGCACTGGTCCTGGGCCTGCTTGGCGGTGGCCACTGCCTGGGCATGTGCGGCGGCCTGATGGGCGCGCTGACCCTGGCCATCCCGCCGGAACAACGTGGCCGGCGCTTGCGCCTGCTGCTGGCGTACAACCTTGGGCGCATTTTCAGTTACGCCAGCGCCGGCCTGTTGCTCGGCCTGGCCGGCTGGGCCGTGGCCAGCAGCCCGGCGGCCCTGGGGCTGCGGGTGGTGGCGGCACTGTTGTTGATCGCCATGGGGCTGTACCTGGCCGGCTGGTGGAGCGGGCTGACCCGCATCGAAGCCCTGGGGCGCGGGCTGTGGCGGCATATCCAGCCGGTGGCGTCGCGCTTGTTGCCGGTGTCCAGCCTGCCCCGGGCGTTGCTGCTGGGCGCCCTGTGGGGGTGGCTGCCGTGCGGGTTGGTGTACAGCACCCTGCTGTGGGCAGCCAGCCAGGGCAACGCCGGGTACAGTGCGGCGTTGATGCTCGCGTTCGGGCTTGGGACCTGGCCGGTATTGCTGGCCACCGGGCTGGCGGCCGAACGGGTAAACGCCTTGTTGCGGCGACGCAGCGTGCGGGTGGCAGGCGGTGTGCTGGTGATGCTATTCGGTATCTGGACTCTGCCGGGCCCACACCAACACTGGCTGATGGGGCATTGAAGGGGCTTCTTCGCAGCCCCAATGCCCTTGATACAAATCAACACTGATTTCTACAGACAACCATAGACTCCGGAACACTGCTGCTCTTTCCGGGGACCGCCCTCATGCTCGACGACCTTCGTTGGGATACCGACCTGATCCGCCGCTACGATCTGGCCGGGCCACGCTACACCTCCTACCCGACCGCCGTGCAACTGCACAGCGAGGTGGGCTCGTTCGACCTGCTCCACGCCCTGCGCGAGAGCCGTCGAGCCGTGCGGCCACTGTCGCTGTACGTGCACGTGCCGTTCTGCGCCAACATCTGCTACTACTGCGCCTGCAACAAGGTCATCACCAAGGACCGCGCGCGCGCCGCACCCTACCTGCAGCGCCTGGAGCAGGAAATCCAGCTGATCGCCTGCCACCTGGGGCCCAAGCAGCGTGTTGAGCAGCTGCATTTTGGCGGCGGCACGCCAACGTTCCTCAGCCATGTGGAACTGCGCCAGCTGATGGCCACCCTGCGTCAGCACTTCCACCTGCTGGACGACGATTCCGGCGACTACGGCATCGAGATCGACCCCCGCGAGGCGGACTGGTCGACCATGGGCCTGCTCCGCGAGCTGGGTTTCAACCGCGTCAGCCTGGGCGTACAGGACCTCGACCCGGCCGTGCAGCGTGCGGTCAACCGCCTGCAGAGCCTTGAGCAAACCCGCACACTGATCGAGGCTGCGCGCACCCTGCAGTTCCGTTCGGTCAACCTGGACCTGATCTACGGCCTGCCCAAGCAAACCCCGGAAGGCTTTGCGCGCACCGTCGAAGAAGTGATCCGCCTGCAACCCGACCGCTTGTCGGTATTCAACTATGCCCACCTGCCCGAGCGCTTCATGCCACAGCGGCGCATCGACAACAACGACCTGCCCAGCCCGGCCACCAAGCTGGAAATGCTGCACGCCACCATCGAGCAGCTGACCGCCGCCGGCTACCGCTACATCGGCATGGACCACTTTGCCCTGCCGGACGACGAACTGGCCGTCGCCCAGGAAGAAGGCACCTTGCAGCGCAACTTCCAGGGCTACACCACCCACGGGCACTGCGACCTGATCGGCCTGGGGGTGTCGGCCATCAGCCAGATCGGTGACCTGTACTGCCAGAACAGCAGCGACCTCAACACCTACCAGGAGAGCCTGTCCAATGCCCAGCTGGCCACCCAGCGCGGCTTGCTGTGCAACCACGACGACCGCATCCGGCGCGCGGTAATCCAGCAACTGATCTGCCACTTCGAGCTGGACTTCGAACCCATCGAACAAGCCTTCACCATCGATTTTCGCGGTTACTTCAACGACCTCTGGCCCGAGCTGCTGACCTTGCAGCGCGACGGCCTGATCAGCCTGGACGACAAGGGCATCCGCATCCTGCCGGCCGGCCGCCTGCTGGCGCGCTCGGTATGCATGGTGTTCGACGCCTACCTGGCGATGCACAACCGCCAGCGTTTCTCGCGGGTTATCTGAAAACCGAGTCGTTCAACCGCATGGACAAGCCTCCTTGCCAGGCACACTATGGGCACACAAGGACTCCCGGCAGGACGTCTGCCGGGGTTTCGCCAGGGCGCACCATCAACGCGCACGCTGGCCTACACCCTGTGTCGTAGGTTACCCTTACGACTTATGTGTGCTTTCCCACAAGGATCGATTCAAATGTCCGAGCCAGTCAAACTGCGCCCACACAACCAGGCCCATTGCAAGGATTGCAGCCTGGCCCCCCTGTGCCTGCCTCTTTCGCTGAACCTGGAAGACATGGATGCACTGGATGAAATCGTCAAGCGTGGCCGGCCGCTGAAAAAAGGCGAGTTCCTGTTCCGCCAAGGTGACAATTTCGGCTCGGTCTACGCGGTACGTTCCGGCGCCCTGAAAACCTTTAGCCTCAGCGACAGCGGCGAAGAGCAGATTACCGGCTTCCATCTGCCCAGCGAGCTGGTCGGCCTGTCGGGCATGGATACCGAAGCCTACCCGGTGTCGGCCCAGGCCCAGGAAACTACCTCGGTATGCGAAATCCCCTTCGAGCGGCTTGACGAGCTGTCGGTGCAACTGCCGCAACTACGTCGCCAGCTGATGCGGGTCATGAGCCGGGAAATCCGCGACGATCAGCAAATGATGCTGCTGCTTTCGAAAAAGACCGCCGACGAGCGCATTGCCACCTTCCTGGTCAACCTGTCGGCGCGCTTCCGCGCCCGCGGCTATTCGGCCAACCAGTTCCGCCTGAGCATGTCGCGCAACGAAATAGGCAATTACCTGGGCCTGGCGGTAGAAACCGTGTCGCGGGTATTCACCCGCTTCCAGCAAAACGGCCTGCTTCGTGCCGAGGGCAAGGAAGTGCACATCCTCGACCCGATCCAGCTGTGTGCGCTGGCCGGTGGTGCAATCGAGGCCTGAGGCCGGCGTTTAGCGGGTATACTTGGGCATTCGTTTTCCCAGGATACCCGCAACAATGCACAGCGACGCCTTCGACCTCAAAGCCCTGATCCGCCCGGTAGTGGACTTCCCCAAACCGGGCGTGATCTTCCGCGACATCACCCCGCTGTTCCAATCGCCGCGCGGGCTGCGCTATGTGGCCGACCAGTTCATCGAGCGCTATGTCGAGGCTGAGTTCAGCCACATTGGTGCCATGGACGCGCGGGGCTTTTTGATTGGTTCGATCATCGCCCACCAGTTGAACAAGCCGCTGATCCTGTTCCGCAAGCAAGGCAAGCTGCCGGCTGACGTGCTGAGCGAGGGTTACCAGACCGAGTACGGCGAAGCCTTCCTGGAAGTGCATGCCGACAGCCTGTGCGAAGGGGATTCGGTGTTGATTTTCGATGACCTGATCGCCACTGGCGGTACGCTGCTGGCGGCGGCCAACCTGGTGCGTCGTACCGGGGCGCAGGTGTTCGAGGCGGCGGCGATCATTGATCTGCCGGAGCTGGAGGGGTCGCGCCGGCTTCAGGCCGCGGGTGTGCCAACCTTCTGCCTGACCGAATTCACCCTCAGCGAATACTGAGTTGGCTTTTGGGGCTGCTTTGCAGCCCCAGCATTTTTGAATCAGAGCGAAATTGGCCGCCGCCCTGCAAAGGCATGGGCCAAGGTCCCGCCATCCACCATCTCCAGCTCGCCGCCCAGCGGCACACCATGGGCAATCCGAGACGCCACCAACCCCTTCTCGCTCAGCAATTGCGCAATGTAATGCGCCGTGGCCTCGCCCTCCACCGTCGGGTTGGTCGCCAGGATCACCTCGGTGAAAGTGCCCTGCTCCTCGATGCGCGCCATCAGCTGCGGAATGCCAATTGCCTCCGGCCCCAGGCCGTCCAGCGGCGACAGGTGCCCCTTGAGCACAAAGTAGCGGCCACGGTAGCCCGTCTGCTCCACCGCATACACATCGGTCGGCCCCTCGACCACGCACAGCTGGGTATCGTCGCGGCGCGTGTCGGCGCATTGCGGGCACAGCTCCTGCTCGGTCAGGGTGCGGCACTGGCGGCAATGGCCAACCCCTTCCATGGCCTGGGTCAGGGCCTGGGCCAGACGCAGGCCGCCGCTGCGGTCACGCTCGAGCAGTTGCAAGGCCATGCGCTGGGCGGTTTTCTGACCGACACCCGGCAGGATGCGCAGGCCGTCGATCAGTTGGCGGATGAGGGGGCTGAAGCTCATGGGAATGGCCTGACAAATCAATAAGAGGCGGTTTATACCCAGCAGGGGCAGTGGCGTCAAATCACATCACCCAAAGCCTGCGCGGCCTGCAGTTAGGTGAGAGCAACTGCCTTGCACAAAACGGGAAAGCTAGCGCGGTCACAGTGGGAGCGGGCATGCCCGCGAAGCAGGCTGCACGGTGGATGGCACGGGCTTCGCCCGTGTTCGCGGGCATGCCCGCTCCCACAGTGATCGTGCAAAATTTCAACGTTTGAGCAAAACAGTTGCTCCCACATAAAAAGCAGACCGCGCCTGAGTTGAAATCTTCGCAAAAAAAACCGCCGCTGATGTCAGCGGCGGTTTCCGGTCTCGCAATGCCCTTAGAACGGCATCTTGAAGCCCGGTGGCAGTTGCATGCCGGCGGTCATGCCGCCCATCTTTTCCTGGCTGCTCTGCTCGATCTTGCGCACGGCATCGTTCAGCGCGGCGGCAATCAGGTCTTCCAGCACTTCCTTGTCGTCCTCGTCGGTCGACATCAGGCTTTGGTCGATGCTGACGCGCTTGACGTCGTGACGCCCCGTCATCACCACGCTCACCAGGCCGCCACCGGACTGGCCGGTGACTTCGGCGTTGGCCAGCTCTTCCTGCATTTTCTGCATCTTTTCCTGCATCTGCTGGGCCTGCTTCATCAGGCCGGCCATGCCACCTTTCATCATGGGGGTATACCTCGATTGGGTCATGTGATGCGGCCCGGCGCAGGGCCAGCCGCATGGTTATCGGTTACTGGCCCTGTTTGGCCAGGGCCTCTACAGGCTCAATAGTATCCTGCCGCACCTTGGCACCGAACAACTTGATCATCTGCTGGATCAACGGATCCTGCTCGATAGAGCTGACCGCGTCCTGCTGGCGCTCTGCACGCTTGCGCGAGGCCGCCTGGGCCGGGGTTTCCTGCTCGGGCAGGATCAGCTCGATGCGCAGGTTCAGCGTGCGCCCCAGGTGCTGGTTGAGCGCTTCGTTCAGGCGCCTTTGCTGGGTCGAGTTGAACAGCGCGCCCTGGCCAGGGTCCAGGTGCAGCAGCCAATCGTCGCCATCGGCGGCAATCAGCGTACAGTTTGCCGCGATGTTGCCTGTCATCCCGGACACAGGCAACTGTGGGAATAATTCCAGCCATTGCAGGGCCAGCCCGGTGGCCGGCTTGGCTGCCGGCAGCGGTTCGGCCGCCGGCTTGGACACCTCTTCCTGCACATGTTCGGCCAACTCGTCCAGGTAGCTGAAACCGACCGGGTCGCTTTCACCACCGTAATAGTCTTCGTCCAGCGGCGGCTCATCGTCACGATCCATGCCTACGGCTGCGTAGGCGGAGGGGTCGAAAGGCGGCTCGTCGTGGGTCGCGGTGGCCTGGGGTGCCGGCGCAGGGGCAACAGGCTCGGGCGCTGGTGCGGGCTCAGGCGCAGGTTCAGCCGCTACCGGCGCGGGTGCAGCTGCCGGCTCTTCCCACGGCAGGTCGACCACCTGCGCAACAGGCTCGGGTACGGAAATGGCCTCGATCTCGGCCTGCAGCTCAACGTCTGGCTCGGCCTCCGGCTCATGGTCGGCTGTCGCAGGTGCAGGCACTTCGAGCTGTGGGGCAGCCGCCACAGGCTCTGCCGGTACGGCCGCGACAGGCGATGAGGGCGCGGCCGACGCCGAGGCTGCCACCGGCGCTGCAGGATCAGCTGTGGCTTGGCTGATCCCCACTGGCTTTAGCACCGGTTTCGGCGCGTCGTCGGTATCGGCCGGGCGGAACGCCAGCATGCGCAGCAGGACCATCTCGAAACCACCACGCGGGTCCGGCGCCAACGGCAGGTCTCGGCGGCCGATCAGGCCCATCTGGTAATAGAACTGTACGTCCTCGGCGGGCAAGGCCGAAGCCAGCGCCAGCACGCGCTCACGGTCGCCCTGGCCGTTGTCCACTGCCTCCGGCAGCGCCTGGGCAATGGCCACACGGTGCAGCACGTTCAGCATCTCGGCCAGCACGCCAGCCCAGTCGGGGCCCTGCTCGGCCAGGTTGCGCACGGCCTCCAGCAAAGCACGGGCATCGCCTTCGAGCAACGCCTGCAACACGCCATAGACCTGGCCGTGATCCAGGCTGCCAAGCATGGCCCGCACGTCAGCGGCCAGCACCTTGCCTTCGCCAAAGGCGATGGCCTGGTCGGTCAGGCTCATGGCGTCACGCATCGAGCCATCGGCCGCACGGCCTAGCAGCCACAGGGCATCCGGCTCGAACGGCACGTTTTCGGCGGCCAGTACGTGGCTGAGGTGTTCAACCACCCGCTCCGGGCTCATGTTCTTCAGCGAGAACTGCAGGCAGCGCGACAGGATAGTGGCCGGCAGCTTCTGCGGGTCGGTGGTGGCGAGGATGAACTTGACGTAGGGCGGCGGCTCTTCCAGCGTCTTGAGCAAGGCGTTGAACGAGTGGGTCGAGAGCATGTGCACTTCGTCGATCAGGTAGACCTTGAAGCGCCCACGGCTCGGGGCGTACTGCACGTTGTCCAGCAGTTCGCGGGTGTCCTCGACCTTGGTGCGGCTGGCGGCGTCGATCTCGATCAGGTCGACGAAGCGGCCTTCGTCGATTTCACGGCACACCGAACAGGTGCCGCACGGCGTCGATGTGATGCCGGTCTCGCAGTTCAGGCACTTGGCGATAATACGGGCGATGGTGGTCTTGCCCACGCCCCGGGTACCGGTGAACAGGTAGGCGTGGTGCAGGCGCTGATTGTCCAAGGCATTGATCAAGGCCTTCAGCACATGGGCCTGGCCGACCATTTCGCGGAACGAGCGCGGACGCCATTTACGTGCAAGAACCTGATAACTCATCGAAAAACCATCGTAGCCTGATAGAGCGGAAGATCGCTAATGCTAGCGGAGCGGGGGCAAAATTGCACCCTGCGCGCGTCGTCTACGCTTTGAGACAGGCGCGTTGTTCAGGGAGGATACGCCTTTGCCAATTCTGCTGGCGCTTCTGATGCTCTGGTCCGCTTACAGCCTGGCGGAACAGCCGGTACTGCGCTTCTCTGTGGCCGAGAGCTGGGGCATGCCACTGGTGCGCCTCGAAGGCGACCAGCCAGTGGAGGGATTGCTTTACGACCTGACACAGGCCGTTGCCAAGGAAGTGGGCGCACGTCCCGAGTACCACGTCATGGCCCGCCTGCGCCTGGAGGAGGCCATGAGCAGCGGCGACATCGATGTGCGTTGCTACGTCAGCACCCGGTGGCTCAATGACCGACCGGGGGATTTTGTGTGGAGTATCCCGCTGATTCACCAGCGCGACGTGCTGGTTGGCCGCGTCAGCGACAGCACCCCGATGCCGCCGGAGCAGCTGCCACCCCAGGCTATCGGCACGGTGCTGGGCTACACCTATTCAACCCTGCAACCGCTGCTGGACAAGGGCCAGCTGCACCGTGAGGACAGCCGCAGCCAGTTGCTGGTGCTGCAAAAGCTGCAGGCCGGGCGGTATCGGCATGCGGTGAGCAACCAGCTGTCGTTGCAGTGGTTCAACCAAGGCTTGCCAGCCGAGCAGCAATTGCAGGCGCTGGCGGTGCTGGAAGAACAGGACCTGGGGTGCATGGTGCGCAACGATCCGGCGATACCGACACAAGCGCTGTTGCGGGCGCTGGTAAGAATGAAGCAGTCGGGGGAGATCGAGCGGATTGTGCAGCGGTATGGGGGAGCGGGCGACCCGGACAATATGTCTGTGGCCCGGCCCTGATCCGGCCCATCTGATGGAAGGCAACCCTCGCGAAGCTTGCGCGCCCCCTGTGGGAGCGGGTTCACCCGCGAACACCGGCAAAGCCGGTGCCATCCACCGCGGCGCCTGCTTCGCGGGTGAACCCGCTCCCACAGGGTTACTCGATATCCCTGCTATCCAGACTTACTTCAAGACCAAAATCACTGGCTTCTACGCTCAAACGCCAATGCCACCGCATCCGCCTGCCCCCAGGCAATCTGCATGGCCCGCAACCCATGCTCCAGCAATTGCCTGGTTTCTTCGTCCTGAATGCGCTCAAGCGCCCGACGGCTATCGCTGTAGGCGAACATCAGGTAGTGGGAAACATTCATCAGCGCGAACTCCATCGGCACGATGCCTTCGCTGATGGCGCGGGAAAGGGATTTGCCTTGGGGAAGATCGAAGACGTGGGGCGGATCGGGGACCAGTTTTTTCATGACAGCTCCGTGTTGGCTGTGTTGTCCCCTTCTGCTTCCACGCATTAGGGTGGCAACTGTACGCGGGGTGGAAGACCAGGCACACGGTAGCCCCGGCAGGTACGAATACCTCCCGCGCACAGCCGCCATAAATGACAACTGTCCCGTGTGCCGCCCAGGCTTCCACACCCGATCGCTGAACTGACAGCGACCGCGAAAGCCTAGTGGGCGAGGTTGACCGGGACAATCAGACGGGAGTCGACGGAGATCGTAGGATAATTCGCTATACCTGCCTGATATGTAGGAGCTTTCTTAAATTGATATCAGATCCGCCTGAAATTACTCAGACGTGACGTGCATGACGACCTTTATGGCAGTTGGACTACAACACTCACTGGAAGACGGCGGTTTCGCGCCCAAACCAAACCGCACACAATCATGCACGACCCCTGGCACCTTCGCCGCAACAGAATAGACAGCCCGATGCATCAGGATGATCGTGAACATCTCGAACTTGAGAAGTTACAAAATGAAGGCCGCAAGTTAAGGGCCGAGGCACAGAAATTTGTAGCAGAAGCGCGTAAGCTCAGGCACGAGGCGTTCTGGTACCCAATCGCAACGGGTTCAGCAGTTGTCACGACCATAGTTGGCGTAATGGCACTGGCCAGCAAGCTCTGAGCTTCGATCAATCCAGCCACAATGGAGTAGCAAATGCATCGCGCCGCCCAGGATCACACCAGAAGTGCACTGAATGAAGCGGAAGCGTTCGCCGAAGAAATGCGCAACCTTCGAGCGTCTTCGCCATGGACAGGTGTGCTTCTGTTTTACATCGGCGCAGTTTCTACGGGGTTACTGCTGTTAGCAGGCATGCTGATTTTGCGCTCGCTCTGACCCAGCTCACTGCCGTTACACCAAAGCCCGTAAATACGCACTCAAAAATAACCCCACGCCAAACACAAAATGCGTAACTAGGCTCTTCAGGCAGTTACGCGCAGGTGTCGGCGTTCTGGACGCAAAGAACCCCGCCCCCATCACCGGCTGCATGAAGCACAGCGGCGCCACGACCGTCCCCACACCGACAACTACCGCAGGCAGCAAAGTAGGCGACAGCAACCAACCCTCTCCTACGATCACAACCAGCAGCACCGCGAACAGCACGCCGATGGCGTAATGAATCACCCATCCCCACACCAGCTCATTTCGCACCGGTTCGGCCTTGGCAATCGCTTGATGCCGAACGCGCCCGTTGAGCAAATGCCCCGCCCAACGCCCGACCATGGCGAAGTTCAATGTGGCCACACCCAGCCGCCTCAGCAGCAACCCCCACAGGTCCATCACCACCGTGGCACCGATGCCAATCGGCAAAGCAGCTAGAAACATCGCAGTAAACGTCATTGAACAAGCCCTCGAAGGTTGACGGTCAATACCCATGCCGCGCAGCATAGAAGTTGAAGTCAACTTCAAGTCAAGGGCCGGAAATGGACATTGCCGACGTCGCCAAACGCACAGGCGTACCCGCATCGACACTGCGTTACTACGAGAAGAAAGGCCTGCTCAAGTCGCTGGCCGGGCGCGGCCAGCGGCGGCAGTTTGCGCCTGATGTGGCAGACCGGCTGGCACTGATCGCCCTAGGGCAGGCTGCGGGATTTTCGCTGGATGAAGTGGGGGCGATGCTGGTGAACCTGCAGGTCGACCGGCAGATGCTGATCGCCAAGGCGGACGAACTGGATGCGCGAATCAGGCGGTTGAAAGCGATGAGCAAGGGATTGCGGCATGCGGCGCAGTGTCCTGAACAAGATCATCTGGCATGCCCGAAATTCCAGCGGCTGATGAAGCTGTCGGCGGCCGGAGCATTGGGCGAAAAGCAGGCAAGAACGATGGCGTTCGTTGCAGATTGAGGTTTTCGGACCCCAGAAATGGAGGCGGCCCCACCAGCCACACCCCGGCACTCGATGTTCCCGCTATGGCTGCTCCCTTCCGGGCCTGACCAGGTGGCATGCAAGCATGCTCGGGAATCAATGCAGGCCTTATGGGGCAAGGGTTTCAGGCTGATGGGGTAGCAGACGCTCTACCCGTGCAGACACTCAGCACGGTCGTTCAAAGCTTGGGGTGTAGCCAGCACTGTCACACTTTGCTGTAACACTTTGGTGTCACACCCATGGCCTATCTGATCCGACGCAAAGCCGTCTACTACCTGAATCTCAAGCTGCCTAAGCACCTCTTCCCGAGGTGTCACACTTTGCGTTTGAGCCTGAACATCAGGCATAGGCAGAGCGCCTTATTCCTCGCCACATCCATCGTCCAACGGCTACATGGCCACATCAGCGAGCACCCACTAACAGACCTTCAGACGCTTCGTGCGTTATGTTCGCAGTGGCGGAACTCAGCCCCGACACCAGCCATTCCTCTTGCACCACGTGCGACTTCGACTGCCCCAGTGAAGGTCGGAAGCGACAGCCCAACCCTCGCCACTCTATCGAAGCTCTATATAGAAGAAGGGAAACGCGGCGGCACATGGCGGCAAGTCAGTGCGGATGAAGTCGAGCGTGCCTTATCTGACCTGTTCGAGCTGATGGGTGACATGCCTGCTCTGGCCTTCGATGCCCAGCAAGCACGCCTGCTGAAAGAACGACTCAGCCGCTGCCCCCAGTACTTCGGCTTACGACCTGAGTTCAAGGGCAAGACACTGAAGCAAGTGGTCGATTCAGGCAGCACGTACAAGACCATCACTGCCGTCACCGTGAACAACCGGCTACGCAAGCTGACCGCCTTCATGAACTGGTGCAAGGCCAACAGCTATATAGAAGAGAACCCGCTAGCCGGCATGAAGGTCATGACGGGATCAGCGAAAGAAGCACGCCTGTCATTTGACCGCCGCGATCTGGCAGTCCTGTTGGATTATGAGGCGCTGCGAAAGGAAGCACGCAAGCACCCGTGGCGCTACTGGCTGCCACTAATGGGAAGGACGACCGGGGCACGACTGGAAGAGCTGTGCCAGTTGCGGGTAGACGACTTCATCGAACAACAGGGTATCCAGTGCATCCGTATTGATGACAGCCAGGAAGGTCAGAACCTGAAGAACGCCAGCAGTCGTCGCTTACTCCCTCTGCACCCTACCCTGCTTGATCTGGGCCTGCTTCTACACGTTGAGTCAGTCAGGGCAAGTGGTGCTGATCGGCTATTCCCCGAACTGGAAGCAGTGCGCGGGAAGCTGGGTCACGCTCCGTCGAAGTGGTTCGGTCGCTACAAGATCAAGCAGGGTATTGCCGATACCCGGAAGACCTTTCACAGTTTCCGTCATACGCTAATTGATGACCTACGGGACGCTGGGGTGCAAGACTCGCTTATAAAGCGGATCGCTGGGCACGAGGATGGAGCGGTGACGTTCAGCGTGTACGGCAGCCGGAGCCCCCTTAAGGCCATGGCTGATGCCCTGAAGCACATCGCCATCAACATGCACACAGAGGGCGGCCTTTCGTAGCACTAACCGCCCTGACCGGACTTGATGCTCACCGAGTCCGCTGCCGACTCTCGGCTACTTTTAGATAATCATAAATTAACTTCTCGGTAATACTTAGGGTATGTAACACAGCAAGATTACGATAATGAAGAAAATCCACATAAAAAAATCCCGTCCGGGCCAGCAAATACAGTCCAATACACACAACATGCAGAAATGTAAACTTAAAAAGTTGTTGCATAAAAAAAATACCTAGCTAGTATGGCGCCACACAGAGCGACGGCGGCAACAGCAAGACCAAACTCCGCACTGTTAGACCCAGCATAAAAAGCGAATATCTTTATACGCCGACCTCGAAAGCCAATGCTTTCCATACTCACAACCACAAGAGAAACATGATGACTTGATATCTAAGCGACGGACAACTACACCTTGCACAACACCTACAAAGGAGACCACGATGAATTAGTCAACCGCAAAAACATCATAACGCGCCAAATACTAAATATATCCTCTCGCCCATACATGCTCACATGCAGAGCACGGGAGAGACTTGCCTAAAAACGGTAAATAGAAACATGAACACAAAATACAAAATGCAACATAGCAGTACCTTCACTAATCGCAAACATCGTCGGGCTGCCTCAAAGCGTCCGAGCGGTAGCTATAAGGAACCGGTACCAGTGGTTAGCTGGGAGAACGGTCCAGTAGTAGGACCTACTGTTTACAGTACAGATATCGCATTACTGACTGGAAAGACTCATTCTCACGTCATGTCGGAAATTGATGCTTTGCTGAAAAAACTTCAATTGTGCCCGAGTGATTTCTTGACAGAGTCAATCGATTCCACTGGACTGTTGGTACCTAGCTTCAAACTACGCTGCGATGACCCAATGGCACTGCACTCTGAACCAAAAGTCATACAAGCCATAATCAATCAATATGTGTTCGTTCAAAACGAGCGGACACGCGAACTACAAGAGCGGCTTAGCGAACATGCTGAGAAAGTTGAGTTTTATGATCTCATGAACGGATCGAGTAAGGCCTTCAATCTGGGAGTTGCTGCCAAGACTCTGGACACTGGAAAGACACGGCTGCTTCATTACCTTCGCAAGCATGGAGTTCTTACAGCAGGCGGTTACAAACAGAACCTTCCATATCAGGCGCACTTGGACAGCGGACGCTTTAAAGTAGAATGGGGCTTTTACGAGGACTCCGATGGCAATCGCAATCTCAAGCCAATTCCACTTGTAACTGGAAAAGGACTGATCTGGCTTCAGCAGCTTATCGAAAAGCATGGTCGTACTGGACTCTAAATAACCAAGAGCCAAATAGTCACAGACGTCCTTTTGCTGCTCAGATAGCCTTGACACAACAGAGTGCTAAAATAGAAGTGACATTCTACTTGGACGACTTCATGAACCGACCTGGAAGACATATGCTTCAAGGGTGACTCGTATCAAACCAAGACACCCTTTAGCACTTCAATTCGCGCACTGCAGAACTGCCCTTAGCTAGCAAACTGATTACTAGCACCTAACACAGTGCAGCAACCACGCTGAACCCACAACAAATAAATGCAATACCAACCGAGCTCAGTAAATATCTAAACCGAGCCACGAACACCTATCAACTGAAGAAACACAAAATGAAAATTGAGAAAATGAACAGCATCCAACCCCAAAACTTTGTAACCATTAGCCCTTCCATGAACATTCTCATCAAGCAACTGACATACACTCAATACATTGTTCCAGTAACCGGGCCAATTGGAGAAATCTACGAACACGGCGAGATAACCCAAATTCTGGCTGATGCAACAGCTAAAGATGAAATTCACATTCAACTGTCGTCACCTGGTGGCAGTCTTGAGACTTGCGATTATCTGTGCCGTCGCATGGATGAGTGCGAAGCGACGATTGTAGTAGAGATTGGCCTGACCTGTGCCAGTGCCGCATCAGCCATCGCATTGCATGCCGATGAATGGGTGATCCACGACAGTAGCACGATGATGGTTCACGCCTGTTCTTATTCGCCGGGTTACGGCAAAGAGTCTGATGTAAGACTGAGCGTTGCCTATACGGAACGTGTAAACCGTGAATGGGTCGAACGAACTTACGCAGGATTCCTGACGGATGAAGAGTTTGTAGACATTTTGGATAATGGTAAGGATTTGTATTTCTTCGCTGATGATCTTCGTGAGCGCCTGCCAAAATACGCTAAGTACCGAGCCGAGCGGTAAGCTGAACACATTGCAGAGATACAGCAGTACCTGAGCGAGCAGCAATACCTCAGCAATTTGAACAAAACAGCATCCACTCACAAGCACCAAACCATAAAAACCTCAAGGACTGCATATGAGATAACCACAACACCACTGAAATGAATCATGAAAACTAGCGTTACGCCTAAAGCAATCGACACTACAACCGCAGAACAGACCGCTATCCAACTTCGCAAGACGGGTGCAACCTACGCCCAGATTAGAGAAGCTACTGGACTAACTGAGCGTCAAGTAAAAAAAATAGTAAAAGGAATAACAAAGGAAAAACGACCACGAAGTGCTACCTCGAGAGCGGAGTTGCCGTTTACCAAGTCTGTCGAACGAGTACTTCCGCTAGCGACCAGAAGCCAAGGCATCCGAGATTATGAGCTCCGAAGCATATTACACGAAGAGTATGGCTGCACATGGAACACGTCAACAGGCAAATATGAAAGCAATCACACCCCAAGCCACATTAAACGCGTAAAGCAAAAAGTTCGTGAACAAGCATCTGACCTGGGCTGCAACGCGTTATTTCTTCCTGACTGGATTGACGATTGTCACCCACGGGCAAGTAGTGAATACTTGATAGCCGCCGCTACCGACTTATGGAGCAGGGTGGATGAGTATGTAAATGAATACATGGCATTGCATGGCACATCACAAGATACTGACTACCAACATTACATGCTTACCCGCAGGAAACAATACTACGCGGTGCGACAACATCTGCTAAAACTAGCGATCCCGAATTATGGTGACGAGCCCGTAGAAAAACTCCTGCATAGAACAGCCGCTCTCGTTGGTGAACTGGACGGAAATTCCGACACCCCGGTAAGTGAATGCACCCATGACACAGGAGCACGAGCATCACCGAGGAAACCGGAGTATCACCCTGAGCCTTCCCCGCGTGACGTATTCCTTGACTTTATACAGGCACAGGGATGGATCAAGGCCTGAGCAGCAGTGGTAGTCGAGAGCCACTCTCATTTGTCCTGAAATCGACATTCACGCCCACCATACCAAGTGCATGACAGATTTCGGACACGCGAACGGACATCGGTAAGGTTATCTACTGAGGTTGGTTAATAGTGGCGTCAGCGCCAAGTATAAAACCTGTGCCTGAAGCACGGATAGCACTCTATTAAGCAGGGGAAGAAAGGGGCAAACCCTTTCCCCGCTCTTGATCTTGCTTCTAACTCTACAGTCATCGTGTGCAGCACGACCTAGTAACGGTACGTTAGAACCAACACTACAGCTCAAGCTTAGAGGACTGGGGGCTCTCGCCACTGCCCCCACTTTATTAATTACCATAATTTAAGAAAAGTTATAACTCTATAAGTTGGGAGCAGAGGGGTGCACCAGCACCCACCCATCACCCTTGCTTAAAACTTCAGATCAGTGCCGTGACGAGCCGTCACACATTAACACCCATTGTGCAGGCTGATAACACTGTAGAGCCAGCCACTGCTCTACCACACACTCTGGCACTATGGGCAAGACATCACCGCTGCCCGCACTATCGGGTATATGACCATAACTCTAATGCCAGATAGCAATATGCGAGACACACCACAAGAGCACCTTGAAAATAAAGTTTCAAAATAGGGCCAAAAACACTTGACACCTATACCGGCATGGTAAGCTAGATATTAGTTGAGCGAGACTGGCCACCAGCTCTCATCATTGCCTGCAACGGGCATTAGCGTACAGACAAATAGTACACAGCCTGACAACTTGATAGAAGCCTAACCCGAAGCTCGCAATAGGCGACGGGTTTTGTATTGCCACGAAGAAACACTTACACAAACAAGAGCACATATATGCAAAAGAGTTATCCATTGCAGCGGAAGTCTTGCGACCACTGCAACAAGACCTATTACAGTCGGTCACACCGTTCCCGCTGGTGCAGCTCGGTCTGCCAGACGAGAAACCACAGAGCAAATAATGCAACCAGCCAAGAGCAGCTAGAACAACAGTATCTTGCTCAGGAAGCAACAACCAATGAAACAGAACCCCAGGAAACATCTCAACAATGAATGACACAGAATACACATACGGTGAAAAAGTCATCGAGTTCTTCAAGCACGATGAAGCAGAGCTAAGCCAGCTGATAGAGCGAAAGGTGGCACGCTACCACGCCAATGCTCAAGGGCTGTACTTTAAAGACCCAGCTGCCAATATCGAGTGGGTGTGCAAGAAGCCTCTTCATCTCGCCCTGCTCGACTTACAGGAAGAATGGCGAAAGGGCTACACCCTCCTCAACGCCCGATACGACACACTCGACTTCAAAGCCCAGCTGCGAAAGCCAGACAAGGTGATTAAGTCTGAGCTTCGTACGCTAACTGAGCAAGCACGAGCCGACTACAACGAACTTCGGTATGAGCGGAATGCAGCGGAAACAGCTCGCCAAGTGGACATCACACTGTCTATTACTCGTCGCCGTGAAGAGAAAGCCCTAGCCGCCACCAAAGTAGCCACTGCAGAAGCTGAAGCCGCAGCAGCCGAGGCGATGGCACTGGCAAAGATCCAACAAGACCTATTAGATGAAGAAACAGCGCTGGCTGATCTAGTACGCGCCTACTCAAAATCACAAGGGGCGAGCTAATCGCCCTACATACCTGGAAACACCCTTGAACTTTTTCGCAGTACATAAGCAGTCGAACACAATTCAACGTGTCATATCTTCAAGCTTCACGCCCACCAACACCGACAACACTACCTTCTATGCAGCAACCGATGGTCGATTGAGTCAGTATTACGCCAGGCTTAAATTTGATACCCCTATCGACATATACTCAATCATCGGCAAACCAAAGACTCCAGAGATCCTGCCGCTGACACCAGAAGGCAAGCTCGCACTTACAGACTATGTACTGAAGCATCACCAGCATGAGACAACCGAAGCAATGGCATCAGCATGGCGGGTGTCAGAGCGGACCATCAGAGACATCTTGTCCAAGCTTACCACCCCCCTACCCTTGACTACCCTACAGGGCTAGGGGGTGGTAGCCCTCTGGAAGCCACGTATATAGGGGCTTGTAGAAGCACTGTCGGACTAGTCTGAGATGCTGGTGGCAGAGTTACAAACCCACCATTCAATGTATATGCCCAGCTTCATCGCTGCCTATATCGGCACGTGGTATCACGTTCACCATCCAGATTCCAGCTGATACGAAATACATCTTCTTCAGCTCCCCGGTTGACCGCACCATCGGGCTAATGAAGAAGGCAGGCACCGCCCACACCTTCCGAACGAATATCGAAGGCACAGCTGAGGTCTATGGGTTCAGAGACTCACCACCACAAGCATCTGGCAACGTGGGGTTCCAGCTCTTTGATGAGAACGCAAACCTGACCTTTGACGCCGGCTTTAAACTTCATGAAGCCTGTTAACGTCTTCACCGTACCAACGACAGGTGTAGAAGTTCAGCCTTGGCCAAACGCTACCCGCCAGTACGCTGTAGGCTTGGGTGTGTACCCGAAGCAATGGCGTGGTGCTTCACACGCCGGTCTCCCGTGGGGCATTTCGATGTCGTACTGTGTTCGTGTCGGCCCTAACTCTGGCGGTGGTGGGCTCACTGCTATAGCTAGCCGACCGTGGGGCAGTGCTGGCAGCCCACCACCAAGCACAACACCACTTGCATCTCCACCAACAGCAATGACGGTTGATGCAACGGGGCTTTGATTGATCAGCACCCACAAGAATTAAACAGTTCGTAGAGCCGGGCAAGTGTAATAGATTTCAAACTGAGAAATACCTGAAAGTTTTTGAGTTTTTGGAACTGGCCGAATGCAATAGTTGTCGACTTTTTGGAATACATAGAAACACTAGACACACACTACGAAAAGTAAGCATAGATTCAGTGCAAGAGAAAATTTTAGTTAGTGTTCGAGTTTTTTATACTTAGTGTTCGAGTTTCCTAGAAAACCCAACCAAAGTGCCAGCACCCGATCAAAAAAAATTCTACCAAACCGCTTGACAAGCTCTCAGGCACGCCGCTAGCTTGAAATAAGAATTCAACCGAAGGAGCATGTCAGTGCATACCGAAAAGCCCGACCTAAGTGCCGATGAAGACAAATGGCGAGAATATGCCAAAGCAGGATGCGAACACTTGAAGCAAGAACTTTCTGGATTTCTTCAGAAGGAATTTGGCTTCACAAAGCCCAAGGTGGACCGCTACCTATATGTCGCGCTAGGTTCGACCGTTAAAGCCGATAACGGCCAACGCGACTATGATCTCTACTTACGGCTTTTCCCACCCTTGGCAGTTGGCTGGCCTCAGGAAACACTGGTACTTGCACGACTAATCTTTGTAGCCGAACGCAAAGGCCACGGTCGAAGCTTATTGAATTTCCTTGTGAATCTCGCACCAGTGATTGGATACAAGTACATCGCCATCGAGGCAGCAAACGATAAATCGAGCGCTTTCGGAAAACGCTTTGGATTTGAACTTTACAAGGGCAAGAACGGCTGGCTTGGCCCTATCGATAACATTCAACAAGCGCTTCTCTAAAACCAAGTTAAAACTTATCTGGTGACCGCGCAGCATTTGCTGCGACGGCTAACTCGGCTGACTTATTAGAACATGACATTTCAGAAGAGCTGGACACAGTGAACCGTGTTCAACGTAGACTGCTGCCTGGGCTAACAACAGGAACTCCAGCGTTGATAGCAGCCGCTGAAGTACTAACGGAAAACTATTACCATAACTAATCCAGTCGATCACGCTTCTGAGCCGTCTAGATGCCGCTACACGGTCACAGCCCAGTGTTTCCGGGCACCTGCACTATACGGGGTCAAGCGAACAGCCACTTTCCCGGCTATTCCAAAAGACTCATATGGAAATGAAACTTGACCAGCACATGAGCCCCGCCAGTGGCGGGGCTTTTTTACATCTACAAGGCATCTGAAACCTATTACATTGGTTGAACGTTCGTTGAAACAGTTGTAAAGTGACATCATCAGCCACCCGCAAGGAATCACCCACCATGGAAGTTGTTGCCTACTACCGCGTATCGACCAAGGGCCAGGGCGAGTCGGGCTTGGGCCTCGACGCTCAGCGGGAATACATCAAGTTGGCCGCTGAGCAACAAGGCTGGATGGTGGTGGCAGAGTTTCAAGATGTGGGTATATCAGGCTCGATTCACCCATTAGAGCGCCCAGCAGGTTCTAAAGCTTTCAAAGACGGGCGCCCTGTAGTGGTGGCCAAACTGGACCGGCTAAGCCGTGACGTTGAACACATCGCTGGCCTTATGAAACGGAGCCAGTTCATGGTGGCGACCATGCCCAAAGCTGACACAATGCAACTGCACTTGTTCGCAATGCTAGCTGAACAAGAACGCCGCTTCATCAGCGAACGCACCAAGGCCGCTCTGAAGTCATTGGAAGCTCGTGCCGCATCTGGTGACGCTGAAGCAGTGCAGAAGATTGAGAATCGCAAACAGGCTCTCGTTAAGGGCCGTAGCAAGCTGAACAGAATCAAAGGGCACGCTACGCAGCGTCAGCAGGCAGACGACCGTGCAGCACTGGTAAAAGATGCTATAGAACTGTGTGTTCTCAAGGGAGCCAAGAGCCTACAGGCGGTGGCTGACTGCCTGATAGCACGTAACGTACCTACTGCTCGTGGTGGGCAATGGTCACCAACTACTGTGATGCGTGTGATGCAGCGTCTGGGCTTGGAACTGACTAAAGCAACGCGTGCCTCTGTAAGATCGTAAGAATCGATTCCAGCGACGTTCCGGGGTAAACTAATCAGCCCCATAGATATTCTGAAATCATGCTATGCGGCTCTCTATGGGCCTGCCAGAAGCACTAAGCACTGACCCACACTTGGCTACCTTTAACCAGTCTCCCCGACGATATTCCAGCCCCGGTACACTGCCGATATTCTGCTGCAAGCGAAGGTCCGTAGTGAATTTGGCATAGCGTGTCCGGCTGAGCTGAATACAAAGCCCTCATGGGCCTACTGATAGAACACTGAAGCACTACAGGCTTGACACAGGCGCAGTGTTCGAAGGCACTCAATCATCCACAATTTTTTAAGGGTGATGTAGAGAGCGGGACTCTACCGGCAAGAAATCGTACAGCATAAAGACCTGTGTGCCGTGCTGGGGATCAGCCTGACCGAGCTAGCTATCAGAGCAGACCGTAACTGAAGCCGGCTGTTGGTGTACGCTATAAGCCCACCCTCATGACCACACAGGATGCCGCAAATGGATGATAAGGCCGCTGCTACTGCTGATGCCCTAGAACTGCTGCACATGAACCAGGCAGCATTAAGGGCAGCCATCGAAGAGCTAAGCACTTGGATACGACAGCGAGGGTCTGTGAATGTCCATGACAACGTGATTATCGCCCTTCAGGCACTCGACACCAACGCAGATGCCATCTCCTCGACCTTAGAACGCCTACGCACATAGCCGCCTTCGAGCGGCTTTTTGCTAGCTGCCATATTCTGGAATCGAAGCGAATAACATGGAATTGGCTCGGGAATGGCTCTTAAACCTCGCCCCCATACTGCTGGGTTCTCAGCCGCCCACATTGCCACGCTGCATCTGACACAGAGCGCTGAACGCAAGCTTCCATTGAACGCCAATTGCGAACAATTTTCGAGATCGAAGCCATCAGGTCATTGGCATAGGGATTAATTTTCAGCCAGGATGAGACCGGAACAACCGACAGATAAAAGAACTTAAATTATATCTGTCGATAGTCCCAGACAACTTGAAATTGCGTCAGCCTACTACTGTTCGCCGCGCCTTATTTCTAGATATTGCCCTGGTGTCTTTTGCAGAATTGTATGCAGCAAATGCTTTAGCCCCAAGCTTTCCAAGCTGCTTCAGCATCAGCTCCACATCTGAATCTCTACGCAGAACTTCTACGAGAAACTTGACCAGCTTCCTCTCATCCAAAATATTACGAGCGTGAAAACAAACAACAGCCAACCCAGTTCTATCTATCGCATGCGGATTTGCCGATGAAGGTTGATTTATGTATTCCTTGATTTTCTCAACTTCAGTCTCGGACAATACAGGAGCCCAATAATCACGCTGAAGCCCCACAGCCGTGGAAAGAGCAAAAGCTGCTAGCCCCTTAAAATTATTTGAGCCATTAAGCAATTGCCACAGAGCTGAATTTAGTGAATTTACGCTAGGAATTAAAAATTCCCGCTCGGCATTCAGTCGAGATAAGGACCAACACCAGGTAGCAGCATAGGATACCGCTGCTGAACGATGACTAACTAGGCGCTCCGAGGCTTCGAACAGATTTAATGGTGTGGTTTTATCTTCACGGGAGCTATCGTGCCACAATGCCCCTACATAGGTCATCAAACCAAAGCAAACCACACGATCACTATCATTAGACAGGGCCACAAGTGTATCTTCGACAAATTCTTGACTATTAATATAATCGCCACCCTTCATGTACGCCAAGAAGTTTGACAAGGTATTTTTAATCCATGTCTCATCATCCCAATCCATGGGTTCAAATCGCTTCCAAACTTCATCAAGAAAGTCGATAGCGTAGGGGCCACGGGCGAACGCACGCCAATCATAGGGCTGCCTGCAGCCTCTAGTAAAATAGGCTAAAAGTGGCATAGTTTCACTAAGCTCTTGCGACTCCAACTGAGCTTCTTCCACGAGCATCTGAAACAATCTGGCTACGGGTGCTGGGAGAGTCCCAGGATAATTGTTCCACTCGCGAGAACCAGCAAAAGCTTTCTTTTCCTGAGCCTTTTTGTAAAGCTGCTTAGCCTTCACTAGTAATGCTGCCGCTATAGGGCTAGCTCGTTTACCCGCAAGAACAGCAAGCATAGGAACAACTTCTTTCCACTCATCACTTACAAGCTTTTTCGCAACAGGCCTAATTATTGAATGTCTCGGACTGTAATTATCGTAATGGCCATCCGCCAACGCTACTGAAGCAAGATACTCCTGAAAGGTTAAATGTCTAAACTGGTAAAAAGGAACAGTCATACCATTTTCAATTTGATGTCCAGCCTCAAGCAAGAGACTCGACCTCAATTCCACCCGTTTCAGAAACTCATAGGGCGTATCCTTCGCATACCTTGAGATGAGAGGTACCGTCGATCGAGCCCTCTCTAATATCGTTAGTAATTCTTTCTCTGTAGCCGTCTGTACGCCTCGCTGCATAAGCTCCAAAGCTATGTAAGCTAACTGCGGGACTGCCTCCCAGATATTGAGAGGCTCATGCCCCTTAATATTCCACGTATCAAGAAGCACTTCAACCGCTCGCCCGTATAGGCTAACTTTGTTCGGAGGCAGCCTACCCGCTCCGTGCTTCACAACAAGCAACATGGTCAATAGCAGAGGATTCTCTGCAAGCCTTCTTAGTGACGACGTCTTATGCAAATGGTTAGCTAACTCAAGCGCATCCTTTTCTGACTCTTGTGACCCAGGAGCCATTAATCTATGCCAGTGAAGGGATAGCTCCTTAATTGCTGCATGACTCAGAGGAGCTACTCGCCACCTTTCACAAAAGCCCGCAACTTTAGCTGCAACAAGATTAAACCCAGCCTCTCTGCTTGTAATCACCACACGAATCTTCGGAAAGTCGCTTAAGAACTTTTGAAGATTGTCAACAAAAATTTCACGGTCCGAGTTTACGTGAATTTCGTCTAAACCATCAATCAGGAGTAGAACACGCCCACTTTTCAACCTTGGTAGTATTGCAGAAGAAAACTTTGACAAACCTGGTTGCCCAGTTATATCCGCAAACTTTTTAAACAAAGTTAAGATAGGAAGCTGGATATATTCCCTCCACTCCCGACATCTAATCAAAACCGGGACCGTGTCAATTTCTGGTAGATTATCCTCACTATTAGCGCGCCGAGCTGGGCTAGCGTATGCGACGGCAAGACGTTTCAAAAGCAGGGTTTTGCCACCACCCGGCAATGCCAATAACGCGAGGCCTTTGGTTCTCTCAAATACATCACCAAATGTAAAAGGCTCTTTATGTTCATCCAACCATACCTTGAGCTTTTCTTCTCTATCTGGATCACTCTCAGGAATATCCGGCTGACATGCTTCCAGCTGCAAGGGAACAAACAGTTTCTCTAAATCGAATCTACGCTGGGCAGTGTCCATGTCAGTTTTAATACCTTCGATGGTCATCTGCCCACAATCCCTAATTAGAAAATTCCTATACTCATCAATAATTGACTCATATGCTCCAGAAGAGATATTGGCTGCATTACTTACCTTAGAAATACCGGGAGGCGGCCGGTCAAAAATCGACGAAATAAATTCAGGCAAATCTGCATGGCTTCCACCGTAACTCAAAGGATCTACAAAACCATGCCAAGTTTCGTCAGCGTGCCTTGATACATACTGATCATCAGTCACCAGAGCGTAATGCTGGGGAGCTGCAGATTTCATATTCTCTCTCAGCCAAGTTATTAATGCCGAGAAGTTAGGATCGGCGAAGGTGTCACCGCAACCAATAAACAACAATCGTTTGAAAGTACTGAGATTCCTTTGAATGAGGTTTCTTGGCTCACTAACCACGGCATCGTCATAATCACTGATACCTAAAACGCAAGATTCAGGCTTCCTCCATTGCCCATGCAAGTGAAGAATACCTGTCGTCTCTCTACGTACCCATTCGGTAGATTTACGGAGATCTGTCAGATCAATGGCGGGAAGGCCAGTTACTTTTTCTAAAAGTCCATCATAGTTCAGTGTACAGATAGGGGTTCCGCAGGCTGTTATTTTTCGAATTGCCTCTTCTAACTTAGAATTATCGGTTCTTTCATCACTAAAAACTGTCTCCAGCCAACGCGCATATAAGTCTCCAAACGGCGCCCCCAGTTTTCTACCAACATACTCAGCTGCGCCAAGCATGTCATCGAGATCATCAGTATATAACGAGCCATGCCATCGCTCATTTTGTTCAGCATTAATCTTCCCTTTTTGAAGGGCACATTGAAGTCCGTCTGCAATTAGCCCCTGCCAAGATAGGGCCGGCCGCTTATTTTTAGTTAACCCTATACTTACTCCGGTCCCAATCACTACAATCAAATCACCGACTGCTATATCCTGCTTTAGTTTTTCAATGACAGCGGCTGTCACAACACTCATGATGCGTCCTTTGCGTTGGCTGATTTGCATATCGCTGGGCTCCCACACTCGCATAGACCTTGATGGGCCAGAGAGTCGCCAGCTAGCGGTTTCAGTGAATCATGTCCCAGATGGCTAATCGACATCAACCGCAAAGACACGCTCACGCCGAGAACAGCTACAAAAAGGAGGTACAACCTAAGCAACGGAAGCGAAGGAATGGCAACGTGCTTCTAGCAGGGCGTGAAAAACCGACGGCTGTACATTCCGGAATGTCACTAGTCATGGACAGCAGAGATAAGCGTTGTTAGGCACCTCGTCCTCAGACAACGCATTGCTATAAACACCTCTGTAGCCTTACAGGAAGCGATTAGAGCAACGCCCCACGACACCCTTAGGCACAACACGAAGCAATGCCAATGTGCCACCAAATATGACAAGGCTTGGAGAGAGGGCTTTTGCAGCTTAGAATGCACAGCACGATGCACCACTTAGGTGTACCTAAACGCTGTCACACTTCGAGATTTTTAGCGAGAAAAGTCCTTTAAAATCATGGACTTATAGAATGGAGGCGGCCCCACCAGCCACACCCCGGCACTCGATGTTCCCGCTATGGCTGCTCCCTTCCGGGCCTGACCAGGTTAACGGGTAATCAATGCGGGGGGACCGACGGGGCCACCACTACATGCCTCGCTGAGCAGCGAGTGGCGCCATTGTACCGGTCTTGCGGGCAGATACAACCTCTGAGGGAGAAAAAGTCATCATTTCTCAATGACTTGTCAGGCGCATGGGCGCTGAACCGGCGCGCAAACCTGTGGGAGCGGGCGTGCCCGCGAAGAAGGCACCGCGGTGGATGGCACCGGCTTTGCCGGTGATCGCCGGCAAGCCAGCTCCTACAAGGACCGTACAAGCTTCTGAATCTTGGTATCGAGCCAGAATGTTGGGGTCGGGGATAGCGCAGGGCTTCAGATAGCGATGCCCTGTTCGGCCAGGAATGTGACGAAGGCATCTTCGTCCAGCACCTTCACGCCCAGCTCAGCGGCCTTGGCCAGCTTGGAGCCTGCCCCCGGCCCTGCCACCACGCAGTGGGTCTTGCCAGACACCGAGCCGGCCACCTTGGCCCCCAGGCTTTCCAGCTTGTCTTTGGCGATGTCGCGGCTCATGCGCTCCAGCGTACCAGTCAACACCCAGGTCTGGCCGGCCAGCGGCAAGCCCTCGGCTACCTTCTTCTCGCTGCTCCAATGCATACCGAACGCCAGCAACTGGGCTTCGATATCCCGCGCCAGCTTTTGATTCGCTTCATCCTTGAAGAACTCACGCACTGCGTCAGCCTGCTTGGCCGCCAGGGCCTGGCGCAGGTCGATGCCGTCGGCGGCGATGATCTTGTCCAGGCTGTCGAGCTTGGCCACCAGCTTCTCGGCACCGGTCGGGCCGACCGAGGCGATGTCGAGCTTGGCGATCATCCCGGCCAAGGTGGTGCTGGCAGCGAATTCGGCAGCCAGTTCGCCTTCGTCCTGTAGCTGCATGCCGCTGGCCAGAAGCTGCTCAATGACCTTCTGGTTGTGCTCGTCTTCGAAGAAGTTGTGAATCTCGTAGGCCACTTCCAGGCCGATGTCCGGCAGGTAAGTAAGCACCTGCGGCAGCGCCTGCTGCACGCGCGCCAGGCTGCCCAGCGAGCGGGCCAGCACCTTGGCGGTCTCTTCGCCGACATCCGGAATGCCCAGGGCGTAGATGAAGCGCGCCAGGCTTGGGCGCTTGCTGGCTTCGATGGCATCGAGCAACTTCTTGCTGGACACCTCGGCAAAGCCTTCAAGGCCGACAATCTGCTCGAACTCCAGCTTATACAGATCCGCCGGCGAGCGGATCAGGCCTTCGTCCACCAGTTGCTCGACGCTCTTCTCGCCCAGGCCGTCGATGTCCATGGCACGGCGCGACACGTAGTGAATGATCGCCTGTTTGAGCTGGGCGCCACAGGCCAGGCGACCGACACAGCGGTACACCGCACCTTCGCTGGTGGTTTCCTTGCCTTTGCTGCGCTTGACCAGCTGGGTACGTTCGACCTGCGAGCCACACACTGGGCACTCGCTCGGCACTTGTACCGGGCGGGCATCTTCCGGGCGGCGCTCCAGCACGACTTGCATCACCTGCGGGATCACGTCACCGGCACGGCGGATGATCACCGTGTCACCAATGCGCAGGCCCAGGCGGGCGATTTCGTCCATGTTGTGCAAGGTGGCGTTGGACACGGTCACACCGGCAACCTTGACCGGCTTCAGGCGCGCCACTGGCGTTACCGCACCTGTGCGGCCAACCTGGAACTCGACGTCCAGCACCTCGGTAAGCTCTTCCATGGCCGGGAACTTGTGGGCAATTGCCCAGCGTGGCTCACGGGCTCGGAAACCCAGCTCGCGCTGGGCCGCCAGGCTGTTGACCTTGAACACCACGCCGTCGATTTCGTAAGGCAGGCTGTTGCGCCGCTCGCCGATGTCGCGGTAGTAGGCCAGGCACTCATCAATGCCTGCTGCGTGCCTGAGCTCGCGGCTGATCGGCAGGCCCCAAGCCTTGAGCTGCTCGAGGGTGCCGATGTGGCTGTCGCCGATACTCTCGGACACCTGGCCAACGCCATAGCAGCAGAACTCCAGCGGGCGGCTGGCGGTAATCTTCGAGTCCAGCTGACGAAGGCTGCCGGCGGCTGCGTTGCGCGGGTTGGCGAAGGTCTTGCCGCCGGCTTCGGCCTGGGCGGCGTTGAGCCGGTCGAAACCGGCTTTACTCATGTACACCTCACCGCGCACCTCCAGCAGCGCCGGCCAGCCCTGGCCCTGCAGCTTGAGCGGGATGTTGCGCACCGTGCGCACGTTGGCGCTGATATCCTCGCCGGTGGTGCCGTCACCACGGGTAGCGCCCTGCACCAGCTGGCCGTCGCGGTACAGCAGGCTCACGGCCAAGCCATCGAGCTTGGGTTCGCAGCTGTAGTCAACCGCCCCGGGCTGGTCGAGGCCTTCTACCACGCGGCGGCCGAACTCACGCAGGTCGGTTTCTTCGAAGGCGTTGCCCAGGCTGAGCATGGGCACTTCGTGGCGCACCTGGCTGAAGGCGGACAACGCCTGGCCACCGACACGCTGGGTTGGCGAATCGGGGGTTACCAGGTGAGGGTGTTCAGCCTCAAGCGCCTTGAGCTCGTTGAACAGGCGGTCGTATTCGGCATCGGGCACACTGGGCTCGTCGAGCACGTAGTAGCGGTAGTTGTGCTGGTCGAGTTCGGCACGCAGTTCGTGGATACGGGTTTCGGCGGTCATTTTCAGGGTCTCTTGCAAAGCAAAAAGAGCAGCCTGGGGTGGTGTCTGGGGGCCTGGATTGGTAATTGCCTGACCCGGCCCTATCGCCGGCAAGCCAGCTCCCACAGGTACACCACGAGCCTGGAAGGCAGTGGTACTCCTGTGGGAGCTGGCTTGCCGGCGATAGGGCCGGGTCAGGCAGTAACTCCCGAACCGACCAGCACGCCCTCAGGCTGCTCTTTCGTCTGGATCTGTCAGCGCTTCTGGGTCAGCGCGCGGCGCTCGAACTCGACGATGCGCTGGCGGTAGTGCTCGATGGTCTGGGCCGTCAGCACGCTGCGCTGGTCGTCCTTGAGCTCGCCGTTGAGTTCGTGGGCCAGCTTGCGCGCCGCGGCGACCATCACGTCGAAGGCCTGCTTCGGATGACGGGGGCCCGGCAGGCCAAGGAAGAAGCTCACTGCACGGGTGCTGAAGTGGTCGATGTCGTCCAGGTCGAACACGCCAGGCTTGACCGCGTTGGCCATGGAGAACAGCACTTCGCCGTGGCCGGCCATGCTCTCGTGGCGGTGGAAGATGTCCATTTCGCCGAAGCGCAGGCCGCTTTCCAGAATGTTCTGCAGCAGTGCCGGGCCTTTGAAGCCGCCCTCGTCACGGGAGATAACGCTGATCACCAGCACTTCCTCGGCCGGGGGCAGCTCCTTGAGGCTGGTGGCAGGCGTCGGGCTGCTGCTGCGGGTGTTCTCGGCGGCAAAGTCGTCATCGCTGTCGGCAAACAGGTCAGGCTCGCGCGTGTCGGCACTCAGGTTCAGGTCGCCCTGCTGCACATCCGCCGCTGCGGTGGCGCGCTTGTTGCGTTTGCTGGCCTTGGCCGGCTTGGGCTCGCGTTCGCGATCACGCGAAGAAGCGCTGAGCGACGGCAAGTCGCTTTCGTCCAGCTCAGGCTCCTTGTGGGCGTCCAGCACACGCGACGGGCCGAGCACTTCGGCACCGCCACCCTCTTCTTCCGGCAGGTTGGAATAACTGCGATCCAAACGGAATTTCAACTTGCCTTTCCCGCCGCGCATGCGGCGCCAGCCGTCGAAAAGAATCCCGGCAATGACAATGATGCCGATGACGATCAGCCACTCGCGCAGACCGATTTCCATGTAATCCCGTGCCTCTATAAAAATATGCTTGAAAACAAAGGGTTCAAAGCCCTTTAACACGTGGCGCCAACTCTATGTTCTGACAGGCGTTTTACCCACGCAAAAAACGAGTGACATTAAGCTAGCACGACCAAAGACAACTTTACACCGTCTGTCGCACATGACGGGGGCATTTCGCTACAGAATGTGCCCCCATCGTCGCACATCAAGCGTCGACCATGGCCATGGCCGCCTCCACATCAACTGCAACAAGACGTGAACAACCCGGTTCATGCATCGTCACCCCCATCAACTGGTCCGCCATTTCCATGGCAATCTTGTTATGCGTGATGTAGATGAACTGCACGCTTTCACTCATTTCCTTGACCAGGCGCGCATAGCGCCCGACGTTGGCATCGTCCAGCGGCGCATCGACCTCGTCGAGCATGCAGAACGGTGCGGGGTTCAACTTGAAAATGGCAAACACCAGCGCCAAAGCGGTCAGTGCCTTCTCGCCGCCGGACAGCAGATGGATGGTGCTGTTCTTCTTGCCCGGTGGTCGCGCCATGATCGTCACCCCTGTATCGAGTAGATCTTCGCCCGTCAGTTCCAGATAAGCGCTGCCGCCACCGAAAACTTTTGGGAAAAGTGCCTGTAATCCGGCATTTATCTGATCAAAGGTATCCTTGAAGCGGTTACGCGTTTCCTTGTCGATCTTGCGGATGACGTTTTCCAGGGTCTCCAGGGCTTCGACCAGGTCGGCGTCCTGCGCGTCCAGGTAGCGCTTGCGCTCGGACTGCTGCTCGTACTCCTCGATGGCGGCCAGGTTGATCGCGCCCAGGCGCTGGATGCGTGCTTCAAGCTGCTCCAGTTCCTGTTCGGTACCCTGCTCGCTGGCCTCTGCCTCCAAAGTGGCGAGTACACCTTGCAGGTCGTAGCCATCGGCCAGCAACTGCTCTTGCAAGGTCTTGCGGCGCACGTCCAGGCCCTGGCACTCCAGGCGCAGTTGTTCCAGTTGGCCGCGCAGCAGCTGGGCTTGCTGCTCGGCCTGGGTGCGGCGCTTTTCGGCATCACGCAGTTCGCGGTCGGCTTCGTCCATGTGCAGGCGGGCCTTGCGCATTTCCTCGTCGACGCTCATGCGCCGCTCCAGCAGCTCTTCGAGCTTCAGGCGCAGTTCTTCCTGAGGGGCCTCGCCCTCTTCCAGGTTCAGGCTCAGTTGCTCCTGGCGCTCGGTCAGGCGCGCGGCCTGCTGCTCCAGGCGCTCCAGGGCCTGACGGGTAGAGTCGTGCTGGGCGCGCAGCGAACCCAGGCGCACGGCCAACTGGTGGGCGTGGTCCTTGTGCTGGCGGGCCTCTTGGCGCACCCGGTCGAGGCCTTCGCGCAGGGTGTCGCGGCGGGCCATCAACTGCTCACGCTGCTCGGTGTCCTGGGCCATCAGTTCCAGGGCCTCCTGCAGCAGCAAGCGGGCTTCGCCCAACTGCTCGTGCTCGAGGGCGCGCTGCTCTTCCAGCTCGGCCAGTTCTTCAAGCACGCGCCGACGGCGCAATTCGACCTGCTCGGCTCGGGCACGGCTGGCTGACAGGCTGGCGTTCAGCTCGCCATGCAGACGGTTTTCTTCCTGGGTGCGGCGGCGCAGCTGTTCGCGCTGCTCTTCCTGGTCCAGCTGCTGCTCGCGCAGGGCCTGCAGCTGTTGCTCCAACTGCTCCAGTGCCGCCTCCTGCTCATGTTGCTCCTGGCCCAGGCGCTCGATCTCCTGGCCGCGCGCCAGCACGCCGCCTTCGGCTTCACCGCCACGGCGTACCCGCAGGAAGTGCTGGCCTACCCAGTAGCCATCGCGACTGACCAGGCTCTGCCCTTCGCCAAGCGACGCGCGCTGTGCCAGCGCCTGGGCCAGGTCTTCCACAGGCTTGACCTGGCCCAGCCAGGGCGCCAGGTCGATACGGCCTGCGACCTTTTCCAGCAGGCTGCCGGGCAACGATGCCCCCTTGCCGCTGGCCTGCAGCAAACGCAGCTCACCTTGCTCAAGGCCTGTGAAATCGAGCGTGTTGAAGTCGTCCACCAGCACGGCCTGCAGATCGGCGCCAAGCACCGTTTCTACTGCCAGTTCCCAACCTGGCTCTACCCGCAAGCCCTCAGCCAAGCGTGGCTGTTGCTCCAGACCTTGGCCTTGCAGCCAGTCTGCAGCACCAGCGCCCGGCTCCAGGGCAGCCTGCTGCAAGGCTTCGAGCGAGGCCAGACGACCCCCCAGGCGCTGCAAGTCGCCCTGGGCCTGCTGCTGCGCCTGGGTGGCCTGTTGCAGTTGCTCGCGCGCGCCTTCCAGGCGCTCGACCACCTGCTCTTCGGACAGCTGCAGTTCTTCCAGCAGCATTTCACTGCTGGCCAGTTGCTCGGCCAATTCGAGCATGGCCGCGTCCTGCGGGTCGCTACCCAGCTGCTCGCGCTCCTCGCCCAGCTTGCGCTGGCGCTCGGCCAAACGCTCCAGGCTGGCTTCCAGCTGTTGCAGGCGCGCCTGCTGCACTTCGGCCTGGCGGCGTGGTTCGGCGGAGCGGCTGTTGAAGCTGTCCCACTGCTCCTGCCAGCCGTGCATGCCCGACTCGGCTTCTTCAAGGGCAGCGGCGGCCTCTTCGGCGGCGGCCAGGGTCATTTCCTGCTCGGGTTCGAGCATGGCCAGCTCCTCGCCCAGGGTGGCCAGCAAGGTGCGGTCGTGGCCCAGGTGCGATTCGGTCTCCAGGCGCGTGCGCTCGGCTTCCTTGAAGTCGTCCTGCAACTGCCGCAGGCGCTGCTGGCCGTGCTGGATACTCTGTTCCACCCGGGCGATGTCACCGGCTACCGAGTAGAAGCGGCCCTGCACCTGGTTGAAGCGTTCGGACAATTCATGGTGGCCATCGCGCAGGCGCTCGATGCTGGCATCGGCGTTGCGCTGCTCGGCCACCAACGCCTCATGAGAGACATCCTGGTCGCCAATCACCGACTCGCGCTGGCGTACCTGCTCGTCCAGGCCGCGCCAGCGCAAGGCCGACAGGCGTGCCTTCGACTGGCGTTCCTGGGCTTTGTACTCGCGGTACTTCTCGGCCGCCTGGGCCTGGCGGTGCAGGCGCTCCAGCTGACGCTCCAGCTCTTCGCGCAGGTCGGTCAGGCGCGCCAGGTTTTCCTGGGTGCGGCGGATGCGGTTCTCGGTTTCGCGACGGCGCTCCTTGTACTTGGAGATGCCAGCGGCTTCCTCGATAAAGTTGCGCAGCTCCTCGGGCTTGGCCTCGATCAGCTTGGAGATCATCCCCTGCTCGATGATCGAATAGCTGCGCGGCCCCAGGCCGGTACCGAGGAAGATATCGGTGATGTCGCGCCGGCGGCACTTGGTGCCGTTGAGGTAATAGCTGTTCTGCCCGTCGCGGGTGACCTTGCGGCGGATCGAAATTTCGGCGTAGGCGGCGTACTCACCCACCAGGGTGGTTTCGCTGTTGTCGAACACCAGCTCGATGCTGGCCTGGCTGACCGGCTTGCGGCCGCTGGAGCCGTTAAAGATGACGTCGGTCATCGACTCGCCGCGCAGGTTTTTTGCCGAACTCTCGCCCATCACCCAGCGCACAGCGTCGATGATGTTGGACTTGCCGCAGCCATTGGGGCCGACCACGGCCGCCATGTTACTGGGGAAATTGACCGTCGTCGGGTCGACGAACGACTTGAACCCGGCCAGGCGAATGCACTTCAGGCGCATCGGTCAGCCTCGGGCCAGCGCCGCCAGCACCAGTTCGCAGCTGCGCTGGCCGTAGGCGGTAAGCACCTCGCGAATGCGCGGCAGATCACGGGCGACCACGGCGTCGAGCAGGCGGGCGAACAGGTCCAGGTAGTCGATCATGTTGGCCTGGCGCTGGTCCAGCGACAGGTAGTAGGCACGGCTCATGGCCGGCTGCAGGTTTTCCACGGTTTCCTGCAGGAACGGGTTGTCGGCGAACGGATAGGCCGCGCGCATCACCGCGAAGCTGTCGGCGACAAACGTCTTGATGTCGAGCTGGTCATGGGCACGCTGCAGGCGCTGCTGAATATCCAGAAACGGGCGCAGATCGGCATCGGTGCGCCATTTTTGCGCAACCGCATTGCCCAGCAGGATGTAGAACTCGCCCATCAAGGAACACAGGCTGCGCACGCTGCGCTCGTCCAGCACGGTCACATGAGCACCCCGGCGCGGCAAAATCGCCACCAGGTGCCGGCGCTCGAGGATCAGCAACGCTTCGCGCACCGAGCCACGGCTGACGTTGAGGGCCAGGGTTACCTTCTGCTCCTGGATACGCTCGCCTGGCGCCAGCTCGCCGCGGATGATGCGTTCGGCCAAGTAATCGGCAATCTGCTCGGAGAGGCTGTCCGGGGCCTTGAACGTCATGGTTTTCCTTCAAAATCATTGAACTGGGCACAAGGGGCGGATTGTAGCGTACTTGGGCGGTAATCGCGCAGAGGGCCCAGGGGGTTTATTTGACCTGCCAGACAGCCGCGCGCCCGGCGCGATCTATGCTTGTAGTATGGGCAATGTGTGCGGCCGGGCGGTGGCATGATCAATTTCTTGACCTTTGAGTCAGAAAAATATTGACCTGCTGGACAGCTGTTGCTTAGAGTCCGCCCAACAACAATAAAACCATTGCGAGGCTATCCCCGTGATCCAGTTTCTCGTCAACCAGGAGCTGCGTAATGAGCACGCCCTGGACCCGAACATGACGGTGCTGCAGTACCTGCGCGAGCACCTGGGCAAACCCGGCACCAAGGAGGGCTGCGCCAGTGGTGACTGCGGCGCCTGCACCGTGGTCGTCGGCGAATTGACCCAGGACGAACAAGGCAACGACAGCCTGCGCTACCGCAGCCTCAACTCGTGCCTCACTTTTGTTTCGTCGCTGCACGGCAAGCAACTGATCAGCGTCGAGGGCCTCAAGCATCAGGGCCAACTGCACAGCGTGCAACAGGCCATGGCCGATTGCCATGGCTCGCAATGCGGCTTCTGCACCCCAGGCTTTGTCATGTCGTTGTTCGCCCTGCAAAAGAACAGCAGCGGCCCCGACCTGCACCAGGCCCAGGAAGCCCTGGCCGGCAACCTGTGCCGCTGCACCGGCTACCGCCCGATCCTCGACGCCGCCGAGCAGAGCTGCCGCCAGCCCTGCCGCGACCAGTTCGATGCCCAGCAGGCGCAAACCATCAGCCGCCTGAAGGCCATTACGCCGACCCAGACGGGCGAGCTGAACAGCGGCGACAAGCGTTGCCTGGTGCCGCTGACCGTGGCGGACCTGGCCGACCTTTACAGTTCGCACCCCGAAGCCCGCCTGCTGGCCGGCGGTACCGACCTGGCCCTGGAAGTGACCCAGTTCCACAAGACCTTGCCGGTGATGATCTATGTCGGCCACGTGGCCGAGCTCAAACGCATCGAAAAAACCGCCAGCCACCTGGAAATCGGCGCTGCCACCCCGCTCACCGACTGCTACGGCGCACTCCACGAGGAATACCCAGACTTCGGCGACCTGCTGCACCGCTTCGCCTCGCTGCAGATTCGCAACCAGGGCACCCTGGGCGGCAATATCGGCAACGCCTCGCCCATCGGCGATTCGCCGCCCCTGCTGATTGCCCTGGACGCGCAGATCGTGCTGCGCCAAGGCGAGCGCCAGCGCACCCTGGCACTGGAAGACTACTTCATCGACTACCGCATCACTGCCCGCCAGGACAGCGAGTTCATCGAGAAGATCATCGTGCCGCGCGCCACCAGTGACTGGGCGTTCCGCGCCTACAAAGTGTCCAAGCGCCTGGACGACGATATTTCTGCCGTGTGCGCGGCCTTCAACCTCAGCATCGAAAACGGCGTGGTCAGCGGTGTGCGCATCGCCTTTGGCGGCATGGCGGCCATCCCTAAGCGGGCCCGCGCCTGCGAAGCGGCACTGCGCGGCAAGCCGTGGAACCAGGCCGCCATCGAGCGTGCCTGCCAGGCCCTGGCCGAAGACTTCACCCCGCTGAGCGACTTCCGCGCCAGCAAGGAATACCGCCTGCTGACCGCGCAGAACCTGCTGCGCAAGTACTTCATCGAACAGCAAACGCCGCACATCGAAACCCGGGTGACCGCTTATGTCTAACCATCACGTAGCCAAGAGCCAGGCCGAGATGGCCGAGCTGTTCAGCCAGGACCTCACCACCGGGGTGGGCCGCAGCGTCAAGCATGACAGCGCCGACAAGCATGTATCCGGCGAGGCGCTGTACATCGACGACCGCCTGGAATTCCCCAACCAGCTGCACGTCTATGCGCGCACCGCCGACCGCGCCCATGCGCGCATCCTGCGCCTCGACACCACGCCGTGCTATGCCTTCGAGGGTGTGCGTATTGCCATCACCCACGAAGACATTCCCGGCCTGAAAGACATCGGCCCGGTGGTGGCCGGCGACCCGCTGCTGGCCATCGACAAGGTCGAGTTCTTCGGCCAGCCCGTGCTTGCCGTGGCCGCCCGTGACCTAGAAACCGCACGCCGTGCGGCCATGGCCGCCATCGTCGAATACGAAGACCTTGAACCGGTGCTGGATGTGGTCGATGCGCTGCGCAAAAAGCACTTCGTACTCGACAGCCACACCCACCAGCGCGGCGACTCCGCTACCGCCCTGGCCAGCGCCCCGCACCGCATTCAGGGCACGCTGCACATTGGCGGCCAGGAACACTTCTACCTGGAAACGCAGATTTCCTCGGTGATGCCCACGGAAGACGGCGGCATGATCGTCTACTGCTCCACGCAGAACCCCACCGAAGTGCAGAAGCTGGTCGCCGAAGTGCTCGACGTGCCGATGAACAAGGTGGTGCTGGACATGCGCCGCATGGGTGGCGGCTTTGGTGGCAAGGAAACCCAGGCCGCCAGCCCGGCCTGCCTGTGTGCGGTGGTGGCGCGCCTGACCGGCCAGCCCACCAAGATGCGCCTGCCTCGCGTCGAAGACATGACCATGACCGGCAAGCGCCACCCGTTCTACGTTGAATACGATGTAGGCTTTGATGACAACGGCCGCTTGCACGGCATCAATTTCGACCTGGCCGGCAACTGCGGCTACTCGCCCGACCTGTCCGGTTCCATCGTTGACCGCGCCATGTTCCACTCCGACAACGCTTACTACCTGGGCGATGCCACCGTGCATGGCCACCGCTGCAAGACCAACACCGCCTCCAACACCGCCTACCGCGGCTTTGGCGGCCCGCAGGGCATGGTCGCCATCGAGCAGGTGATGGACCATATCGCCCGCCACCTGGGCCGTGACCCGCTGGCCGTGCGCAAGGCCAACTACTACGGCAAAACCGAGCGTAACGTCACCCACTACTACCAGACCGTCGAGCACAACATGCTCGAAGAGATGACCGCCGACCTGGAAGCCAGCAGCGACTACGCCGAGCGCCGCGAGTCGATCCGCCGCTTCAACGCCAACAGCCCGGTGCTGAAAAAGGGCCTGGCGCTGACGCCGGTCAAGTTCGGCATTTCGTTCACCGCCACCTTCCTCAACCAGGCCGGTGCGCTGATCCACATCTACACCGATGGCAGCATTCACCTGAACCACGGCGGCACCGAGATGGGCCAGGGCCTGAACACCAAGGTGGCACAGGTGGTGGCGCAGATCTTCCAGGTGGATTTCAGCCGTATCCAGATCACCGCCACCAACACCGACAAGGTGCCCAACACCTCGCCGACCGCTGCCTCCAGCGGCGCCGACCTGAACGGCAAGGCGGCGCAGAACGCGGCCGAAATCCTCAAGCGGCGCCTGACCGAGTTCGCCGCACGGCACTATCAGGTGACCGAGGAGGACGTCGAGTTCCGCAACGGCCATGTGCGCGTGCGCGACCAGATCGTCAGCTTCGAGCAACTGGTGCAGCAGGCCTACTTCGCCCAGGTGTCGCTGTCCAGCACCGGGTTCTACCGCACGCCGAAGATCTTCTACGATCGCAGCCAGGCACGCGGCCGGCCGTTCTACTACTACGCCTTCGGCGCTGCCTGCGTGGAAGTGATCGTGGATACCTTGACCGGCGAGTACAAGATGCTGCGTGCCGACATCCTGCACGACGTGGGCGACTCGCTTAACCCGGCCATCGACATCGGCCAGGTGGAAGGCGGTTTCATCCAGGGCATGGGCTGGCTGACCACCGAAGAACTGGTGTGGAACGCCAAGGGCAAACTGATGACCAACGGCCCGGCCAGCTACAAGATCCCGGCAGTGGCCGACATGCCGCTGGACCTGCGGGTGAAGCTGGTGGAAAACCGCAAGAACCCGGAAGACACCGTGTTCCATTCCAAGGCCGTGGGCGAGCCGCCGTTCATGCTCGGCATTGCGGCCTGGTGTGCGATCAAGGATGCCGTGGCCAGCCTGGCCGATTATCGCGTGCAGCCGAACATCGACGCGCCCGCGACACCGGAGCGGGTGCTGTGGGGCTGTGAACAGATGCGCAAGGCGGTGGCTGCCACTCAGCCTGTAGAACCGCAACTGGAAACTGTCACTCACTGAGGTTGGGTGGGCGCCTGTTCGGGCCCTATCGCCGGCAAGCCGGGCTCCCACAGGTGCTGCACCGCTGGCAAGCTCTGTGCTGTATTTGTGGGAGCCCGGCTTGCCGGCGATAGGGCCCCAACAGGCCACCTGGAATGAGGATCTGCATCATGCACCAATGGATCAACGCCCTCGCCGACCACCAGTCCCGTGGCGAAGCCTGCGTGCTGGTGACCATCATCGAGGAGCGCGGCTCGACCCCGCGCAACGCTGGCTCGAAGATGGTGGTCAGCGCCAGTGGCCTGTTCGACACCATCGGCGGCGGCCACCTGGAATACAAGGCCCTGCACATCGCCCGGCAAATGCTTGAAGAGCAGCGCACCACCCCGCACCTGGAGCGCTTCAGCCTCGGCGCCAGCCTCGGCCAGTGCTGCGGCGGCGTGACCGTGCTGCTGTTCGAGCCCATGGCCGCCGTGCAGGCGCAGATCGCCGTGTTCGGCGCGGGCCATGTCGGCCGGGCTCTGGTACCCTTGCTCGCCGCGCTGCCCTGCCGGGTGCGCTGGATCGATTCGCGTGAACAGGAATTCCCCGAGCTCATCCCCAACGGGGTGACCAAGGTCGTCAGTGAGGAACCGGTCGACGAAGTCGCGGGCCTGCCGCCAGGCTGCTACTGCATCGTCATGACCCACAACCACCAGCTCGACCTGGAGCTGACCGCCGCCATTCTCAAGCGCAACGATTTCACCTGGTTCGGCCTGATCGGCTCGAAGACCAAACGGGTCAAGTTCGAGCACCGCCTGCGCGAGCGCGGCTACGACGATGCCGTGCTGGCACGCATGCGCTGCCCGATGGGCCTGCCAGAGGTAAAGGGCAAGCTGCCCATCGAGATCGCCGTGTCCATCGCCGGCGAAATCATCGCCACCTACAACGCCTGCTTCGGCCAGCACGACGCTGCGGCCAATGCCGGCCCCATTGCCCAGTTGCTGCCGCCCTCCCGGCGCAGCCAAGCTATTTGACGAGTGTGTTATGACCGTTACCCGCAAAGCCTACCGTGCCGCCATCCTGCACAGCATCGCCGACCCGGCCGAGGTGGGCCTGGAGGCTTCCCATGAGTATTTCGAAGACGGCCTGCTGGTGGTCGACGATGGCCGCATCAGCGCCATTGGCCACGCCAGCGACCTGCTGCCGACCCTGGACGCCGGCATCCCGGTGGAGCACTACCAAGACGCGCTGATCACCCCGGGTTTTATCGACACCCATATCCATTTCCCGCAGACCGGCATGATCGGCTCCTACGGCGAGCAACTGCTGGACTGGCTGAACACCTACACCTTCCCCTGCGAAAAACAGTTCGCCGATAAAGCCCACGCCGACCAGGTGGCAAAGATCTTCCTCAAGGAACTGCTGCGCAACGGCACCACCACCGCACTGGTGTTCGGCAGCGTGCACCCGGAATCGGTCAACGCCCTGTTCGAAGAGGCCGAGCGCCTGGACCTGCGCCTGATCGCCGGCAAGGTGATGATGGACCGCAATGCCCCGGACTACCTGACCGACACCGCCGAGTCCGGCTACGCCGAAAGCAAGGCGCTGATCGAGCGCTGGCATGGCAAGGGCCGCCTGCACTACGCGGTTACCCCACGCTTCGCCCCGACCAGTACGCCAGAACAGCTGACCCTGGCCGGCCAGTTGCTCAAGGAACACCCTGGCGTGTACATGCACACGCACCTGTCGGAAAACCTCAAGGAAATCGACTGGGTCAAGTCGCTGTTCCCCGAGCAGAAGGGTTACCTGGACGTGTACGACCACTTCGAGTTGCTGGGCGAGCGCTCGGTGTTTGCCCACGGCGTGCACCTGTGCGACGACGAATGCCAGCGCCTGGCCGAAACCGGCTCGGCCGTGGCCTTCTGCCCCACCTCCAACCTGTTCCTCGGCAGCGGCCTGTTCAACCTGCCCCAGGCCGAGCGCTTCAAGGTCAACGTGGGCCTGGGTACCGACGTCGGCGCCGGCACCAGCTTCTCGCTGCTCAACACCCTGAACGAAGCGTACAAGGTGATGCAGCTGCAAGGCGCGCGACTGCACCCGTACAAGTCGCTGTACCTGGCTACCCTTGGCGGCGCCCGCGCGCTACGCCTGGACGACCGCATCGGTAGCCTGCGCCCGGGCAACGATGCCGACTTCGTGGTGCTGGACTACAAGGCCACGCCGCTGCTGGACTACCGCATTCAGCAGTCCAACAGCATCGAAGAGACCCTGTTCGTGCTCACCACCCTGGGCGACGACCGCACTGTGCGTGAAACCTACGCTGCAGGGCGCTGCGTGCACCAGCGCTAAGGCTCTTTTGCCAGGCCCCGGTAAAGCGCGCCGCCGATTGCAGCACCTATCAGCGGCGCCACCCAGAACAGCCACAGTTGCTGCAGGGCCCAGCCACCAACGAACAGGGCCGGCCCCGTGCTACGCGCGGGGTTGACCGAGGTATTGGTTACCGGGATCGAGATCAGGTGGATCAGGGTCAGGGCCAGGCCGATGGCGATCGGTGCAAAGCCCGCCGGGGCCCGCGAATCGGTCGCACCCATGATCACTACCAGGAACATCGCCGTCATCACCACTTCACTGATGAAGCCCGCACCCAGCGTATAGCCACCGGGCGAGTGGTCGGCGTAGCCGTTTGAAGCCAGCCCCGAAGACAACTCGAAACCGGCCTTGCCGCTGGCGATGAGGTAGATCACACCCGCAGCCAGAATGGCGCCAATCACTTGCGCGATCACGTAGGGCAGCAGCTCTTTGGCCGGAAAACGCCCGCCCACCACCAGCCCGAACGATACGGCGGGGTTCAGATGGCAACCAGAGATATGGCCGATGGCAAACGCCATGGTCAGTACGGTGAGGCCGAAAGCGAAAGCGACACCGAGCACACCGATGCCGAGAGGGGAACTGGCTGCGAGGACCGCACTGCCACAGCCACCAAGGACCAGCCAGAAAGTGCCGATCAGTTCGGCACCCATGCGTTTACCGAGGGACATGCTCATGAATCCATTCCTCAAGAAGTTGAACGCAACGAATGCGCAAGCCCAACTGCTTGATGAAGGTTTGCTCACAAGAATTTAGCAGACCTTTGGCTGATGGCCAGAAATGACTGGGGGCTGCTTTGCAGCCCCCTTCAATCACCTGGGCAAACGATCAACCCTTGGCGGAAACCTTGGGCTTTTTCAGCAAATGCGAGAACACTGCATGCAGATCGTCCGAGGCGCTCTCCTCGTCCAGGTTCAGCTTGCTGTCGATGTGGTCCATGTGGTGCATCATCAGGCTCACGGCCTGCTCGGCATCACGCGCCTCGATGGCATCGATCAGCTGCATGTGCTCGTCATACGAGCAATGCGAGCGGTTGCCGCTTTCGTACTGGGCAATGATCAGCGAAGTCTGCGACACCAGGCTGCGCTGGAAGCTCACCAGCGGCGCATTGCCCGCCGCTTCGGCCAGCTTGAGGTGGAACTCGCCGGAAAGACGGATGCCGGCACCGCGGTCACCGCGCGAAAAGCTGTCGCGCTCTTCGCGCACCATCTGCCGCAGTTCGTTGAGCTGATCCAGGGTGGCGTGCTGCACGGCCAGTTCGGTAATGGCCCGCTCCACCATGCGCCGCGAGAAGAACACCTGGCGCGCCTCTTCTACCGTCGGGCTGGCCACCACTGCACCGCGGTTCGGCCGCAGCAGCACCACGCTTTCGTGGGCCAGGCGCGACAGGGCGCGGCGGATGATGGTGCGGCTGACGCCGAAGATTTCGCCCAGCGCTTCCTCGCTCAACTTGGTGCCCGGCGCCAGGCGCTGCTCGAGGATCGCCTCGAAAATGTGCGCGTAGACGATGTCGTCCTGGGTACCACTGCGGCCGGCCTTGCCGACACGTGCAGGTTTCTTCAGAGGTTGCAGCTGTTCGTTCATGGGCTCTCGAGGCACGAAGAGAAAGTATGGCGCCATTGTACACAGGCTGAGGCGATTCCGCAGGGGGCGTTTTACCTATATAGCCGTTGTACGACGCATTGCGCACACAAAACATAAAACATTATTTGCATTCTTTGTACACAAAAGCATAATCCACCGAGCAACTTCTTGACTCGCGAGTCAATAAAACGGTCAGACGTATGCCTTCCCTCGCGGAGCCGCCAAGTGCATTGCGCAGAAAACTGGCTCCATAACAACAAGAAAGACTTGAGGAGTACCTGCTGTGGAAAGCCGCAAATCCGAAGCCCCTACGCTGGATCTCGCCCCACCGCTCGAAACAAGCTGGCTGGAGCGGATTTTCAAACTCAAGCAACACGGCAGCACCGTCAAAACCGAAATGATCGCCGGGGTGACCACCTTCATCACCATGGCCTACATCATCTTCGTCAACCCCAACATCATGGCTGACGCCGGCATCGACCATGGTGCCGCCTTTGTCGCCACCTGCATCGCCGCCGCCCTGGGCTGCCTGCTGATGGGCCTGTACGCCAACTGGCCGGTGGGCCTGGCACCGGGCATGGGGCTGAACGCCTTCTTCACCTACACCGTGGTCGGCACCATGGGCTACAACTGGGAAACGGCGCTGGGGGCGGTGTTCGTCTCGGGCGTGCTGTTCATGTTCCTGACCTTGTCGAAAGTGCGCGAATGGTTGCTGAACAGCATCCCGGTGAGCCTGCGCCATGCCATGGGGGCCGGCGTCGGATTGTTTCTCGGGCTGATCGGCCTGAAAACGGCAGGCATTATCGTCGACAGCCCCGCCACCCTGATCAAGCTGGGCTCGCTGCATGAGCCGGGGCCGCTGCTGGCGGCAATCTGCTTCCTGCTGATCGCCATCCTTAGCTACAAGCGGGTGTTCGGCGCGATCCTGATCAGCATCATCGGCGTCACCATGGCGGGCTGGGGCCTGGGCCTGGTCAAGTTTGGCGGGGTGATGTCGATGCCGCCGAGCCTGGCACCGACCTGGATGGCCATGGACGTGGCCGGGGTGTTCAACGTCAGCATGATCAGCGTGGTGCTGGCGTTTCTGTTCGTGCACATGTTCGACACAGCTGGCACGCTGATGGGCGTGGCGCAGCGGGCCAACCTGGTGGCGCCGGACGGGCGTATCGAGAACCTGTCGAAGGCGCTGAAGGCGGACAGTGCTTCGAGTGTGTTCGGTGCGGTGGTTGGGGTACCGCCGGTGACCAGCTATGTGGAGAGTGCTGCCGGTGTTGCCGCAGGTGGCCGTACTGGCCTCACGGCTGTGGTGGTCGGCCTGCTGTTCATCGCCGCGATGTTCTTCGCGCCGCTGGCCGGGATGATTCCGGCCTACGCGACAGCGGGTGCGCTGATCTACGTGGCGATGCTGATGATGGGCAGCATGGCGCACATCCATTGGGATGAAGCCACCGACAGCATTCCGGCAATTGTCACGGTGATCATGATGCCGCTGACCTTCTCGGTGGCGGACGGTATCGCCCTGGGCTTCATCAGCTATGTGGCATTGAAGGCGGGTACTGGCAAATACAAGGAAATCTCCGCCAGCCTGTGGGTGCTGTGCGCGATCTTCATTGCCAAGTTCGTGTTCCTCTGATTACCCGCCACACCTGATATTTCTGTCAGGTGTGGCGTTCAACGAATTGGCAGAAACTTCTCAAGGACCTTACTGCGGCAATTGCTGGAGATGGCGCAATGCTCAAAGCTCCTCCGACACCCGTCTATACCCCCTATGGTTACAGTAAGTCCCGCCAAAGCCAGCTGGGCTTCAACGGCGAGTTTCAAGATGCGCTCGGCGGCCTTTACTCACTGGGTAACGGGCACCGCATGTTCAGCCCAACGCTGATGAGGTTCCATATCCCAGACAAGCTGAGCCCTTTCGGCATGGGCGGGTTGAACAGCTATACCTACTGCAAGGCAGACCCGGTCAATCGAGCAGATCCGAGCGGCAGGTACCCTACAGTAGTCAGAAGGGGGGCCAAGCTGCTGGCGGTGGGTGGGGCGACATGGGCTGCAGAAAAAAATCGTGACTTCATCAGTGGGGTCGGGGCCACCAGCATGCGGGCACTCACTCGCGGCCCGCTACAGCCTGGAGACTTCCCCGAGCCCAGATACAACCTTTTTAAAAACGCAAGCAAGGCTGACAGGCCTTTTAACAATGCGGTGAACGGGGTCAACTTCAATCTGGGCACACACGGTGACGGCGCGCTCTCACCACAACAAGCTCACTACTACACAAAAGCAACCTGGTCAGACGAGAGTAATACCACCCTGCATCTTCACAGCACCGCAGGCTGGGCGCTGCAGCTTGCGCAGACCGGAGACCCAGCCGCTGCGACCGGGGCCTTGTTCAATGGTTCCGCCACGTTCATTTCAGGAGTGCTGGACCAAAAGGACTACAAAACGGGAGCGATCTTCCAGTTGTCAGTCAGCGCCGTCCGACAATAAAAAAAGCCCGCCAGTGTGAGAGCGGGCCAAAGGACCTACGAAGATTCTTCTAGCGACCAACTAGCTTCCACGATAGGTCGAATAGCTGTACGGCGAGATCAGCAGCGGCACGTGGTAGTGCTCCTGCGACTCGTCGATGCCAAAGCGCAGCACAACAACATCCAGAAACGCCTGGGCCGGCAACTGCACGCCACGGGCGCGGTAGTAATCACCCGCGCTGAACTGCAACTGGTAAACACCGGTGCGGTAGTCGTCACCCTGCAGCAGCGGCGCGTCGACGCGGCCATCGCTGTTGGTCAGGGCGGTATTCACCAGCTCCAGCTGCTGGCCTTCGACGCGGTACAGCTCGACCTTGATCGAGCTGCCCGGGCAGCCATGCGCGGCATCCAGTACGTGTGTGGTCAAACGTCCCATGCGTGTCGCCTCTTGTTCAATCTGTGGGCAAAAAATACTCAGCCATCGCACCAGCATAGCGCCTGGGGCAGGCGGGAATGACGCCATTAAGACATTCCATTGCCAGATTGTACACAATTTTTTGAACCCATCCGTCGCACCCAGCGTTTCTTGCCCTTAAACGACCCATCGGTCGCAAATACAGGCACGGTAACGAGGCCAACGTCATTAGCTGACCAATCAGGCAGGTTTCTTGCACTGTGTTTCCAGGTCGGCGCCAGGCGACAAAAGGGAAGAAATGCGGAAAAACAGGCTTACAAAAGATTTCAGAAGTTGTATACAATCAGCCCATCCGGTGGTGCGACATACCGACGCGGCCCGCCCACCACCCGCACTAACGCACAAGAAGGAAGACTGCAGTGAGCGCTGACTACCCTCGCGACCTGATCGGTTACGGCAACAACCCTCCTCACCCGCAATGGCCGGGCAACGCTCGCATCGCGCTGTCTTTCGTCCTCAATTACGAGGAAGGTGGCGAACGCAACATCCTGCACGGTGACAAAGAGTCCGAAGCCTTCCTGTCCGAGATGGTCGCTGCCCAGCCGCTGCAGGGCCAGCGCAACATGAGCATGGAGTCGCTTTACGAATACGGCAGCCGTGCTGGCGTGTGGCGCCTGCTGAAGCTGTTCAAGGACAGCGGCGTCCCACTGACCGTGTTCGCCGTGGCCATGGCCGCCCAGCGCCACCCCGACGTGATCCGCGCCATGGCCGAAGCCGGCCACGAGATCTGCAGCCACGGCTACCGCTGGATCGACTACCAGAACATGGAAGAGGCCCAGGAGCGCGAGCACATGCTCGAAGCCATCCGTATCCTCACCGAACTCACCGGCGAGCGCCCGGTGGGCTGGTACACCGGCCGCACCGGCCCGAACACCCGCCGCCTGGTGATGGAAGAAGGCGGGTTCCTGTACGACAGCGACACCTACGACGACGACCTGCCCTACTGGGAGCCGAACAACCCCACCGGCAAGCCGCACCTGGTGATCCCCTACACCCTGGACACCAACGACATGCGCTTCACCCAGGTACAGGGTTTCAACTGCGGCGAGCAGTTCTTCCAGTACCTGAAAGACGCCTTTGATGTGCTGTACGCCGAAGGCGCCGAAGCACCGAAAATGCTCTCCATCGGCCTGCACTGCCGCCTGGTCGGCCGCCCGGCACGCCTGGCTGCACTCAAGCGCTTCGTCGATTACGCAAAAAGCCATGACCAGGTCTGGTTCGCCCGTCGCGTGGATATCGCCCGCCACTGGCACGCCACCCACCCGTACAAGAAAGAGAACGCCTGATGACCGCCTTCAACACCCTCAAGCCCTCCGCCCTGAGCCGTGACGCCTTCGTCGAGGCCTTCGCCGACATCTACGAGCACTCGCCGTGGGTTGCCGAAAAAGCCTACGACCTGGGCCAGCTGAGCGAGCTGGACGAGATCGAGGCGCTGCACCAGCGCATGAGCGACATCCTGCTCAGCGCCAACCACGCCGACCAACTGGCGCTGATCAATGCTCACCCGGACCTGGCCGGCAAGGCCGCCATCCAGGGCGAGCTGACCGAATCGAGCACCAACGAACAGGCAGGCGCCGGTATTCACCAGTGCACCGCCGAAGAGTTCGCCCGCTTCACCGAGCTGAACGATGCCTACAAGGCCAAGTTCCAGTTCCCGTTCATCATGGCGGTAAAGGGCAGTAACCGGCACCAGATCCTCGCCGCCTTTGAAAAGCGCATCCACAACGATGCCGATGCCGAATTCAAGGAAGCCCTGGCGCAGATCAACCTGATCGCCCTGTTCCGCCTGCTGCAGTTGTAAGCGACAGCCGAACCTTTTTCAGTACAACGAACATATAAGAGAGACCCGCATGCGCACCCTGATGATCGAGCCCCTGACCAAAGAAGCCTTCGCCCAGTTCGGAGACGTGATCGAAACCGACGGCAGCGACCACTTCATGATCAACAACGGCTCGACCATGCGCTTCCACAAGCTCGCCACGGTCGAAACCGCCGAGCCCGAAGACAAGGCGATCATCAGCATCTTCCGCGCCGACGCGCTGGAAATGCCGCTGACCGTACGCATGCTGGAACGCCATCCGCTGGGCAGCCAGGCTTTCATTCCGCTGCTCGGCAACCCCTTTCTGATCGTGGTCGCGCCCGTTGGCGATGCACCTGTATCAGGCTTGGTCCGCGCCTTCCGCAGTAATGGCAGGCAGGGCATCAATTACCATCGCGGCGTTTGGCACCACCCGGTGCTCACGATCGAAAAGCGGGATGATTTCCTGGTGGTTGATCGCAGTGGTTCTGGCAACAACTGCGATGAGCATTACTTCACCGAGGAACAGATGCTGATCCTCAATCCCCACCAATAAGAAAAGGTCGATCATCGCTAGGTGATCGGCAGAGGTACATACTGTGGAAGCACACCTTCACGAATGGCTGAACCTGAGCATTCGCTGGGTTCACATGATCACCGGTGTCGCCTGGATCGGTGCATCGTTCTACTTCGTCTGGCTGGAGAACCACCTGAACCGAAGCAACCCGCGCGATGGGTTGTCGGGTGATCTCTGGGCAATTCACGGCGGTGGTATCTACCACCTGGAGAAATACAAGCTCGCACCCCCGAAAATGCCCGAGAACCTGCACTGGTTCAAATGGGAAGCCTACTTCACCTGGATGTCCGGTATCGCCCTGCTGTGCGTGGTGTTCTACTGGAACCCGGCGCTGTACCTGCTGGCCCCTGGCAGCACCCTGAGCGGTGCCGAAGGCGTGGCCATCGGTATCGGCTCGCTGATCGCTGGCTGGTTCATCTACGACTTCCTGTGCGACTCGCCCCTGGGCAAGAAGCCAGCGCTGCTCGGCGGTGTACTGTTCGTGCTGATCATCGCCGCCTGCTGGGGCTTCAGCCTGGTGTTTAGCGGCCGTGGTGCATACCTGCACACCGGCGCGATCATCGGCACCATCATGGTCGGTAACGTGTTCCGCATCATCATGCCGGCCCAGCGCCAGCTGGTGGCGGCGATCGAGAACAACCAGACGCCCGACCCGGTACTGCCGGCCAAGGGCCTGCTGCGCTCGCGTCACAACAACTACTTCACGCTGCCGGTGCTGTTCATCATGATCAGCAACCATTTCCCGAGCACCTACGGTAGCCAGTACAACTGGCTGATCCTGGCTGGTATCGCAGTAGCCGCGGTTCTGATCCGCCACTACTTCAACACCCGCCACGACAGCAACAAGTACGCCTGGACCCTGCCGGTCGGCGCCCTGGCGATGATCTGCCTGGCCTACGTCACCGGTCCGAAACCGATGGCCGTAAGCCCAGAGCAAGCCGCAGCGAAAGTCGAGTACCAGCCGCTGCCTGCGACTGCCGTCGGTGGCAAGACCGCTGCCGAGCAGCGCGCCGAGGACGCCGCCAAGGCTGCCGAAGCGCCGGCTGCTGCTGCGCAGGCACCGGCCCAGGCCGCTGCCCAGGCCGGCGGTGGCGACTTCGACAAGATCCACAATGTCATCCAGGAACGCTGCACCGTGTGCCACTCGTCCAAACCGACCAGCCCACTGTTCAGCGCCGCCCCTGCCGGCGTGATGTTCGACACCCCGCAGCAGATCCAGGCCCAGGCCGCGCGCATCCAGGCGCAAGCGGTCGCCAGCCAGATCATGCCGCTGGGCAACATCACCCAGATGACCACCGAAGAGCGCAAGCTCGTCGGCGACTGGATCGCCAAAGGCGCCCAGGTCAACTGAAACACCCTCCTACAAGGCGACTGAGTCCCCTGTAGGAGCGGCCTTGCGCCGCGAAGAGGCCGGTAAACCCGGCCTCAAACTTGAAGATTCACGCAACAAGCAAGCATCGAGCGTTCAACTGCAAGCGGGAACCCCAGGCTCTCTTCACCGAGAGCCTGCCGCTTGGAGCTTGTCGCTTGGATCCGAGAATAAAAACAAAACTCGAGGTGCTGCATGTCCGAGTCACGCAAGGCGTATATCCCCATTGCGCCGCCGCGCGAACCCTTGCCCTTGTTCCAACTGATCCTGGTTGGCCTGCAACACGTTCTGCTGATGTACGGTGGCGCCATTGCCGTGCCGTTGATCATCGGCCAGGCCGCTGGGTTGTCCCGTGAAGAAGTCGCTTTCCTGATCAACGCCGACCTGCTGGTCGCGGGCGTCGCCACCATTATCCAATCGTTCGGTATCGGCCCGGTGGGCATCCGCATGCCGGTGATGATGGGTGCCAGTTTCGCTGCCGTCGGCAGCATGGTGGCCATGGCCGGCATGCCCGGCGTAGGCCTGCAGGGGATCTTCGGGGCGACCATCGCCGCCGGTTTCTTCGGCATGCTGATCGCGCCGTTCATGTCCAAGGTCGTACGTTTCTTCCCGCCGCTGGTCACCGGTACGGTGATTACCTCGATTGGCCTGTCGCTGTTCCCGGTGGCGGTCAACTGGGCCGGTGGCGGCCATGAAGCGGAAACCTTCGGCTCGCCGATCTACCTGCTGGTGGCCGGTCTGGTACTGGCGGTCATCCTGTTGATCAACCGCTTCATGCGCGGTTTCTGGGTCAACGTGTCGGTGCTGGTGGGCATGGGCCTTGGCTACATCCTGGCCGGCTCCATCGGCATGGTCGACCTGTCGGGCCTGAAAGACGCGCCGTGGTTGCAGGTGGTGACCCCACTGCACTTCGGCATGCCGACCTTCAGCCTGGCGCCGATCCTGTCCATGTGCCTGGTGGTGGTGATCATCTTCGTCGAGTCCACCGGCATGTTCCTGGCCCTGGGCAAGGTGACCGATCGCGAAGTTACTCCAGGGATGCTGCGTCGCGGCCTGCTGTGCGATGCCGGTGCATCGTTCATTGCCGGCTTCTTCAACACCTTCACCCACTCCTCGTTCGCCCAGAACATCGGCCTGGTGCAGATGACCGGGGTGCGCTGCCGCTTTGTCACCATCGTGGCGGGTGCACTGCTGATCCTGCTCAGCCTGCTGCCCAAGGCGGCCTTCCTGATTGCTTCGATCCCGCCTGCTGTGCTGGGCGGCGCGTCCATTGCCATGTTCGGCATGGTCACCGCCACCGGGATCAAGATTCTTCAGGAGGCGGACATCGGCGACCGCCGCAACCAGCTGCTGGTGGCGGTGAGCGTCGGCTTCGGGTTGATCCCCGTGGTGCGTCCGGAGTTCTTTGCCCAGATGCCGCAGTGGATGGAACCCATCACCCACAGTGGTATCGCCATGGCCACGGTCAGTGCCCTGGTGTTGAACGTGCTGTTCAACATCCTCGGTGGCGCCGACCGCGCGGTGCACAACGACGCCTGTCACCAGCATTGAGCCAAACGGGGCGGCGCATTGCCGCCCCTTACTCACATCTGCAGTAACCGCTACGCCGTCGACCCGCCGGAATGGGTCGCCCGGGGCGCCTGCGCGCCAAAAAAACCGCCAACAAAAACAATAAGTCCGGGAATCACAACATGAAGCGCATCACCACGTCCCTGTTGTTGGGCAGCAGCCTGCTGGCCACCCTACCCTCGCATGCAGGCGAATGGCTGCAATGGCATGGCGAAAGCCTGACCTACCTGTATGGCAAGGACTTCAAGGTCAACCCTGATATCCAGCAGACCATCACGTTCGAGCACGCCAACAAATGGAAGTACGGCGACACCTTCATGTTCGTCGACAAGATCTTCTACAACGGCAAGGCCGACGCCAGCAAAGGCGTGACTACCTACTACGGCGAGTTCAGCCCGCGCCTGTCATTCGGCAAGATCTTCGACCAGAAGCTGACCTTCGGCCCGATCAAGGACGTGTTGCTGGCCATGACCTACGAGCGTGGCGAAGGCGACAACGCAGCCTACCTGATCGGCCCCGGCTTCGACCTGAACATCCCCGGCTTCAACTATTTCACCCTCAACTTCTACGTGCGTAACACCGAGGGCAGCCGCCCCGGTGACAACGTGTGGCAGATCACCCCCGGCTGGTCTTACACCATCCCTGTGGGCAGGTCTGACATCCTGATCGACGGTTACCTGGACTGGGTCACCGACAACGACCAGACCCGTCGTGGCACCTATCACGCCAACCTGCACTTCAACCCGCAGGTCAAATACGACCTGGGCAAAGCGCTGAACCTTGGCGCCAAGCAGCTGTACGTGGGCTTTGAATACAGCTACTGGAAGGACAAATACGGCATCGACAGCCGCGGCAACCTGGACAGCAACCAGAGCGTCGCCAGTGCCCTGATCAAAGTGCATTTCTAAGAAACTGACCAAACGCACAAGTTTGAACCACCCCGCTCCAGGACGGAGCACTTGAGGTGCGGCGCGCAAGCCAGTAATCTGCGCGCCCCCTCGATCAGGGCAGAACGGATTCTGCCTGCGTTTACTGACCGCTCAGTCAATGAATACGGGCGGTTGGCCAACGTGTTGCCAGCCTGAAAGACCCTTTTCATCCGTTCAGAACGACGTCGAGCAGGAAGGTTTTGCCAACCCGGAAAAGTTGGCCCGACCCTTGCCAAACAGCTGTGGCCTACCGAAAAAAGCTGACTCAAAAGACAAAAAAAGCGCCATCACCGAGCGCTGACAACAGATCAATCAAGGGAGCGACACTCGCAATGCGTACCATCAACAGCCTGATCCTCGCCGGCGGCCTGCTGGCCTGCGGCACCACCTTTGGCGGCGACCTGCTGCAATGGCAGAACAACAGCCTGACCTACCTGTGGGGCAAGAACTTCAAGGTCAACCCGGCGATCCAGCAAACCGTCACGTTCGAGCACGCCGATGGCTGGAAGTACGGCGACAACTTCATCTTCGTCGACAAGATCTTCTACCAGGGCCAGAAAGACGCCGGCAACGGCCCGAACACCTATTACGGTGAGATCAGCCCACGCCTGTCGTTCAACAAGATCTTCGACCAGAAGCTGGAGTTCGGCCCGGTCAAGGACGTGCTGCTGGCGATGACCTACGAGTTTGGCGAGGGTGACACCGAGTCGTACCTGATCGGCCCTGGCTTCGACCTGGCCATCCCGGGCTTCGACTACTTCCAGCTGAACTTCTACAACCGCACCACCGACGGCAGCCGCGCCGGCGACAATGTGTGGCAGATTACCCCGGTGTGGTCGTACACCATTCCGGTGGGCGATTCCGACGTGCTGATCGACGGTTTCATGGACTGGGTGGTGGACAACGACGAGAACCGCCGCGGCACCTACCAAGCCAACCTGCACTTCAACCCGCAGATCAAGTATGACCTGGGCAAGGCACTGCACCTGGGCGAGAAGCAGTTGTACGTGGGTGTGGAGTACGATTACTGGAAGAACAAGTACGGCATCAAGGACAGCGATGCCTTTACAACTGACCAGAACACCATGAGCTTCCTGGTCAAGGTTCATTTCTGACCTGATCCCTCAGTGCCGTGCTGCGGCCCATTCGCGGGCAAACCCGCCCCACTGGGTCCGCGCCGGGTTCAAGGCAAACGCGGTACCTGTGGGAGCGGGTTCACCCGCGAACCGGGGCAAAGCCCCGGCCATGCAACCTTATGTGGCAGGCCGGATCGCCCGCCACAATTTGCCGGCAACCGCCACCACCGCCAGCACCACGCCACCGGCCAGCACCCCGGCCACGCCGTTGAGCAGTGCCCCGGTCAACGCCCCGCCTCGCCCCTCGCTGAACGCCTCGATGGCATGATGCAGCGGCTCGATGCCATGCACCAGAATTCCACCGCCGACCAGGAACATGGCCGCCGTGCCGATCACCGACAGGCTTTTCATCATGTAGGGCGCAGCCCGCAGGATGCCGTTGCCGACAGCCCGGGTCAGGCTCGATGCCTTTTGGGTCATCCACAACCCCAGGTCATCGAGCTTGACGATGCCCGCCACCAACCCGTAAACGCCGATGGTCATGACGATGGCGATGCCCGACAGCACGATGATCTGCTGGCTCAGCGGCGCATCGGCCACGGTACCCAAGGTGATGGCGATGATTTCCGCCGACAGGATGAAGTCGGTGCGTACCGCACCCTTGATCTTGGTTTTCTCGAACGCCACCAGGTCGACATTGACGTCAGCCACGGCTTCCTTACGGGCATTGTGCTGCGCGTCGTCCTCTTCCTTACTGTGCAGGAACTTGTGCGCCAGCTTCTCGAAGCCTTCAAAGCACAGGTAGGCGCCACCGATCATCAACAACGGCGTAACCGCCCATGGAATGAACGCACTGATCAGCAGCGCTGCCGGCACCAGGATTGCCTTGTTGACGAACGACCCCTTGGCCACCGCCCACACCACCGGTATTTCGCGCTCGGCGCGCACACCGGTAACCTGCTGGGCGTTCAGTGCCAGGTCATCGCCCAGCACACCTGCTGTTTTTTTTGCCGCCACCTTGGTCATTAGCGAGACGTCATCAAGCACCGTGGCGATGTCGTCGATCAGTACCAGTAGACTGCTTCCTGCCATGTTTGCCTGTATCCAGATAGGTGTGTGCCACGGATTCTAGCCCAAAGCCGCTGCCTTGAGCGCCCGTCGAGCGCGGTGCTACCATGCCCGATCCCTCTTAGAGGTGGCCAGACACGAGGAAGATCCCTGACCATGAGCACCATTCGCGAGCGCAACAAGGAATTGATCCTGCGCGCGGCCAGCGAGGAATTCGCCGACAAGGGCTTCGCCGCCACCAAGACCAGCGATATCGCGGCCAAGGCCGGCCTGCCCAAGCCGAACGTGTATTACTACTTCAAGTCCAAGGACAATCTCTACCGCGAGGTCCTGGAAAGCATCATCGCGCCAATCATGCAGGCGTCGACGCCGTTCAATGCCGACGGCGACCCGAAGGAAGTGCTGAGTGCGTACATTCGTTCGAAGATCCGCATTTCGCGCGACCTGCCACATGCCTCCAAGGTGTTTGCCAGCGAGATCATGCACGGCGCCCCGCACCTGTCGCCCAACCAGGTGGAGCAACTGAACGAGCAGGCCCGGCACAACATCGAGTGCATCCAGCGCTGGATCGACCGCGGCCAGATTGCCCATGTGGATGCGCACCACCTGATGTTCAGCATCTGGGCGGCGACCCAGACCTATGCCGACTTCGACTGGCAGATTTCTGCGGTGACCGGCAAGGCCAAGCTGGCCGACAGCGATTATGACGCGGCGGCCGAGACCATCATTCGCATGGTGTTGAAAGGCTGTGAGCCTGAAGCAGCCTGACAGGGCCAGCGGGGCTGCTTCGCAGCCCAATCGCCGGCAAGCCAGCTCCCACAGGGCTTCCACAGTTCCTGATCACTGTGGTGTACCTGTGGGAGCTGGCTTGCCGGCGATGTGGCCAGATCAGGCCATAGCGATTTAAGCTGCTACACCCGCATCCGCCTTCAACCCCACCTCCTCGATCGCACTGATCGCACACTGTTCGTCGATATCCGACGTATCGCCGCTGATCCCTACCGCACCCAGCACCTTGCCGTCCTGATCACGAATCAGCACACCACCCGGTGCCGGCACCACCGGCCGCTCCCCCATCCCGTTCAACGCGGCAAAAAACGCCGGCCGCTGCTGTGCATCCAGCGCCAGCAGGCGCGATCCCTTGCCCAGGGCAATTGCACCCCAGGCTTTGCCAGTGGCCACCTCAGGCCGGATCAGGCTTGCGCCATCCTCACGCTGCAGCGCCAGCAGGTGGCCACCGGCATCCAGCACCGCCACGGTCAGTGGCGCGGCATTGATCTTGCGGCCCGCTGCCAGTGCGGCATTTACCAGGCTGACAGCGACTTTCAGATTCAAGACGTTCATGGAAAGGTCCTCTTCTTGTTGTGAGAAGCCCTGAGGGCAGTTGCAAACCGATAGGGCAAATAGAACACAACGAAAGGCACTTTTGTATACAATATTTTGAAGCGATCGTATGCGATGGCGCAAATAGCCGTTTTCACGGCCGCTTTGACGAAACCTGGCCTACCCGATGAAAACCCATTGACCTGAGCCGCCAGCCGTGAATACACTCTGTCGCAAAGCAAGTTGTATACAATTACAAAATCGATGAGGCACAACCCATGAGCAAAATGAGAGCAATCGATGCAGCCGTTCTGGTCATGCGCCGTGAAGGTGTAGATACCGCGTTCGGCATCCCAGGGGCTGCCATCAACCCGTTGTACTCGGCGCTGAAGAAAGTCGGTGGCATCGATCACGTCCTCGCTCGCCACGTCGAAGGTGCCTCGCACATGGCCGAGGGCTACACCCGTGCCAACCCGGGTAACATCGGCGTGTGCATCGGTACTTCCGGCCCAGCCGGCACCGACATGGTCACCGGCCTGTACAGCGCCTCGGCCGACTCCATCCCGATCCTCTGCATCACCGGCCAGGCCCCGCGTGCACGCCTGCACAAAGAAGACTTCCAGGCCGTCGACATCACCAGCATCGTCAAGCCGGTGACCAAGTGGGCAACCACCGTTCTGGAGCCAGGCCAGGTGCCTTATGCCTTCCAGAAGGCCTTCTATGAAATGCGCACCGGCCGCCCAGGCCCGGTACTGATCGACCTGCCGTTCGACGTGCAGATGGCCGAAATCGAATTCGACATCGACGCTTACGAGCCACTGGCCGTCAACAAGCCGTCCGCCACTCGCGTACAGGCTGAAAAAGCCCTGACCCTGCTCAACGACGCCGAGCGCCCGCTGCTGGTAGCCGGTGGCGGCATCATCAACGCCGATGCCAGCGACAAGCTGGTCGAGTTCGCCGAACTGACCGGCGTACCGGTAATCCCGACCCTGATGGGCTGGGGCACTATCCCGGACGATCACGCCCAAATGGTCGGCATGGTCGGCCTGCAGACCTCGCACCGCTACGGCAACGCCACCCTGCTCAAATCCGACCTGGTGTTCGGTATCGGTAACCGCTGGGCCAACCGCCACACCGGCTCTGTCGACGTCTACACCGAAGGCCGCAAGTTCGTGCACGTCGACATCGAACCGACCCAGATCGGCCGCGTATTCACCCCGGACCTGGGTATCGTGTCCGACGCAGGCAAGGCGCTGGACGTGTTCCTGGAAGTGGCCCGCGAGTGGAAAGCCGCTGGCAAGCTGAAAGACCGTGCCGCCTGGCTGCAAGACTGCCAGGAGCGCAAGGCCACCCTGCAGCGCAAGACCCACTTCGACAACGTGCCGGTCAAGCCGCAGCGCGTGTACGAAGAGATGAACCAGGTATTCGGCAAGGACACCACCTACGTCAGCACCATCGGCCTGTCGCAGATTGCCGGCGCGCAGTTCCTGCACGTGTACAAGCCACGCCACTGGATCAACTGTGGCCAGGCCGGCCCGCTGGGCTGGACCATCCCTGCCGCACTGGGTGTTGTCAAAGCAGACCCGAAACGCAAGGTTGTCGCGCTGTCGGGTGACTACGACTTCCAGTTCATGATCGAAGAACTGGCAGTAGGCGCACAGTTCAACCTGCCGTACGTCCACGTGCTGGTGAACAACGCCTACCTGGGCCTGATCCGCCAGGCGCAGCGTGGCTTCGACATGGATTACTGTGTACAACTGGCGTTCGAGAACATCAACTCGACCGACGCCGCCACCTACGGTGTCGACCACGTTGCAGTGGTCGAAGGCCTGGGCTGCAAGGCCATTCGCGTGTTCGAACCGGCCGAGATCGCCCCTGCCCTGCTCAAGGCACAGAAGATGGCCGAAGAGTTCCGCGTGCCGGTCGTGGTCGAAGTGATTCTCGAGCGTGTGACCAACATTTCCATGGGCACCGAGATCAACGCGGTCAACGAGTTCGAAGACCTGGCGCTGGTCGGCAACGACGCGCCAACCGCCATCTCGATGCTGGACTGATCGCCTGACGCCCCCAGGCACGCCCTGGGGGCCTTCATCGCAAGGAGACAACTCATGCCTCGCTTCGCTGCCAACCTGTCCATGCTGTTCACCGAACAGGACTTCCTGGCCCGCTTCAAGGCTGCCGCCGACGCTGGTTTCAGCGGCGTCGAATACCTGTTCCCGTACGATTTCAGCGCTGCCGACATCAAGCAGCAGCTGGAAGCCAACGGCCTGACCCAGGTGCTGTTCAACCTGCCTGCCGGCGACTGGGCCAAGGGTGAGCGCGGTATCACCTGCCACCCCGACCGCATCGAAGAATTCCGTGCCGGTGTCGACAAGGCCATCGAATACGCCAAGGTGCTGGGCAACACTCAGGTCAACGCCCTGGCCGGCATTCGCCCACAAGGGCCGGACTGCGCCACCGTGCGCAAGACCTTCGTCGAAAACCTGCGCTACGCCGCTGACAAGCTCAAGGCCGCCGGTATTCGCCTGGTCATGGAAATGATCAACACCCGCGACATCCCGGGCTTCTACCTGAACACCACCCAGCAGGCCCTGGAAATCCAGGCCGAAGTGGGCAGTGACAACCTGTTCCTGCAGTACGACATCTATCACATGCAGATCATGGAAGGTGACCTGGCTCGCACCATGGAAACCAACCTGCAGCTGATCAACCACATCCAGCTGGCCGACAACCCCGGCCGTCACGAGCCTGGTACTGGCGAGATCAACTACCGCTTCCTGTTCGAGCACCTGGACCGCATTGGCTACCAGGGCTGGGTGGGCGCGGAGTACAAGCCCAAGACCACCACCGAAGCGGGCCTGGGCTGGCTGAAAACCCATAATGCAATTTGAACAAGCCGGGCGCACAGCGCCTGATGTGAACAAATATAAAGAGGCACATTATCATGGCTAAAATCGGTTTCATCGGCACCGGCATCATGGGCAAGCCCATGGCCCAAAACCTGCAAAAAGCAGGTCACAGCCTGTTCGTTTCCACCCACCACGACGCCGCGCCAGCTGACCTGATCGCCGCCGGTGCAGTGGCCCTGGCCAACCCGAAAGAGGTTGCCCAGGAAGCCGAATTCATCATCGTCATGGTGCCGGACACCCCGCAGGTGGAAGCCGTACTGTTCGGTGAAAACGGCGTGGCCGAGGGCGTAGGCCCGAACAAGATCGTGATCGACATGAGTTCGATCTCGCCTACCGCCACTAAAGCGTTCGCCGAAAAAATCAAGGCAACCGGCGCAGCCTACCTGGACGCCCCGGTGTCCGGTGGTGAGGTCGGTGCCAAGGCCGCGACCCTCAGCATCATGGTCGGTGGCTGCCCGAAAGCCTTCGAGCGCACCCTGCCGCTGTTCGAAGCCATGGGCAAGAACATCACCCGCGTGGGTGGCAACGGTGACGGCCAGACCGCCAAGGTCGCCAACCAGATCATCGTCGCCCTGAACATCCAGGCCGTCAGCGAAGCACTGCTGTTCGCCGCCAAGAACGGCGCAGACCCGGCCAAGGTGCGTGAAGCACTGATGGGCGGCTTTGCTTCGTCGAAAATCCTCGAAGTGCACGCCGAGCGCATGATCAAGGGCACCTTCGACCCGGGCTTCCGCATCAACCTGCACCAGAAAGACCTGAACCTGGCCCTGCAAGGCGCCAAGGAACTTGGCATCAACCTGCCCAACACCTCCAATGCCCAGCAAGTGTTCAACACCTGCCAGGCCCTGGGTGGCGGCAACTGGGACCACTCGGCGCTGATCAAAGGCCTGGAACACATGGCCAACTTCTCGATCCGCGGCGACAAGTAATCTGAATTCGGGGGCTGCTGCGCAGCCCGATCGCGACACAAGGCTGCTCCTACAAGCGGTACGCGATCCCCTGTAGGAGCGGCCTTGTGTCGCGAAAGGGCGCAAAGCGCCCCCAGGATTCCAGATCAGACACCGCTGTACCTGCGACCACAGGTTCAGCGGTAGCACCGAGCAACACCCGCCCCTGGTTCGGCCTGCACGGAGGCAGTTCCAGGGGCGTTTTTGATTCTGCAGAACAACAATAATTGGGAGCCTGCCATGTCGGTCGATCCGCAAAAAATTCTCCGCGAGCTGTTCGACACAGCCATCGCTGCCGCCCACCCCCGCCAAGTCCTCGAACCCTACCTGCCCGCCGACCGTAGCGGCCGGGTCATCGTCATCGGCGCCGGCAAGGCCGCAGCCGCCATGGCCGAAGTGGTCGAAAAAAGCTGGCAGGGCGAAGTTTCCGGCCTGGTCGTGACCCGTTACGGCCACGGCGCCAACTGCCAGAAGATCGAAGTGGTCGAAGCCGCCCACCCGGTACCGGACGCCGCCGGCCTGGCCGTGGCCAAGCGCGTGCTGGAACTGGTGAGCAACCTCAATGAAGACGACCGCGTCATCTTCCTGCTGTCTGGCGGTGGCTCCGCCCTGCTGGCGTTGCCGGCCGAAGGCCTGACCCTGGCCGACAAGCAGCAGATCAACAAGGCACTGCTCAAATCCGGCGCCACCATCGGCGAGATGAACTGCGTGCGCAAGCACCTCTCGGCGATCAAGGGCGGCCGCCTGGCCAAGGCCTGCTGGCCAGCCACGGTCTACACCTATGCCATTTCCGATGTGCCGGGCGACCTCGCCACCGTGATCGCTTCCGGCCCCACCGTGGCCGACCCGAGCACGTCGGCTGACGCCCTGGCCATTCTGAAACGCTACAACATCGAAGCCCCCAAAGCAGTCATCGACTGGCTGAACAACCCGGCTTCGGAAACCGTCAAGGCCGATGACCCGGCCCTGGCCCGCAGTCATTTCCAGCTGATCGCCAAGCCCCAGCAGTCGCTCGAAGCCGCTGCGGTCAAAGCCCGACAGGCGGGTTTCAGCCCGTTGATTCTCGGCGACCTGGAAGGCGAGTCGCGCGAAGTGGCCAAGGTGCACGCCGGCATCGCCCGGCAGATTGTCCAGCATGGCCAGCCACTGAAGGCACCCTGCGTGATCCTGTCCGGCGGCGAAACCACCGTGACCGTACGCGGCAATGGCCGTGGCGGGCGCAACGCCGAGTTCCTGCTCAGCCTCACTGAAAGCCTCAAAGGCCTGCCGGGCGTATACGCCCTGGCCGGCGACACCGACGGCATCGATGGCTCGGAAGAAAACGCCGGTGCCTTCATGACCCCAGGCAGCTACGCCCGCGCCGAGGCCCTGGGCCTGTCGGCCAGCGACGAGCTGGACAACAACAACGGCTATGGCTACTTCGCCGCGCTGGATGCGCTGATCGTCACCGAGCCGACCCGCACCAACGTCAACGACTTCCGCGCCATCCTGATCCTCGAGACTGCCCAATCATGACGCCTGATAAAAAAGTAAAGATCCTCGCCACCCTCGGCCCTGCGATCAACGGCATCGACGACATCCGCCAACTGGTCGAAGCCGGGGTGAACATCTTCCGCCTCAACTTCAGCCACGGCGAACACGCTGACCACGCCCTGCGCTACCAGTGGATCCGCGAAGTGGAGCAGCAACTGAACTACCCGCTGGGCATCCTCATGGACCTGCAAGGGCCGAAGCTGCGCGTGGGCCGCTTTGCCGAAGGCAAGGTGCAGCTACAACGCGGCCAGGCGCTGCGCCTGGACCTGGACAAGACCCCGGGCGACAGCCGCCGGGTCAACCTGCCACACCCTGAAATCATCGCAGCCCTCGAGCCCGGCATGGACCTGCTGCTGGACGATGGCAAGCTGCGCCTGCGCGTCACCGCCAAGCACAACGATGCTATCGACACTGAAGTGCTGAACGGTGGCGAGCTGTCCGACCGCAAGGGTGTCAACGTACCGCAAGCAGTACTCGACCTCTCCCCGCTCACCGAAAAAGATCGCCGCGACCTGGCCTTTGGCCTGGAACTGGGTGTGGACTGGGTGGCCCTGTCGTTTGTACAGCGCCCTGAGGACATCGTTGAAGCGCGCCAGCTGATTGGCGACCGTGCCTACCTGATGGCCAAGATCGAGAAACCCTCGGCTGTCGAACAACTGCAAGCCATTGCCGAACTGGCGGACGCGATCATGGTCGCCCGCGGTGACCTGGGTGTGGAAGTGCCGGCCGAAAGCGTGCCGCAAATCCAGAAGCGCATCATCAACACTTGCCGCCAGCTGGGCAAACCGGTCGTGGTGGCCACGCAGATGCTCGAGTCCATGCGCTTCTCGCCGGCGCCGACCCGTGCCGAAGTCACCGACGTGGCCAACGCCGTGGCCGAAGGTGCCGACGCGGTCATGTTGTCGGCCGAGACTGCCTCGGGTGACTACCCGCTGGAAGCCGTGCAGATGATGAGCAAGATCATCCGCCAGGTGGAAAACGGCCCGGACTACCAGGCCCAGCTCGACGTTGGCCGGCCGAAGGCCGAGGCCACCGTGTCGGACGCCATCAGCTGCGCCATCCGCCGCATCAGCGGCATCCTGCCGGTGGCGGTGCTGGTCAACTACAGCGAGTCGGGCGCCTCGACCCTGCGTGCTGCGCGCGAGCGGCCACGGGCACCGATCCTCAACCTGACGCCGAACCTGAACACCGCACGCCGCCTGAGCGTGGCCTGGGGCGTGCACTCGGTGGTCAACGACCGCCTGCGCCAAGTGGACGAGGTGGTTTCCACCGCCTTGGAGATTGCCCAGGCGCAAGGCATGGCCAGCCGTGGCGACACACTGCTGATCACCGCCGGTGTGCCTTTCGGCAAGCCAGGATCGACTAACACGCTGCGGATCGAGACTTTGATCTGATCCAAAGGCCCTTTCGCGGGGCAAGCCCGCTCCCACAAGTACCCCGCTGTCCCAAGGAAAGCGCTTTACCTGTGGGAGCGGGCTTGCCCCGCGAATGGAGGGCAAAGCCCTCCCCGTGCACCACGACAACAAACCTGCGGAAAACCGAGGCCCAAAGAGGCCCACCGCTCCCCCATCAACCTCACTGACTGCCCCATGTACACCAAACATTTCGTCAACCCGTGCCCGGACTGGGCCACGGCGTTACTCAACGGTTTCAGCCAGGTGCTGCTGCTGCGCAACCCCCTGTGCGGCCTGTGCTGCCTGCTGGCCATTCTGCTGACCGCGCCGAACCTGGTCGGCGGCGCCCTGCTCGGCGCCCTGGCCGGCCTGCTAACTGCCCAGGCCCGCGGCTACGACCGCGCTGACCGTCAGGCCGGGCTGTACAGCTACAACGGCGTGCTCATCGGCCTGCTGATCAGCGCCGTGCTGCCCTGGTCGGCCATTCTGCCGCCACTGATCATCGCTGCTGGCGGGCTGTCCAGCATCATTACCCACCAGTGGCGCAAGCGCGGCGGCAAGCTGCTGATTGCCTATACCGCGCCGTTCGTCCTGCTGGGCTGGGGCACGCTGATGCTCGCCAGCCCCTCGCCCAGCGGCTTCGTCGAAGCCGACCCGCTGTATGCCCTGGCGCGTGGCGTAGGCCAGATCTTCCTGCTCGACCAGCCACTGGCCGGCTTGCTGATCATCGTCGGCATGTTCATCGCCAACCCGTATGCGGCAATGTGGGCGGTGATCGGCTCGGCCATCGGCGGCGGTGTCGCGCTGCTCGCCGATCAGGCACAGGCCGCGTGGCTCGGCCTGTATGGCTTCAACGCCGCGCTGGCGGCACTGGCCTTCAGCAGGCAAGGTGAAAAACCTTGGGTGACACTGCTGGCCATCGCCCTGGCCCTGTTGCTGCAACCGCTGTTCAAGCTGCTGCCCGTGCCTGGCCTGACCGCGCCCTTCGTCGCCGCCTGCTGGCTGATGCACCTGGGCAATCACCTGGCCCAGCCCAGGCAGCGCAACGCCAGCCGCTTGCACAGCTGAAATGCAACCCCTAGGCTCAGCCCATCGCTTTTTTGGAATGAGCCAATGAATAACCCTGCGAGCCTGCGCGAGCGGCTCTTCGTCATCGTCTTCCAGTCCGATACCGTGGCTGGAAGACGCTTCGACAAAATCCTCCTGCTGATCATCCTGGCCAGCCTGGTCACCGTCATCCTCGACAGCATCGACGAAGTGCACCAGGGCTACGCCGGGCTGCTGGCTGGCATAGAGTGGGGCTTTACCGCGATTTTCCTGGCCGAATACATCACCCGCCTGTACTGCTCGCCCAAGCCCTTGCGCTATGCCTTCAGTTTTTATGGCCTGGTCGACCTGCTGGCGATCGTGCCGGGGATCATCGCCCTGTACTACAGCGACGCCCAGTACCTGCTGATCATCCGCGTCATCCGCATGCTGCGGATCTTCCGCGTGCTCAAGCTCAGCCCGTACCTCAAGCAGGCCAACTACCTGATGGAGGCGCTGCGCGGTAGCAAGCAGAAGATCATCGTTTTCCTGGTCAGCGTATCGACCCTTGTAACGGTGTTCGGCACGCTGATGTATGTGATCGAAGGCCCGGAACATGGGTTTACCAGCATCCCCAAAGGCATCTACTGGGCCATCGTCACCCTCACCACCGTGGGCTTTGGCGACATCGTGCCAAAAACGCCGCTGGGGCAGGTGCTGTCGTCGCTGGTGATGATTACCGGTTATTCGATCATTGCCGTGCCTACTGGCATCTTTACCGCCGAACTGGCCAATGCCATGCGCGGGGAGCAGTTGCAGCATGATTGCCCGACTTGCCACAAAAAGACGCATGAGCATGGCGCGGCGTTCTGTTCCCGGTGTGGGAATGGGCTGTTTCCCAAGCAATGATGCTGCCGGTGCCGGCCCTTTCGCGGGCACGCCCGCTCCCACAGGATCACCGCACGGCTGAACGGTGTGGGGGCCCTGTGGGAGCGGGTTTACCCGCGAAGAGGCCGGTACAGGCGACGGCATAACCAAAGTCATTTTTGTTCTTTAACCGCCACAAACCCACCCGCTATAGTCGCAGGCAAATTGCCAACACCTCGATAACAAGGAAGCAACGTGAAAAAACTCTTCACCGCCTCGCTGCTCGCCGCAGGCCTGGCCCTGGGCAACCTCGCCCAGGCCGCCCCCACCCTGCTGAACGTTTCCTACGACGTGATGCGCGACTTCTACAAGGACTACAACCCGGCCTTCCAGAAGCACTGGGAAGCCGAGCACAAAGAGAAGGTCAACGTGCAGATGTCCTTCGGCGGCTCGAGCAAGCAGGCGCGTGCGGTGATCGATGGCCTACCGGCCGATGTCATCACCATGAACATGGCCACCGACATCAACGCCCTGGTCGACAATGGCAAGCTGGTGCCGGACAACTGGGTAACCCGCCTGCCGAACAACAGCGCACCGTTCACCTCGGCCACTGTGTTCATCGTGCGCAAGGGCAACCCGAAAGCCCTGAAAGACTGGCCCGACCTGCTCAAGGACGGCGTGCAAGTGATCGTGCCCAACCCGAAAACGTCGGGTAACGGCCGCTACACCTACCTGTCGGCCTGGGGCTATGTGCTCAAGCAAGGCGGTGATGAAACCAAGGCCCGTGACTTCGTCGGCAAGCTGTTCAAACAGGCGCCGGTGCTGGACACCGGTGGCCGTGCCGCCACCACCACCTTCATGACCAACCAGATTGGTGATGTGCTGGTGACCTTCGAGAACGAAGCCGAGATGATCGCCCGCGAGTTCGGCCGCGACCAGTTCGAAGTGGTCTACCCAAGCGTATCGGCCGAAGCCGAGCCACCTGTCAGCGTGGTCGACAAGGTCGTGGCGAAGAAAGGTACCCAGGCGGTGGCCGAGGAATACCTGAAGTACCTGTGGTCGCCTGAAGCCCAGGAGATCGCCGCCAACAACTACCTGCGCCCGCGTGATGCCACGGTACTGGCCAAGTACACCGACCGCTTCCCGAAAGTGGACTTCCTGTCGGTGGAGAAAACCTTTGGTGACTGGCGCACCGTGCAGAAGACCCACTTCAACGACGGTGGGGTGTTTGACCAGATCTATACCGGTCAGTAATTGATGTAGGCAGCTCCGGCCCTATCGCCGGCAAGCCAGCTCCCACAGGTACGGCACATGGCTTGGGCATTGTGCAGTACCTGTGGGAGCTGGCTTGCCGGCGGTAGGGCCAGTTGCTTTGACACACTTCTTCGAACTTTCTCCATCAACCTGCAATCAGTTCCTTGAGTAACCCTGCCCCGCTCACCCCGGCCAAAGGAGTACTCCAGTGCTGCGCTTTCTCTCTACCCTGCTGCTCGGCTGCCTGCTGAGCACCCACCTGCTAGCCGCTGAACCCGCCCCCGCCGAAGAACAACCCGTCGAACCCGCACCGGTCTTGCAAGGCGGCCTTCTTGGCGCCCTGGCCGACGGCCTGGACAGCGCCGCCCAGGAGCTCGACCTCGATGCCCATCTGGTCGATGCCTGGCGCCTGCGCACCGACCGCGCCACCAAGGAAGTCGAGCGCCTGGTTGACCGGCACTCGGCCGACGACTCGCTGCAACTGGTCGGCAACTTCCTCCTGCTGACCCTGACCTGGGCCGCCAGCTTCGCCGCATTAACCTGCCTCGGCCGCTGGGCCGCCAACCGCACTTCAGGCACACCCTGGCTGCGCGAGCGCAAGCGCGCCAGCAGCCTGCTTGGCTACCTGCTGCCCTATACCCTGCCCGCCCTGGCCAGCTTGCCGCTGACACTGTACGCCAGCCGCTTTCTCGACCCGTCAGTGGCACGCGCACTGGGCCTGAGCCTGGCCTATGCCACCAGCAGCGGCCTGTTTTCGACCTCGATCATCCTCTGCCTGGTGACCCTGTTCGATGCCGGCCACAAGCGCGCCGCTGTGGCGGTGATCAAACGCCTGGCCCCACGCCCGCTGTTCATGATCGGCTTTCTCGCTGCCTGGAGCGACGCCCTGACCAGCCCACAGATCGCCCGCCAGCTGGGCGGCAACCTCACCGCCAGCATCGCCGTGGCCACCGGCCTGATTGCCACCTTCATCTTCGCCAGCCTGGTGATCCGCCTGCGCCGCCCGGTCGCGCACCTGATCCGCAACCGCGCCTTCAAGGACCGCGTGCAGCATCGCGCCGTGCAGGAAACCCTGCGGATCTTTTCGGTGCTGTGGTATTTGCCGATCCTGCTGATGATCCTGGTGTCGGCCATTCACCTGATCGGCGCCGGCGAAGAAAGCCAGAAGGCACTGCAGAAGGCCTTGCTGACAACGGTGCTGCTGGTGTCCACGGTGTTTCTCAGCACCCTGTTGCAACACCTGCTGGCACCGCGCGAAACGGAGGCCGGGCAACGCATACGGCCTTACAAGGAACTGCTGCGCAGCCTGGCCCACGCGCTGCTGCGCATCGCCATGGCAGTGGCCTTCATCGAACTGCTGGGGCGCATCTGGGGCGTCTCGGTGATCGGCTTTGCGCTGAGCAACAGCCTGGGCCAGGCCATCGGCAATTCGCTGTCGAGCATCGGCTTGATCCTGCTGGTCACCTGGCTGCTGTGGGTGGTGCTCGATACTGCCATCCAGGAAGCGCTCAAGCCTGCGGTCGGGCGCCGCGCTTCGCGCCAGCCGAGTACCCGGGTACGGACCATCCTGCCGATGCTGCGCAACGCCATCAAGGTCATCCTGATCGTCATCTGCACCATCACCACCATGGCCAACCTGGGCATCAACGTCGCGCCCCTGCTGGCCGGTGCCGGGGTGATCGGCCTGGCCATCGGCTTTGGCTCGCAGCAACTGGTGCAGGATGTGATTACCGGGCTGTTCATCCTGATCGAGGACACCATTTCCATCGGCGACTGGGTAGTGCTCGACTCCGGCCACGCCGGTACTGTCGAAAGCCTGACTATCCGTACCTTGCGCCTGCGCGATGGCAAAGGCTTTGTGCACTCGGTGCCGTTCGGCCAGATCAAGGCGGTTACCAATCAGTCGCGGCAGTTCGCCTATGCGTTCTTCTCGGTGCAGTTCACCTACGACAGTGACGTGGATGCGTCACTGGCGCTGATCCATGAAGTGGGCAAATCGATCAGCGAAGACCCGCTGCTGCGCATCAACCTGCAAGGGCCGCTGCAAGTGTTCGGGGTGGACCGCATGGACTTGAACGGGTTTGTGCTGACGGCGCAGTTCCGCACCATTTCCGGCGGGCAGTATGCGGTGAGCCGGGCGTTCAACGAGCGGCTGAAGAAGCGGGTGGACCAGACCGACAACGTGAGTTTTGCCCAGGTGTACCCGCTGCCGCTGCAGGCCTTGGGGGCTTGATGCTGTCAGCACTGGCCCTATCGCCGGCAAGCCAGCTCCCACAGGACCCCACAACATTCAGGGTTGTGCTGACCCCTGTGGGAGCTGGCTTGCCGGCGATAGGGCCGGTACTGGCAACCTCAGGTCTGGCGGAATACCAAGGCCTTCAGCCCGCCAGCCGGGTCCACATCCGGAAACTCCGGCGGATTCTCCAGCCGCTCGACAAACGCTAACGAAGGCGCCTGCTCGGCCATCCCTTCAATCAGAAACTCCGGCCCGATCCCCGGGTCGTTGACACACGCCAGCACTGTCCCACCGGCGCTCAGCAACTCTGGCAAACGCCGCAGGATCTTCGCGTAATCCTGGGTCAGCACGAAGCTGCCACGCTGGAAGGTTGGTGGGTCGATGATGATCAGGTCGTAAGGCCCGTACTTGCGCACCTTGCCCCACGACTTGAACAGCTCATGGCCCAGGTAGGCCACACGCGATGCATCGTGGCCGTTAAGGCGGTGGTTGTCCCGCCCCCGAGACAGGGCCGATTTGGCCATGTCCAGGTTCACCACCTGCTCGGCACCCCCGGCAATCGCTGCCACCGAAAAGCCGCAGGTGTAGGCGAACAGGTTCAGCACGCGCTTGCCCGCCGCCTGCTCGCGCACCCAGCGCCGGCCGTAGCGCATGTCGAGGAACAGGCCGTTGTTCTGCCGCACGCCCAAGTCCAGCAGGTAGGACAGGCCGTCCTCGACCACCTCACGTTGCTGGCACTGCTCGCCCAGCAGCCACTGGCCCGGGCTGTCGGGCAGGTAGCGGTGCTGGATGAGAATGGCCTGGCCGGTCCATTGCGGGCTCTGCGCCAGGTTGCGCAGCATGGCTTCCAGTTCGGCCAACTGGCCCTCGGGCAGCTCGCGGAACAGGGCTACCGAGAGCACGCCTTGCAACCAGTCGACAGTGACCTGCTCCAGGCCCGGCCAGCAACGGCCACGGCCGTGGAACAGGCGGCGGGTTTCCTGCGGGGCAGGGTCGAGGGCGGCGAGCAGGTGCTGCTCCAAGGTGTGAATCGGGGAAGTCATGGTGGGTCGCAGGCTGGCAAAAGCGGCATTCTACCTTGCCGGCCTCGTCGCGGGTAAACCCGCTCCCACAGGGACCCCACAGTATTCAGAGCTACGGTGATCCTGTGGGAGCGGGTTTACCCGCGAAGAGGCCCGCAAGGTCACCTCAGTTCTTGACTGCATCCCGCACTGGCCGGAACCACCACCCCTGCTGCATCCCCGCCGCTGCCAGCAGAATCAACCCAACCCCCAGCCACTGCAGCGGTGCCAAGCGGTGCCCGAACGCCACCCAGTCCACCAGAATCGCCGCAATCGGGTAAATGAACGACAGCGCCCCGGTCAACGCCGTGGGCAAACGCTGAATGGCACTGTACAGCAGCACATACATGAGGCCGGTGTGGACCATGCCCAGTGTCAGCAAGCTGGCCAATGCCGGCATTTCGCCCGGCAAACCGCCGAGCTTGACCCAGGGCGCCAGCAACAGCACCCCCGTGGTTACCTGTATCAACGCAATCAGGTGAGGAGGCGTGCCACTCAGCCGCTTGATGATCAACGCCGCAATGGCATACAAAAACGCCGCGCCCAGTGCCAGGGCAATGCCCAGCAAATATTCCTCACCACCGCCCTGCCCCGCACCATGGGCGCTGACGATGGCCAACATGCCGAGGAACGCCACGCTAAGCCATGTAAGCTTGGCCAGTGTGACCTTTTCGCCCAGAAAAAGCGCTGCCAGCCCGACCAGCATGAACGGCTGCACGTTGTACACCGCTGTCCCGATGGCGATCGACGCACGCGAATACGAGGCGAACAACAACAGCCAGTTGCCGACGATGGCCACGCCGCTGGCAATCGCCAGCAGGAACGCCGTACGGCTGATTACCCCGGGCCGCAAAAAGCCGAAAGCGGCGCAAATCACCAGCAAGGTCACGGCGCCGAACACGCAGCGCCAGAACACCACCTCGAGCACCGGCTGCCCGGACACCAGCACAAACCAGCCGATGGTCCCGGAAATCAGCATGGCGAAGACCATTTCCAGCGAGCCACGGCGCAATGAACTGTCCATCTCACACCTCACGTTGACGATGGCAACAGTATGCAAAAGGTGCAGCCTGCCCTTCCAGCGGATTACCAAGGCATATTTGCAGAATTGCCTTTACTATCAAGGCAAATCACGCGAATGACCTGATGAGGTGTCCATGACCGATGCCATCGACCAGCTATTGATCAATGCACTGATGGAAGACTCGCGCCGCTCGCTCAAAGCCCTGGCGCAAGTCAGCGGGCTGTCCGCGCCCAGCGTCAGCGAGCGCCTGCGCCGCCTGGAAGAGCGTGGCGTGCTGCGCGGCTACACGGTAGAGGTCGACCCGCGCGCCTTTGGTTACCAGTTACAGGCCATCGTGCGCATTCGCCCACTGCCGGGCCAGCTGCAGGAGGTGGAACGGCAGATCATTGCCATCCCCGAGTTCACCGAGTGCGACAAGGTCACCGGGGAGGACTGTTTCATTGCCCGGCTGCATGTGCGCTCGATGGAACAGTTGGACACCCTGCTTGACCGCATCAATGTGCTGGCCGAGACCAACACCGCCATCATCAAGAAAAGCCCGGTGAAGCGGCGATTGCCGCCGATGGATTGAATTCGCCTGTTCCGGCCTCTTCGCGGGCACGCCCGCTCCCACAGGTACTGCACAGGATTCTGGTCTGTGGTGATCCCTGTGGGAGCGGGCGTGCCCGCGAAGAGGCCCGAGCAAGAAAAGCTGAGTATTTTTTGTACACAAGAATGTCACCATAAGTGCCATTTTTGTGTGCACTTTCTCCAGTAGCGCCCCAATCCGTTACACACTCATCGCCACTTATTTTGACCAATTGATCAACTATTCCACTTTACAAAAAATTAAAACTGTTCAATTGGTCAACTTATAACTCACTTATTTCATTAACTTATCTTTCAACAAGATAAGTTCGAAATATCCATCTGTTGAAACTTGCTTTCCCTTGGCATGGAACTCGCTTTTGTGTGTTCGTGTTTTGTATACAACTTGAACAAAACATAAATACACAAGAACCCGCGACGCCGGTCCAACGCCGGCCGCCGCGCCCAGAACCCTGTGATGCCAAGCTGCACCGACGAGATGGCGAGCCCGTGCGCATGCCCGCTCATCGCAGTCAAAGTGCATCAGGAGCCCGCCGGAATGAGTAGCAGCCTCGACCTTGCCCCTGAACTATCCGTCGCCAGCACCCACCCCGCTTCCAACCTCGTCGGCAATGCGCCGGAACTGGCCCTGAGCCCGCGCCTGCACAACCGCGACCTAGCCCCGACACGCACCGAAGGGCGGCGCTGGGGTGGCTACAGCATCTTCGCGTTGTGGACAAACGATGTGCACAATATTGCCAACTACTCGTTCGCCATGGGCTTGTTCGCCCTCGGCCTGGGTGGCTGGCAGATTTTGCTGTCGCTGGCCATCGGCGCGGCGCTGGTGTACTTCTTCATGAACCTGTCCGGGTACATGGGGCAGAAAACCGGGGTGCCGTTCCCGGTCATCAGCCGCATTGCCTTCGGCATCCACGGCGCACAGATACCGGCACTGATCCGAGCAATCATCGCCATTGCCTGGTTCGGCATCCAGACCTACCTGGCCTCAGTGGTGCTGCGCGTGCTGCTCACCGCCGTGTGGCCGCAAATGGCCGCCTACGACCACGACAGCATCCTTGGCCTGTCGAGCCTGGGCTGGGTGTGCTTCGTGTCGATCTGGCTGGTGCAGCTGGTGATCTTGGCCTACGGCATGGAGATGGTGCGCCGCTATGAGGCCTTCGCCGGCCCGGTAATCCTGCTGACCGTGGCCGCCCTGGCGGTGTTCATGTACTTCAAGGCCGAAGCGCGTCTCGCCTGGTCGGTAAGCGAGCCACTGACCGGCGTTGAGATGTGGCGCAACATCTTCGCCGGCGGCGCCTTGTGGCTGGCCATTTACGGCACCCTGGTGCTGAATTTCTGTGATTTCGCCCGTTCCTCGCCGTGCCGCAAGACCATCCGCGTCGGCAACTTCTGGGGCCTGCCGGTAAACATCCTGGTGTTTGCCGTGATCACCGTGGTGCTGTGCGGCGCGCAGTTCCAGATCAACGGCCAGATTATCGACAGCCCGACCCAGATCGTCGCCGCCATCCCCAGCACGCTGTTCCTGGTGCTGGGCTGCATGGCGTTCCTGATCGTCACCGTGGCGGTGAACATCATGGCCAACTTCGTCGCCCCGGCCTTTGTGCTCAGCAACCTGGCGCCACGCCACCTGAACTTCCGCCGCGCGGGGCTGATCAGCGCCACCCTGGCGGTGCTGATCCTGCCGTGGAACCTGTACAACAGCCCGCTGGTGATCGTGTACTTCCTGTCCGGCCTGGGCGCCCTGCTCGGCCCGCTGTACGGCGTGATCATGTCCGACTACTGGCTGCTGCGCAAAGGCTGCATCAACGTGCCGGAGCTGTACACCGAGCACCCGACCGGCGCCTACCACTACAGCAAGGGCATCAACCTGCGCGCCATGGCGGCCTTCGTGCCGGCCGCGCTGCTGGCCATCGTCCTGGCCCTGGTACCGAGTTTCCACAGCGTGGCGCCGTTCTCCTGGCTGATCGGTGCTGCCATCGCTGCCGTCCTGTACCTGCTGATCGCACCACGCAATCGCCACTACCACGACGTCAGCGGCGAATGCATCGCCGTCGACCACAGCAGCCATTAATCAGGGAGGACTGCCCATGCGTATTCTGATCGCCAACGTCAACACCACCGAAGCCATCACCGAAGCCATTGCCCAGCAAGCCCGAGCCGTAGCAGCGCCCGGTACCGAAATCGTCGGCCTTACCCCTTGGTTCGGCGCCGAGTCGGTGGAAGGCAACTTCGAAAGTTACCTGGCGGCCATCGCCGTGATGGACCGGGTGCTGGCCTACGAGGGCCCCTACGACGCCGTGATCCAGGCCGGTTACGGCGAACACGGCCGCGAAGGCCTGCAAGAGCTGCTGAACGTGCCGGTGGTGGACATTACCGATGCAGCCGCCAGCACCGCGATGTACCTGGGCCATGCCTATTCCGTGGTGACCACGCTGGACCGCACCGTGCCACTGATCGAAGACCGTCTGAAGCTGTCTGGCCTTTATCACCGCTGCGCGTCGGTGCGGGCCAGCGGGCTGGCGGTGCTGGAGCTGGAAGCTGACCCACAACGGGCTGTGGAGGCGATTGTCGAGCAGGCCGAACGCGCCGTGCGTGACGACAAGGCCGAAGTGATTTGCCTGGGCTGCGGTGGCATGGCCGGACTGGACGAGCAGATCCGCCAGCGCACCGGCGTGCCCGTGGTGGACGGTGTGAGCGCAGCGGTGACCATTGCCGAATCGCTGGTGCGCATGGGCTTGAGCACCTCCAAGGTGCGCACCTATGCCACGCCGCGGGTGAAGAAAGTCGTGGGTTGGCCGATGCGCTTGGGCCGCTGATCCTTCATTTGCCTGTACCGGCCTCTTCGCGGGCTCGCCCGCTCCCACAGGGACCCCACTGTTCTCAAAGACTGTGCGGCACCTGTGGGAGCGGGCAAGCCCGCGAAGAGGCCAGTACTATCAACCCATCATCTCGACCATACGCTGCGCACTGCCACAGGCCAAGGTAAACCCTAAAGCCCCATGCCCCAGGTTCAGCCACAGGTTGCGATACACCGTCCCCCCTATGATCGGCACCCCGGTCGGTGTCGCCGGTCGCATGCCCGCCCACTCCACCGCCTGCCCATAATCCGCAGCCATCGGTAATGTCTCCAGCGCCAGCCGTCGCATGCTCTGCAACCTGCGCTTTTCCACCGATTCGTCGAACCCGACAATGTCCACCATCGCCGCTACCCGCAGCTGCTGCCCCAGGCGGGCATAGACGATCTTGCGTTCATAGTCGGTAAGGCTCACTTCCGGTGCCCGATGCCCGGTGCTGATGGGTGCGCTCAGGCTGTAGCCCTTCAGCGGGTAGACCGGTAGCTGCACCCCCGGTAATGCCAAGCCTGGGCCACGATGCCCGGCACACAGCACCAACTGTTCCACGTCCAGTTGCTCGTTGCCCAGTTGCAGCGCTACGACCTGGTCCTGGCGCCGTACCAGCTGCGTCACTGGCCGGCCCAGCAGGAAACGGCATTGCCCCGAAGCGCGCAACAGTGCCTCCAGGCGCAGGCAGAACAAGTGGCAATCGCCAACCTCTTCATCCGCTGTGAACACGCCACCCACAAACGGTGCGCCCTCCAGGGCAGGGTCCAGCGCGCGCAACTCGGCGGCCGCCAGCACCCGCTGGCTGGCCGGGTCGGTCAACTGTGCCCGGCCATCGGCAAAGGCCCGCTCGCTGCGAAAAGCCACGAGCTTGCCATTGCGCCGCCAGTTGAAATCACCCAGGTCATGATGCTCGCGCCATTGCGCCAGCACAGCCTGGCTTTGCAGCGCCAGCTCCAGCAGTTGTCCGGCATTTCGGCGGTTGACGCTGCGCCGGCATGCCAAGGTGAATGCCAGCAGCCAGCGCCACTGCGCCCGGTCCAGACGCAAGCGCAGGCGCAGCGGCGACTCGCCCTGCAACAGCCAACCCAGTGCCTGCCACGGCACCCCGGCATCAGCCAGCGGTGCCACATAGCGATAGGACAATTGCCCGCCATTGGCGAAGCTGGTGGCCGACGCCAGGCTGTCGCGGGCCTCAATCAACTCCACCGACCGCCCTTCACGCACAAGCGCGTAGGCCGTTGCCAGGCCAACCACCCCGCCACCGATTACCGTTACCCGCTGCTTCATCGCGCTTCCCTGTTCCGGCTTCCTGGGCAAACAGTACCAGCGGATCAGGTCGGGCAGCTATGCGCACCGTCATTCAGGCCTTGGCGCACGTTGCGGCTGAGCAGGCTGGCCTTGCCGTCGTGCCAGGTCAGGGTCAGTACATAGAGGGTGTCGAAGTCATCGCCGCTCCAGTCCTGGGTGATCACCCGCTCTTCACCCAGGGCCTTGCCGGCCACCGTGTTGATCAGTTCAGGCAGGTAGCCGTGGGACCAGGCGGTATAGACGGTCGCATTGCGGTATTTGTCGCTCAGCAGCTCATCGGCCAGTTCGTCGGTGTCGTTGGCGCCGTAGTCGATATTCACCGGCAAACCGAGGCGGATGGCGCTGGGGGTGATGGTCATCAGCGGGCGAATGTAGCTGTAGCTTTCGTCCTTGCTGCCTTCCTCAACCTGCCGCGAAGGGTTGGCGGCAAACACGTAGTCGGCATTACCGAAGCGCTCTGGCAGTAAGGTTGCCAGGTCCAGTGCGCGATTGAGGCCCTGGCAGTTCAACTGGCCAAGCCCCTCACCGGGCTTCTCGGCATGGCGCAGGAACACCAGGGTTTGGGTGCCATCCACCGGTTGAGCCCGGCTGTCGACAGCCTCCAGCGCCAGCGGTACGGCGGCGGCCGTGAGTACCAGGCTCAGCAGCAGATGGCGACGACGGCGGAAGAATGTGGGCAGCTTCATCAATTCAGGCTCGTGTGGCAGAGAAATCGGGTTGACCCGCCACATCGCCCTGTCAGCTGCAGGGCGCCCTTGTAGTGAATGCCATCCTTGGCAACGAGTGAGGGTCAGAGTGCCCTGAACCCGTTTGGTTCCTCCCTGAAGGTGGATGCCGTTCCCTGGACAAGGTCTAGATTAGGGGATGGGTGTTGCGCAATTGTGTAAGGTGCAAGAACCTGAGGTTGCAATGCAGCCACTCAATCATCCCGCGTCAGCACTTCCAGCAATTCGATCTCAAAGGTCAGGTCCGAGCCAGGCGGTATCGCCCCCACACTGCGCTCGCCATAGCCCAGGTGTGCTGGAACCTGCAGTTTGCGCTTGCCGCCAACGCGCATCCCCATCAGGCCTTGGTCCCAACCTTTGATCACACGACCGGTGCCGATCACGCACTGGAACGGCTTGCCGCGTGACCAGGATGAGTCGAACTCGCTGCCGTCGGCCAGCCAGCCGGTGTACTGGGTGGTGATCAGGGCGCCTTTGACGGCGGCTTTGCCTTCACCCTCGACTAGGTCGATGATCTGCAGTTCTTGGCTCACGGGCACACTCCAACGCTGGAAAACAAAGCCGCCCTTTTCTCAGGAATGCACCGGTTTGGCAAGCAGGATCGACGGCACACTATTAGCTGTTCTGCTCAAACACCTCTTGGCCGGTCAGCTCTTTGGTCTGGTTGGCAAAGCAGTACCAGGCGGGCTTCTGCTCGACAAAAATCTGCAGATCGAAATCCCATTCCTGATCCCCATCCAGCAGGCCGACCGGCACCGCATGGAAGTCGTTGGCCTTCAGCCGGTAATACAGGTGCGTGCCGCATTGGCCGCAGAACCCTCGCTGGGCCCAGTCGGACGAATCGTAGACACTGGGGGTACGCCCTTCGATCACCGGTGGCTGGCTGCAATGCACCACCAGCAACGGCCCGCCCGTCCACTTGCGGCACATGCTGCAATGGCAGGCGCTGATATGGGTATTGTCGACGGTGACCTTGAGCGTAGTGGCGCCGCACAGGCAAGTGCCGTGTTTTTCCAGGGCCATGGCTGGTTCCTTTAGCGAGGGTTGGGCCAGCAATTATAGATGCCAGCTGCAACGCGGTCGGTGTAGGAGCGGCCTTGTGTCGCGATAGGGCTGCAAAGCAGCCCCTGGTTTGATGCATCTACGCGAAAATCGAAGGGCCGCGTTGCGGCCCGCTCGCGACACAAGGCTGCTCCTACAAAGGATCGCGTGAAGCTTCAGATGTACACAGTACCGCGCAGGTACAACGCCGCTCGCCCGCTGATGATCACCCGGCCATTGCCCGGTACTTCGCACAGCAGCTGGCCTTTACGTGCCCCGCCCTGCTCGCAGCTGAGCACAGGTTTGCCCAGGCGCTCAGCCCACACTGGCGCCAGCGAGGTGTGTGCCGAGCCTGTGACCGGGTCTTCGTTCACGCCAACCCGCGGGCCAAACCAGCGGGTGACGAAATCAAAGCCACGCCCTGCCGCCGTCACGGCAATGCCGCGCACGTCGAAAGCCGACAGCGCCACAAAGTCCGGCTTCAGTGTGTCGAGCAACAGGGCGTCATCAATCACTACGACATAGTCATCGCTGCGGTACACCGCCTGCGCCTGGCTCAGGCCCAGCGCTTGCAGCAGGCCCGCCGGGGTTTCCACGACGGCCGGTTGCTTGGCCGGGAAATCCATCGCCAGCAGCCCGTCAATGCCACGGCTGACGCGCAATTCTCCACTGCGGGTATTGAAGCGCAGCACCTGCGCCTGCTCACCCAGTTGCTCGAACAGCACATAAGCCGACGCCAGGGTGGCGTGGCCGCACAGGTCAACTTCCACAGCTGGGGTGAACCAGCGCAGGTCGAAGGTTTCGCCGTTGCGCACAAAATAAGCCGTTTCCGACAGGTTATTTTCTTCGGCAATGCGCTGCAGCACATCGTCCGGCAGCCAGGCTTCTAGCGGGATCACCGCCGCCGGGTTGCCACCGAACGGTTCAGCGGAAAAGGCATCGACCTGGAAGATTTCGAGTTGCATGCACACGCTCCTTGTTGCCCGGGCGTTGCCAGGCAGATGTCGGGATAGGGGTTACGGGCGTACCGGGGTCAATACTGGCTCGCCGGCAAAGAAGGCCTGCAGGTTGCGCAGCACCAGGGTCACGGTATCGCACGCGGCCTCCGGCGACTGGCCGGCCACGTGGGGCGTGAGCACGGTGTTGGCCAAGGCCTTGAGGGCTTCGGGTACTGCCGGTTCGTCGTCGAATACGTCCAGCGCGGCGCCAGCCAGTTGCCCCTGCTGCAATGCGGTGATAAGAGCCTGCGTGTCGACCACGCTGGCCCGGGCGATATTCACCAGATAGCCCTTGCCGCCCAGCGCCTCTAGTACCTGAGCATCGACCAGATGCTGGGTATTGGCGCCACCGGGGGTGGCCACGACCAGGATGTCGACGGCAGCGGCCAGGTGCAGCGGGCTGTCGTACCAGGTGTAAGGCACACCTTCACGCGGGGTGCGGCTGTGGTAGCTGACGGGCATGTCGAAGCCCAGATTGGCGCGCCTGGCAATGGCCTGCCCCACTGCCCCGAGGCCAAGAATCCCCAGGCGTTTGCCGCTCACCGAGGGGCTGATCACCCGGTTCCATTCACCGCGCCGGGTGCTGGCATCAGCACGGGGAATGTCGCGCAGTAGCGCCAGCAACAAGGCCAGGGTGTGGTCGGCGACCGCGCTGGCATTGGCACCCGCGCCGTTGGTAACGGTGATGCCGCGGGCGGTGGCGGCAACCAGGTCGACTTGCTCGTAGCCGGCGCCGATCACGCAGATGATCTGCAGATTAGGCAAGGCGTCGATTTCGGTAGCCGTCAGGCCCAGCGGGCCGCGCGTGAGCACGGCATCGATTTCGCTGGCGTGGCGCTGGATGGCCTCGGCGCGCACTTGCGGTGAGGGGGCACGGATAAGGCGGTACCCGGCCTGCTCCAGCATGGGCAGGTAATCGTCGACGGTTTCTACCAGTACCAGGACTGTCTTGCGCATGCCACCTCCGGGTTAATTCGAGGCGCCATTATGCGGAGTCACCAGCCAGTACAGTCAATTGAAATTACAAGGCAAAACTGTACTGTGCTGCTCCGCTGTAGCCGTTGATCTTGATCTTGATCTTGATCGTCGCGACTTCAGGAGGCCGAACGCAGGCCTTGCGGAGGGAGGTGACGGGCATGGATGCCCGTCAAGCGCTGGGCCCCAGGATGGGGCCTGCAGCGCGGTCCTCCCGGGAGCGAGGCCGGAGTGAGGGAACCCCGGAGCGCAGCGCAGGGGCCGGATGATCGGAGCGCAGCGTTTTTTGGTGGGCCTGCCCCGTGACAACGGACGCCAAGAAGCGATACTTACATCGCTATCTTGGAGGTTGTCATGTACCCAACCACTCGCCGCAATTACACCGATGAGTTCAAGATTCAGGCCGTTGCGCTGGCTGAAACGCTTGGCAGGACGGAAGCTGCTCGCCAGCTGGAGATGTCTGTGAAGACGTTGGACAACTGGGTCAACGCTTCCCGCAACGGCCAGCCGTTGAGCTCTCCTGACCGTCGCGCAATCACCAGAGAGGACAGCGAGTTAGCACGATTGCGAGCCGAGAACGCCGAGCTGAAACTGGAGCGTGAAATCCTAAAAAAGGCGGCGGTATTCTTTGCCAAAGAGTCCAGGTGAGATACGCCTTCGTCGCTGAAGAACGGGCTCAGTTCCCGGTGCGTCTGTTGTGCCGGGTAATGGGTGTCTCGGTTTCAGGGTTTTACGACTATCAGCATCGCCAAGGCCGTCCAGATCCGGATGCACAAATTCGCATCGATCTACACAAGGTTTACGCGGCTAGCCGCAAGACCTATGGCCGACCACGGCTAGTCGAGGCGCTACGGCAGCAGGCCTATGCGGTAGGTCACAAGCGCATTGACCGGCTAATGCATGAAGAACATATACAGGGCCGATCCAAGGGCGGTTTCAGACCGTGCACCACCGACAGTCACCATGCGCTGCCAGTGGCGAGCAATTTATTGGGTCGTCAGTTCTCCGTTCAAAGCTCCACCCCAGCCTGGGTCAGTGATATCACTTACATCGCTACGAAAGAGGGCTGGCTTTATCTGGCAGTGGTACTGAGCATCCAAACCCGCCAAGTGCTGGGTTACAGCCTGGCGGACAGGATGCCTGACGACTTGGTCGAGCGCGCTTTCATGAACGCTTGGAACGCATGTTTGGGCGTCTACGGAGTGATTTTCCATTCCGACCAAGGGCGCCAGTACGCGAGCAGCAGGTTTCGTCTCGCTTTGGCCAAGAAGGGCTTCGCGCAAAGCATGAGTCGGAGAGGAAACTGCTGGGATAACGCCGTAGCTGAAAGTTTCTTCGCTACATTGAAGAGAGAGGAAGCCTGCGCGGTCTACCCCACAAAGAAACAGGCTCACCTGGCAATTGCCAGCTACATCCATGGGTTTTACAACAGCTGTCGACTGCATTCAGCACTGGGTTACCGTTCACCGAACGAATACGCAAAAGGCTTAAGGCAGTTGGCTCTGTAGCCAGCTTCTTGGCGTCCGCTGTCACGGGGCAGGCCCATGGTTACTTTTTGTCGCGTTTGACAAAAAGTGACTCGCCGTAAGGGCGAAAAGGTGAGTGTGCGTCGCCATCGCAAATGGCCTATGCGCGAGCTAAAAATCAGCACCGTTTCGCTTGTCGCTTGTCGCTTGGAGGCGTGGGCATCAACAAGGAGGTCAACATTCATCTTCGAAGGTGGCATCAAGTCACCTTTCCGCCCTTACGGCGGGTCACTTTTTGTCAGACGCGACAAAAAGTAACCAAAAAACGCTGCGCTCCCATCATCCGGCCCCTACGCTGCGCTCCGGGGTCCCCTCGCTCCGGGCTTGCTCCCGGGAGGACCGCGCTGCAGGCCCCATCCTGGGGCCCAGCGCTTGACGGGCATCCATGCCCGTCACCTCCCTTCGCAAGCCCTGCGCTCGGCCTCCTGAAGTCGCAATCTGCGTCGCCTGAGCTTCCGCGCGCTTAAAAGCAAAAGCAAAAGCCGATGCCGATGCCGATGCAGCGTTACTGGGCGAACGCTCGCCCTAACCCACCCGGCACGCCACTGCTGTCAGTATCCTGCCAAGGCCCATTCGGGCTCAGCGACCAGCTCCAGCCGTTATCAAACCGATAGTACGTACGCTGCCGGTAGAACGTATTAGGCTGCTTCTCCAATACATATACACCCAGCTTGGGGTCCCAATGGCTAGCCCCGCCAGGCGGTGGCGCAAAGCTGGCCGAAGTACGCGGCATGGGCTTGGGAATCGCCGCCGGCTTGCTCGGCTGGGTGGACGGTTGCCCACCCGGCAACGGCTTGACCACCGGCCCTTGCGGCGGCACGCGCTCGATCGGTGGCGCGGGCTGCTCGTACGGCTGATGCACCGTACACGCAGACAAACCCAGGGCCAGGGTGATCAGGGTCAGGCGGACGGTGCTGTGCATGGCTTTGCTCTCTTACAGGTCTGGGCTGTCGATGGTCAGGTGCTGGGTAGCCTGGGTGGCACTGGGCAACGGCGCGCCCTGGCCAATCCACTCACCACGGGTAGGCTGGCCAGCGCGGGAAACACGTGCAACCAGTTGGACTTCGGCAAATTGTGACAGTTTCATCTGCGGCATCATTGCGTCAGCGTCAGACAACTCCACCTCCATCGGCAACTGCGCCACAGTCACCCGCTTGGCTGCCAACGGCATGGGCGGGCCATTGCTGGCGCGAGCGAAGATGAACACCGTATCGTCGGGCTTGACCTTGTCCTTCAGTGCCGCTGCCAGTTCCACCCGTACCTTCAGCCGGGCTGCCACTGGTGCTGGCTCTGCGGCCTGCCCTGCCGGCCCACCCAGGCGCTCGGTAGCGCGGTCGATGCCGCCCTGCAGGGCCGCACGCGATGCATCGCCTTCTGGCAACTGCGCCAGCAGGCGCTTCCAGTAGTCGATGGCTTCCTGGTAACGCTCGCCTTCAAAGGCGGCAATACCGCGCAGGCCCAGGCTGGTCACTTCGTTGGGGTCGGCCTTCAGCGCTTCATCCGTGAGTGCCTGCAACTGCGGGCTCCACCGCTTGTCGGCGGCAAAGTACATGGCCTGGGCCCACTGGCCCAGCAGCTCGGGCTGGCGGCCAGCCAAGGTGACCGCGCGCTCGAAGGTACGCGCAGCATCGGCCGGGCGCTGCTCGGCCATGTAGGCACGGCCCAGGAAGTACATGGCCTCGGCCGACTCAGGCTGGGCCTGCACCACACGCTCCAGGCGCGTGGTCATTTCTTCCATCGACTTGGGTGCCTCGGCGAACTCCTGGGTCAGCGCCACCTTGTCGGCCGAACCAAAATGCAGGTAAAGGCCCAGCGCCATCAGCGGTACCAGCACTGCAGCCAGCAGCGGCAAGGCTTTGCCCAGATGACCCTGGCGCGGGCCTTCGGCGCCTTCGGTATCGGCCAGCAGCTCACGGGCAGCCTCGTCACGGCCCTTGGCCAGCTGTGCCTCATCGAGCACCCCGGCAGCCTGCTGGGCAGCCAGTTCGGCCACGCGTTCCTGGTACAGGGCCACGTTCAGGGCCGTGCGGTCTTCTTCCTGCTGGCGACGGCGGCCACGCAGGATCGGGATCAGCAAAAAGCTGAGGGCGGCGAGCAGCAGCAGGCCCGCGCTAAGCCAGAATTCAGTCATGGGTCTGTTCTTTTTCCAGCAGTTTGGCGAGTCGCTCGCGTTCTTCGACGGAAAGCTCGTTGTTGCCCGGCAAAGCCGTACCACGGCGTCGGCGCACGATCACCGCCAGCACCACGAAACCACCTGCCAGCAGGATGCCAGGGCCGAACCACAACAGCCAGGTACGCCCGCTGAGCGCCGGCTTGTAGCGCACAAAGTCACCATAGCGGTCCACCATGAAGTCGACGATCTGCTGGTTGCTCTTGCCTTCGCCAAGCATGCGGAAGATCTCGCGGCGCAGGTCGGCAGCAATTGGCGCGTTGGAGTCGGCAATGTCCTGGTTCTGGCACTTGGGGCAACGCAGTTCCTTGGTCAACTGCTGGTAGCGCTCGCGCTCGGCATCATCGCGGAACTGGTAAGTATCGATGGCCGCCTTGGCCACACCGGCCAGGCTCATACCCAGCACGGCAGCTGCCACCCAGCGCCTCATGGCTTGGCCTCGTCGACCAGGCCCTGGTACAACGGCGCCAGCTGCTCACGCCAGACGGTGGGATCGACAACGCCCACGTGCTTGTAGCGGATGATGCCCTTGGCGTCGATCAGGAAGGTTTCCGGCGCGCCGTACACCCCAAGGTCCAAGCCCAGGCTGCCCTGCTCGTCACGGATGTCCAGCTGGTAAGGGTTGTGGAACTCGGCCAGCCATTTCTGCGCGGCGGCGTTGTCGTCCTTGTAGTTGACCCCGTGGATCACCACGCCCTGCTGCGCCAGCTGGTTCAGGTACGGGTGCTCGACCTTGCACGACGGGCACCAGGTGGCCCACACATTGACCAGTGCCGGGCGGCCCTGCAAGTCGGCCTGGGTCAGGGTGCGGTCGCCCTGGGTCGAAGCCAGGGAAAACACCGGGAACGGTTTGCCGATCATTGCCGACGGCAGCTCGTCGGGCTTGAGAAACAGCCCCTTGTAGAGGAACACCGCCACCAGCAGGAACACTGCCAGGGGGACTACCATGATCCAACGCTTCATGCAGCTGCTCCAGACACGCCCAGGGCATCACGCACCCGGGTCTTGACCTTGACGCGGTAGCGCCGGTCGAGTGCCGCCAGCAACCCGCCCAGGCCGGTCAGCAGACCGCCCAGCCAGATCCAGCGGACATAAGGCTTGATGTGTACGCGCACGGCCCAGGCGCCGTTTTCCAGCGGCTCGCCAAGGGCAACGTACAGGTCGCGGGTAAAGCCGGCATCGATGCCGGCTTCGGTCATCATCGACTGCTGCACGGTGTACAGGCGCTTTTCCGGGTGCAGGGTAGTCACTTCACGGCCATCACGGCTGACCACCACGGTACCCTTGTCGGAGATGAAGTTCGGCCCTTCGAAGTGCTTGGCGCCCTCGAACAGGAAGTGGTAACCCCCCAGTTCCACGCTTTCGCCCGGGGCCATGCGCAGGTCGCGTTCGGCGCTGTTATTGCTCGACAGCACCACGCCCAGCGCACACACCGCCAGGCCCAGGTGTGCCAGTTGCATGCCCCAGTAGCTGCGTCCCAGGCCAGGCAGGCCCCTCAGCAGGCCTTTGTGACGGGTCTTGTCGAGGATGTCGCGCAGCCCGCCGAGTACCACCCAGGCAGCCAGGGCGAAGGCAGTCAGGGTCGGCCAGTCGAAGTCGTCAACGATAAAACCGGCAACCGGGGCAAGAATGGCACTGCCGATCAGCACCGGGGTCAACATGCTGACCAGCCATTTGCCCGGGGTGTCCTTCCAGCGCACCACCACGCCCACGCTCATTACTACCATCAGCAGCGCAATCAGCGGCAGGAACAAGGCATCGAAATACGGCGGACCTACCGACAGCTTGGCACCGGTCAGGGCATCAAGCACCAGCGGGTAAAGCGTGCCAAGCAGAATCATCGACGCGGCCACCACCAGCACCAGGTTGTTGGCCAGCAGCAGCGTCTCGCGCGACCACAGGGCGAAGCCGACCTGGCTCTTGACCACCGGTGCACGCAGGGCGAACAGGGTGAGCGAACCACCGACCACGAACAACAGGAAGAACAGGATGAAAATGCCCCGCGACGGGTCGGCGGCAAATGCGTGTACCGAGGTCAGCACGCCGGAACGCACCAGGAAGGTACCCAGCAGGCTCAGCGAGAATGCGGCAATTGCCAACAACACAGTCCAGCTCTTGAACACCCCACGCTTTTCCGTCACCGCCAGCGAGTGAATCAACGCCGTGCCCACCAGCCAAGGCATGAACGAGGCGTTTTCCACCGGGTCCCAGAACCACCAGCCACCCCAACCCAGCTCATAGTAGGCCCACCACGAGCCCAAGGTGATACCGACCCCCAGGAAGGCCCAGGCGACGATGGTCCAGGGCCGCGACCAGCGCGCCCAGGCAGCGTCCAGGCGGCCGCCGAGCAAGGCGGCAATGGCGAAGGCAAAGGCCACCGAGAAGCCCACATAGCCCATGTACAGCATCGGCGGGTGAACGATCAGGCCAAAGTCCTGCAGCAGCGGGTTGAGATCGCGACCGTCGGTGGGCACTTGCGGCAGCAGGCGCTGGAACGGGTTGGACGTGATGATCAGGAAGCTCAGGAAGCCGACGCTGATCATGCCCATCACCGCCAGCACGCGGGCCAGCATTACCTGCGGCAACTGGCGCGAAAACACCGACACGGCAAAGGTCCAGCCGCCCAGGATCAACGCCCACAGCAGCAGCGAACCCTCGTGGGCGCCCCACACGGCGCTGAACTTGTAGTACCAGGGCAAGGCGCTGTTGGAGTTGCTGGCTACGTAGGCGACCGAGAAGTTGTCGGTCATGAAGGCATGGGTCAAACAGGCAAAGGCAAAGGCCAGGAAGGCGAATTGCCCCCAGGCCGCCGGCCGCGCCAGGCTCATCCACAGGCTGTCGCCACGCCAGGCGCCGAGCAGCGGCACACTGGCCTGCACGGTGGCAAAGCAGATGGCCAGGATCATCGCCAGCTGGCCGAGTTCGGGTATCACCAACGCCGCGTTCATGGCTTTGCCTCCGTGCTGGTGGCGGCCTGGCCGCTTTCCTTCAGGGCCTTGGTGACCTCAGGCGGCATGTACTTCTCATCGTGCTTGGCCAGTACTTCATCGGCCACCACCACGCCTTCGGCGTTGACCTTGCCCAGGGCGACGATGCCCTGCCCTTCGCGGAACAGGTCGGGCAGGATGCCGCGATAGGTGATCGGCACCGACTTGTTGAAGTCGGTGACCACAAAGCGCACATCAAGCGAGTCGGACGAGCGCTGCACCGAGCCCTTCTCGACCATGCCGCCAGCACGGATGCGGGTGTCCAGCGGCGCTTCGCCGTTGGCGATCTGGGTGGGCGTGTAGAACAGGTTGATGTTCTGCTGCAATGCGCTCAAGGCAAAGCCGACGGCAACCCCGACGCCGACCAGCAGGCCGACGATGAGCAACAGGCGTTTCTTGCGCTGCGGATTCACTGGTTGTTCTCCCGGCGCAAACGGCGCGCCTCTTCTTGCAGGTAGCGACGGCGGGCCAGCAGCGGCGCGGCGACATTCAGCGCCAGCACCGCCAGGCAGATGCCATAGGCCGACCACACGTACAGGCCATGGTGGCCCATGGCGAGAAAATCACCGAAGGTGGCAAAGCTCATTGTGCGCTCCTCCGCCCCAGGCTGTTCAACACTTCGTCCTTGACCCAACTGGCGCGCGCCTCGCGCTTGAGCACTTCAAGGCGCATGCGTAGCAACAGCACGGCGCCGAAAAAACAGTAGAAACCCAACGCCGTGCACAGCAACGGCAGCCACATTTCGGCGGGCATCGCAGGCTTTTCGGTGAGGGTGAAGGTGGCGCCCTGGTGCAGGGTGTTCCACCACTCCACCGAGTACTTGATGATCGGGATGTTGACCACGCCGACAATCGCCAGCACCGCACAGGCCTTGGACGCACTGTCACGATTACTGATCGCCTGGCCGAGCGCAATAATGCCGAAGTACAGGAACAGCAGGATGAGCATGGACGTAAGGCGGGCATCCCACACCCACCAGCTGCCCCAGGTCGGCTTGCCCCAGATGGCGCCGGTAACCAGCGCCACGGCGGTCATCCAGGCGCCGATGGGCGCGGCACATTGCAGGGCGACGTCGGCCAGTTTCATCTTCCACACCAGCCCCACCACCCCGGCGACCGCCAGCAGCACGTAGCAGGACTGCGCCAGCATCGCCGCCGGCACGTGAATGTAGATGATGCGGAAGCTGTTGCCTTGCTGGTAGTCCTGGGGGGCGAATGCCAGGCCCCAGGTGATACCGACCAGCAGCAGGAGCACGGCAGCGCCGGCCAGCCATGGCAGCATGCGGCCGCTGATGGCATAAAACCATTTCGGGGAGCCCAGCTTGTGGAACCACGTCCAGCTTATTTTCATCAGGGTACATCCAGGGTATTTGCCGGGCTTGAGAGCCCGGGACTCGTTATTCGCCGACGCTGATCTTCAGGCCGGCAGCTATCGCAAAGGGTGCCAGGGTCACGGCCAGGGCCGTCAGGCTGGCGAGCCAGAGCAGGTGGCCGGTTGCGGGCATATTTTGCAACGCCGCTTGCAACGCACCACTGCCCAGGATCAATACAGGGATATACAACGGCAGAATCAGCAACGCCAGTAACAAACCACCGCGCTTCAGACCGACCGTCAGTGCTGCGCCCACCGCGCCCAGCAGGCTCAATACCGGTGTGCCCAGCAGCAGGGAACCGAGCAGTACCGGCAGGCAATGGCTTGGTAGCCCCAGCATCAGCGCCAGCAGCGGCGCCAACAATACCAGTGCCAGCCCGGAAAAGATCCAGTGCGCCAGCACCTTGGCCAGCACCAGCAGCGCCAGCGGGTGCGGCGACAGCACCCATTGTTCCAGCGAGCCATCCTCGAAATCGCTGCGGAACAAGCCGTCCAGCGACAGCAGCACCGCTAGCAGTGCCGCAACCCAGACCAGGCCCGGCGACAAGGTTTGCAACAATTGGCTTTCTGGGCCGACCGCCAAGGGAAACAGCGCAACGACGATGGCGAAGAAAACCAACGGGTTGGCCAGCTCGGCAGGGCGGCGGAACAGCAGGCGTGCTTCGCGACGCAACAATAAGATGAATACGCTCATGCCGCCCATTGCCCCAGGTTCAGTTCACGGTAACCGGAGGGCTTGCGTTCCAGCGTGTGGTGGGTGGTCAGCACCACTGTGCCGCCCTGCTCGCAGTGGGCCGCCAGGTGCGCTTCGAGCTGAGCCACGCCTTGTTTGTCGAGGGCGGTGAAGGGCTCATCGAGGATCCATAGCGGCGGGCACGCCAGGTACAACCGGGCCAGGGCCACGCGGCGCTGCTGGCCGGCCGACAGGGTATGGCAGGGGACGTCCTCGAAACCACGCAAACCGACCGCCTCCAGCGCCGCCCAGATCGCCTCGCGGCTGGCTGGCTGGTGCAAGGCGCACAGCCAGGTGAGGTTCTCCTCGGCGGTGAGCAGGTCCTTGATGCCCGCGGCGTGACCGATCCACAGCAGGATGCTGGCCAGGGCATGGCGCTGCTCGGCCAGCGGCTTGCCGCCCAGCAGGATCTGCCCGGCGGTGGGTTGCATCAACCCGGCCAGCAGGCGCAGCAAACTGGTCTTGCCGCTGCCGTTGGGGCCGCTGATCTGCAGCATGTCGCCGGCGCCCAGCTCGAAATCGAGCTGCTCGAACAGCAGGCGCCAGTCGCGCTCGCAGGCCAGGCCTGCAGCTTGGAGGTGAAGGGTCACGGTTTCGCCTTATCTTTGTAGGGCTTCGGGCCGGCGTCGCCTGCTTCGCGGGCTTGCCCGCTCCCACAAGGTCTCGTGCAGTATCTGAAAGCTGCGCTGAACCTGTGGGAGCGGGCAAGCCCGCGAAGCAGGCGACGCCGCTCCAGAACCCTTGTGTCTCAAGTCGCCCCGCGCGCTGCCGTTATACTGGCAACCACGGGCGCTCGGCATTATTACATGCGCCGCCGCGCTGCCAAGAGGCCGGGTTCGACAGGTTGTATACAATCATGACTGAAATCAATAGTCTCGGCGCACAAACCGCGATCAACAGCCAAGCCATGAAGGCGGGCATGACCGGCGAACTGCTGCGCCTGATCCAGGCGCAGCCCGGCCTGCTGGCACCCGGCGAGACCGCGCAGGTCGAGGTTGTGTCGCTGCGCCAGACGGGCCAGGAATTTCAGCTGGTACTGCGGTTGATGCAAGCCAACGGCGTGCAGACCCAACTGCAAGCCAGCGCCAGCCAGCCCCTGCCCCAAGGCAGCCAGGTCACTGTCAGCCAGACCGAAAGCAACCGCCTGGCAATCATGCTGCAGCAGGCCAACGCCAGCCAGATCACCACCCTCACTCGCCTGGACACCAGCAAAGTGCCCGTCGGCACGCTGCTGCAAGGCAAAGTCCTGACCAACCAGGCATTGCCCCAGGCGCCCGGCCAACCGGCAAGCTACCGGGCGCTGGTCAGCCTGCTGAACAGTGCTCAGGCCGGTGCCACCATGAGCATCGACAGCCCGCGCCCACTGGCCATTGGCAGCCTGCTCAGCGCATTGGTGCAGGGTGACCAATCGCTGCGCTTCGTGCCGCTTAGCGGCAGGCAGGACCAACTGAGCATTGCCCAGCAACTGCTGACCCAGCAAAACCGCCAGGCTTCGCTGCCCGGCCTGCTCAACGCCCTGCAACAGCTCACCCGCGACCCGGGCGTCGATGGCGAACTGCGCGCCAGTGCCGAACGCCTCTTGGCCGGCCTGCCGGACGCCCGCCAACTGGGCGACGCCAAGGGCGTGGCCCAAGCCCTGAACAACAGCGGCGCCTTCCTTGAAGCGAAACTGCTGGGCGGCTTTCCTGCCAGCGTGGCCACGGACCTGAAGGCACACCTGCTGCGCCTGATTACTCAGGCCCCGGCCAGCACACCCGGCACGCCCAACCTGGCACCCGCCAGCCTGGCCGTGACAATGCCGGCGCTGGCCCGCAGCGCGCTGGGCATGCTCGAACGGGTCAGCCCCAAGCCGCAGCCAGGGGCGTTCCCCCTGCCGTCGCGCCTGCTCAAGGCCCTGGAAGACGAAGGCGACCTACAACAACTGCTGCGCCTGGCCGCTGCGGCCATCTCGCGCCTGCAAAGCCATGCCATGAGCAGCCTGCAACAAACCGGCACGCTGGAAAACGGCAACCTGCAGACCACCTGGCAAACCGAAGTGCCGATCCGCCATGGCCAAGAGTTCATCCCGCTGCAGATCAAAATCCAGCGCGAAGAAACCCCGCAACAGCAGGCCGACCGCCAACACGAAGCACAGGACCCACTGCTGGCCCTGTGGCGCATCGAACTGGCCTTCGACCTTTCGCCCCTCGGCCCGCTGCAAGTACAGGCGCAGTTCAGCCAAGGCCGCCTGAGCGGGCACCTGTGGGCAGAGCGTGAACAAATCGCAAGGCTGATCGACAGCCAGCTCGGCGCCTTGCGCCAGCGCCTGCTGGAACGCGGCCTGGACGTTGGCGACCTGGAATGCCACCCGGGCATCCCCCCTCAAGGCCCGCGCACACGGGTAGAGCAACGCTGGGTAGACGAAAACGCATGACACACACACCACCACGCCAAGCCATTGCCCTGACCTACGACGGCCAGCAGGCCCCTACCCTCAGCGCCAAGGGTGACGATGCGCTGGCCGAGGCCATCCTGGCCCTGGCCCGTGAGCATGAGGTACCGATCTACGAAAACGCCGAGTTGGTGCGCCTGTTGGCACGCCTGGAGTTGGGTGAGCAGATTCCCGAGGCGCTGTACCTCACCATTGCCGAAATCATTGCCTTCGCCTGGCAACTGCGGGGCAAGGTGCCTGCTGGTTTCAGCGACGAAGCCGAGGCGCCGCACGACATCACGCCGGTAACCGCACTGCTGCCACCTGCCAGCCACCGGTAGTTATCTACCACCGCAGCCGGCGTCAGCCGTTCAGCCTTGCCGTTCCCGTCAATGAGCAAGGTGAATACCATGTCCACAAGCCGCATCAACACCGCCGGCGTGCAATACGTTCGCGACCACCTGCGCCATATACCCCGCCCTGACCGCGAAGCCAGCCGTGCGATGCACCAATGGCTGGTGCAGCAGGGCCATGACCTTGACCCCGACCAGACCGACGTCGTCACCCTGCACTACCGTGGCAATCAGGCCGTCATCGTCCAGCGTCTTTCACTTACCCAAGCGATGCTTGCGGACTGGCAGGGTGAAACAGCCAATAACCTGATCGGCCAGTTGCTCCCGGGCCACTGGGCAGGCACTTTGCCAGATGGCCCGTTGGCTATCGTCGAGCGCCTGCCCGAACCTGGGGTGTTTGACAACAGCGCCCGTTTTTCGGTGTTCAACGGCCTGTTCCGGCGCACTACCCCGGCCCGCTACGACCGCAGCACACACCTGCCGGTCAACGTCGAGGCCATGCAGCAGTTCATCTGGAATCTGGACTTTCACACCCGCTTCGTCGGCATGCTCGACGCCTACTGGCAACAGGCTGCACAAACACATCGGCAGTCACTGCAAATCAGCTTCCTGGCCGCCTGCAACAAGCAGGTCCAGGAGGGCTCATTGAGCGATGCAGGCCGCCTGATGGCCTGGCAAGTGGCGGGGCTGATGGCAAAAGCCCCCGGCTTGCAGGCAAAGCCATTGAACGTTTACGGCTACGCTGCCACCGACCTGATCTGCATCACTGATGAGGCACAGCCAGAAGTACTGCTGTACCTGCCAGGCAATGCATCGCCCTTGCATGAGTTCGACGGCATGGCTGCCATGCAAGACTGGTTCGCCGAACAGTGCCGCAACCACGAGAAACGCCTGCGCCTGCGCCAGTATTTCAAACTGGTGGACACCCCCGATGGCCTGGATTTCAGTGGGCTGGATACTGCGCTGGAAGGCCTTGGCGCCTACCCGGGTATTCACCATCGATCGCCCAACCGCGCAGGCTTCACCGTCGACAGCCCCTGGCACCCCAGCGAGTACATCAACTACAAGGCCGAGCAGCACAGCCCGTTACTCGAAGGTGATCTGTTCGCAGCCCTCACACAACGTCAACGCGAACGCAGCTATGCCGATGCCGACTTCATCATCACCCGCGATGCGCAGGTGACCAAGGCTCGCTGGCGCGGCTACCTGGTGGCGTCGATCAACCTGCTGGCACCGCTGGCGCTGGTGGTTCCCGAGTTGATCCCGCTGCTGGCAGCCGGCGGTGTCGCGCAGTTTGGCCTGGGGCTCGATCAGGCGATCAATGGCAAGACCCTTACTGACAAGGACGCTGGCGTGAGCAACATCGCCTTCGGCCTGCTTAATGCCGCCCCACTGGCCTTGCTCACTGCAGCCGGCCCGCGAATGCTGTTCCCAGGCGAAAGTTCGCGCTTCGTCCTGCCCACGCGCCTGAACGATCAGTGGGGCTACCCGCTGAGCCCCAACAGCCCTCCCCGGCTTCCTGAAGAGATAGTGGCGGACTTTTTCGTGCCAGCCGAGCCACCTGTGGAAGCCACCCGCATTGCCAGGGGCCCGCTGAATCGCGCAACCGGTACCAATCCGCTGCTGGCGCTCAGGGACGGCAACGAAGTCCAAGTACTGTATGACGCCGAAAACGATGCCTTCATCCTCCAAGAGGATGCCAACGAAGTACTGCCAAACTACTACCAGGTAACCGCAGGTACCCGCGACCTGTATGAGGTCAACCCGGCCGTGCGTGGCGCCAGCAATGCAATGCGCATGTACACGCTGCGCAAGCTGGACGTAGACCTGCAACTGCCGCTGAGTGTGCCTGTGGTCAACAGCTCGGAAGTAACCCCACTGCCGAAGAAAATCCTCAGCATCTGGGTCGGCAATAAAAGCATCCCCGATGAGCTGGTGGAGAACATCGCGAGCAATGCCAAACGCCTTGAGGGTACGGGCTTTACCTATGAGTTCTACCTGTCGAAGTCCAACCCTAAAGCGTTCATGAAGAACCGCGCAAAGCTGATCGCTGCATCCAACGTTCAGATCAAAACCCTGGAAAAGCAGCCCTTCTACGCAGCCTTCGAGCAAACTGACTTCTACCATCAGTACCGCCACGCACTGGACAGCAACGGGGCAAACTTCGCGTCTGCCTCCGACATACTGCGCTACCCGTTACTCCATTCGGAGGGCGGAATCTACATGGACGTCGACGACACACTGCGCAGCTTCGAAGACAACCCCGACAACTTCACAATGATCACCTCGGTAACCTTGAAAACCACGCCTGAAGGCCTGGTCCTCGGCAGCCCGGTGAACAACGAGCTGCTGGGCATGCACTGTGACTACAACAGCAACATGATCGGCAGCCATGCCAACAACCCCACCCTGCTCGCGATTTCTGCAGAGATGGACGCACGCTACCGCAGCAATCTGTCGTTCTACGACATCAGGCCGCTGTCAGGCACCCACGGTTACGCAGCCTACGCCAGGGAAATGAGCAGGATGACCGGGCCAGGCTTGCTAAACGATATAGTTGCTCGGCATCTACCCAGGCTGCAGTTCCTGCGGCAACTAAGCAAGCTGGAGTCGATTCCGCAGACCACTTATCGCGCCCTCACGGAAAACCTGGCCTTGCCCATTTCCCAGGCGCGCAACAGCGACCAGGCACTGAGTAGCGTGGTGACAATCGGCAACTACCACTCCTGGGGCAAACCCTGAGGTCGGCGTCCTGCAGTGCCAGGCCATCGGCCCCAGCAGTTATGGCCAATAGGCGGTAGCACTATCTAACACCTTTGGCAGTACCGTTATCGCACCCTGTGGCCCCTCCATCTTCACAAGGGGTCACCGCATGCGCCACATCCCGCAAGATAATCTCGGCCTGGTTCGCCAGGCCCTGCAGGACTTCCCCCGCCCCGACCATTTGGCCGAGCAGACGCTACGCAAGTGGCTCGAGCCGCAATGCATCGCGCAGTCGCCGCTGGAGATCGACGTGCTCACCTTCCACTATCAGCTCGAACCACTGGGAGAGGGCCGTACCCGGCTTCGGGAAAATGCGGTCATCAGCCAGCAGATGAACCTGGTCGAGGCCCTGCTAGGCAACTGGCAGGGCGAACCTGCCGCAGGCTACAGCGGCTTCCACTACGGCAACTGGGCAGGCTTGCCACCACGCGGGCCGTTGACCCTGGTCAAGCGCCTGGAGCCACCAAGCGAGCTCAGCAATGCATCGCCCTACCTGGTGTTCAACGGCCTGTATCGACGCACGCAGCCACCTCGCTATGCCCCCGACACGCGCCTGCCGATACGTGCCGAATCCTTCCAGGCCTACCTCTGGAGCCTGAGCTTTCTGAACAATTTCAAACAAAGCCTCGACGCTTACTGGGACCATCACCTGACTGATTATCAGAAGGCGCTGCGCATTGCCTTCATTGCCGCCTGCAACCAGCAGATGCTGGAAGGCAGCCTGAGCGACACGCAGCGCCAACTGGCCTGGCGGGCTGCCGGCCTGCTGCCGCGTGGCGATTTGCGGCTGTCGATGCTCAACGTCTACGGCTACAGCGCCACCGATATCCTGCAGATCAGGCCTGGGAGCGGGCCCCAGGTGTTGCTGTACATACCCGGCAATGCCTCACCCTTTCACGGTTTCGCAGACGAGTCGGCCTTGCAACACTGGTTCGCGGCACAATGCCAGGAGGCACATAAACGCGAGGCACTACTGGACCATTTCGCCCGTGCCGATTGGCCCGACGGCCTCGACTTCAGCGGGCTGCGCACCGCCTTGAGCGGGCTTGGCCTGTACCCCAGGCCGCACCGCTTCAGCGCGCGGCACCCCGGTTTTGCCACCAGCGGCTTCTGGAACCCGACGCAGATCATCGGCTACCGCCCTGAGACCTACAGCCCGCCGATCACCACCGACCTGTTCAAGTACCTGGCCTTGCGCCGCCAGGACCGTACCTACGCCGACGCCGACGCCCAGATCACCAGCAACCACGACATCAACAAAGCCCGCTGGAGCAGCTACCTGCAACTGGCCAGCGCAATACTGGCGCCGCTGGTCATCGTGCTACCCGAACTGACCCCGCTACTGATCGGCGATGGCCTGGCCCAGTTCAGCCTGGGCCTGGACCAGGCGATCAACGGCAAGAGCCTGGGTACAAAGGCCGACGGGGCGGCAAACCAGGCATTTGGCCTGTTCAATGCACTGCCCACGGCGGCCAACGCCATCGGCAGGCCCGCAGCCGTGTTTCGCTATACCCGGCCAGGTTTTTTCAGCCCCGCACGGCTGAGCGAAATGCTCGGCGCACCGATCGGCGCGGCACCGGAGGCACCGGCCCTGGATTCGGTGGAAATGGCCTTTCGCGAACAGGCGGTCGTCTCCAACACCACAGGCGCATTGGTGACGCGGGTCGACGAAAACCTGAGGCACCGCTTCATGGCCTGGTTGCAGACCCGCGATGGCCTGGTCAGCGAATGGGTCGAATATGAGTTTTCCAGTGACAGTTTCATCCGCTCGCGCGATAACCAGTGGGTTGCGCCCCCCCGCTGGCGAGTGGCCAACGAAGGCGACACGGCACTGAGCCTGTCGACCGAGCGACGCGTTGCCACCGACCAGCAGCGCATGGCCACCCTGCATGCGCTGGGCATCGACCTGGACCTGCCGGTCGACTACTCGCTGTACACCCAGCAGCAGACCATGCCCCTTGCAAAGCTCATCAGCAGTGTGTGGGTGGGCGACCAACCGCTGCAGGGCCAGTTCCTCGAAACACTGGTGCATAATGCCCAGGTCGCCCGCGCCAGCGGGTATCGCCTGCAGATTTTCCTGTCGCGCCAGCACCCTGCCAGCTATGAGTTCAACCTTCGCACGCTCGGCGCGCGTGCCGAGGGTGCGCAGGTGCTGACACTGGAGCACCAGGGCTTTTTTCAGGAATTCAGCCGCTCGGTTTACTACCCGCAGTACCTCGACGCGCTCCAAGGCAAGAATGGCGTTGGGCGCAACTTCGCTTCGGCGTGCGATATCCTGCGTTATCGCCTGCTCCGGTATTATGGCGGGCTGTACCTGGACGCGGACGACCGGCTGCTATCCGCCAGCGCTGCCGAAGCGCGCCCGCCTTTGGCCAATTGCACGCTCCAGGTTACCCCGGACGGCCTGCTGTTGGCGCCGCCGGTATCGAACGACCAGCTGGGCATGTATATCAAATTCAACAGCAGCATGATCGCCAGTCACCCGAACAACCCGACCCTGGACGCGGTATCCGACGAGATTTTGCGCCGCTACCACCTGGCCCCGGAGTTCTACCACAGCCGCCCAGACCCAAAGCTGCAGCCGTTGCCGTTCCAGGCTTATGCGCGGCGCCTGAACCTGATCTCCGGCCCCGGCGCGCTCAATGACGTGATCGACGAGCGGCTGCCGTTGCTTAGGCAACTGCGCGAAATCTGCCACCTGCTGGTCTCGCCGGTCTACGACCTGCACGCCACGTTGAACCTGCGCCAGTTCAGCGAGGTACTGCGCGAACAGGTCCCCCTGGACCGCATCGCCCATATGGGGCAGCAACATAGTTGGGCATTCCCTGATCCGCAGCCCGATACATAGTTAGCCCCTTGCGTGGCTGCCCTGGCACCACCTTTGTCGGCCTTCTACCGACAAAGGTGCATACCGCATGAATACCCGCTACCTCAATGACAAAGGCGTGCAGTACGTGCGCGATAGCCTGGCGGCGTTCCCGCGCCCGGACCGGGCTGCCGCAGACGCCATCCGCCGCTGGGCCGACGCGCGCGGCCTGACGCTGGACCCGGACGCCACCGACGCAGTCACCCTGCATTACCAGTTCGCCCCGGACCGCGGCTGGGTGGGTGTAGTCACAGAAAAGATGACCCTGACCCAGGCCGTGCTGGCCAATTGGCAGGGTGAATCCAGCAACAACCTGATCGGCGCAGCGCTGGGTGCGCCCTGGGGCGGCCATTTTCCCGAGGGCCCGTTGACCATCGTCGGCGCCCTGCATGGCAAGGGCCTGATTCACTACGGCGCCGAGTACTCGGTGTACAACGGCCTGTTCCGACAGACCGAAAACGCCGACTATAGCGCCCGGACCCACGTGCAACTGCCAGCCGAAGACTTCCAGGCGTTCATCTGGCAGCTGGATTTCCACAACCACTACAAAGCCACACTTGACCGTTACTGGGCCGAAGGCCTGGACACCTACCGCAAGGCGGCGAAGATCAGCTTCATCACCGCCTGCAACAAACAGGTCAGCGAAGGCAGCCTCAGCGATGCCGGGCGCAGGCTGGCCTGGCAAGCTGCCGGGCTGGAGCGGCCAGGCCCGGTGATGCGTGGCAACGGCAAACCCGGCAGCAAGCCGCGAATTCGCGCCAGCCTGCTCAATGTCTATGGTTACGTCAGCACAGACCTGCTGTGCCTGCATGACACCGTCACCGCGCTGACCCTGCTGTACATCCCCGGCAATGCCTCGCCCTTGCATGAGTTCAGCGATGAAGCACAGATGCAGGACTGGCTCGCCAAGCAGTGCCAGGACCCGCGCAAGCGCGAAGCCGTGCAAGCGCACTTCGCCCTCGCTGACCGCGAGGACGGGTTGAGCTACAGCGGCCTGCACACGGCCCTGAGCGGCCTGGGCTGCTATCCGCAGCCCTACCATCTGGACAGCAACCGCGCCAGCTTCACCACTGAAGGCATCTGGTCGCCCCGCGACTACATCAATTACAAGCCCACCACCTACAGCCCGCCGCTCAGCGAAGACCTGTTCCTGGCCCTGGCCAGGCGCCACAAACAGCGCAGCTACCGCGATGCCGACTTCATCGTCACCAGCAACAGCGACGTGACCAAGGCGAAGTGGCGTGGCTACCTCGATGCCTCGATCAACCTGCTGGCCCCGTTGGCGCTGGTGGTGCCCGAGTTGACGCCGTTGTTTGCCGCCGCTGGCGCCGCACAGTTCGGGCTGGGCCTGGATCAGGCCATCAACGCAAAGCATGCCCAGGCCAAGGCCGAGGGCGTCAGCAACGCGGTGTTCGGGCTGCTCAACGCCGTACCGCTGATTCACGCCGGGGTAACCCGGGCGCCCGCGCTGTTTAGCTTCAAGTACGACGGTTTCGTCGTGCCCAGCCGCATCAACGAGCAACTCGGTTACCCCTTGAGCCCACTGTACCCGCCAAAGCTGCCACTGGCAGCCGCCGCAGAGGTGGAGGATTATTTTCACCTGCCAGGAACTGTTGCACCCTTGCCCGGCGCCGATCCGCTGGTCGCCGGTGCGGTCCTCAGAACGCCCCGGTACAACGGCATGCCCGACACATTGAGCGCGTCGATCGACGACTATTTCGTGGATGTGGTGTACGACGTGGCAGCGGATGCGTTCATACTCGAAAGCGACCTCAATGAGGTCGACCCTACGTATTTCCAGGCGGCCCCCGGCTCGCGCGATCTGGTGCCGGTCACCGTGGGCCGTCGCACGGTCAGCAACGAGATGCGCGCGAACACCCTGCGGGCGCTGGGTATCGACCTGCAGTTGCCCGTGCAGTTGCCCTTGCCTGCGGCCGACACGTTGCGCCCCATCCCCAGGCAGATCCTCAACATCTGGGTTGGCAACCGGGTGATCGAAGATACCCTGCTGGCCAACCTCGCGCGCAACGCCGAACTCGTCCGCGGCAGCGGCTACACGCTGCGCCTATACCTCTCCACCCGTACGCCAACCGCCTACCAGGAAAACCTGCGCCTGCTGGCCGACCGTGTCCCCGACGTTCGCGTGCTGCCGCTGGAGGACCAGCCGTTCTATGCCCGTTTCAGGGCCAGCGACAACTACCTGCAGTACGCAGCCGCGATCGATGGCAATGGCGGGGTGGCCAGCAACTACGCATCGGCGTCGGACATTTTGCGCTACGCGTTGCTGGAAGCCGAAGGTGGCCTGTACCTGGACGTCGACGATAGCCTGCTGGCCGCTGGCGAGCGCCCCGCCACTCCTGAAGGAACAGCGCAGGCCGAGCCCGGTGAGGCATTGGTCGACGTTGAGCTGAGCACCAGCCATGACGGCCTGCTGCTGTACCCACCCATGGCCAACGAAACCATGGGCATGCGCTGCCTGTACAACAACAGCATGATCGGCAGTCACCCAGGCAATCCCACCCTGCGCGCCATCCTTGAAGAAATGCACGCCCGCTACCTTGACGAACCCAGCTTCTATGACAGCAAGCCCTTGGCCGAAACCGATCGGGCAGGCTTCTACCGCTACGCCACCACGCTCAGCCGCCTCACCGGGCCGCAACTGCTCAGCGATGTAATTGATCAGCGTCTGCCCTTGCTAAGGGTCATGCGCCAGGTGACCAACCTGTATGCCATCCGGCGGATCAACGCCTATCCGGTCGTCGACCTGCCGGCGGTGCAGGCAGCGCAACGGCAATTACTGCCGTTGAACCGGGTTGCCCGCGTGGGTGCATACGGCTCGTGGGCCAGGCCCTGAGGCGGTAAGCCAGATTACCCGCTGCGGTGCAGCTTGCTCATCAGCTCCGCCTCGGCCTGGGTCAGGCCACAGCTTTCGGTCAGCTCGGCCACGCTGGCGCCCATGCCGACCAGCTTGGCCGCCTGTGAAAAGGTGACGTTGTTGGGGTCGCGCTGCTCCAGCTGCTGGATCTTGTCAGGCAACGGGGCAACCACCAGGCTCAGTTCGTGCAGCGCCTCACCCATGTGCACGGTACCGTTCTGGTAGTCGTCCAGGCGCTTGGCCAGGTCCTTGATGCGCTGGTCACGCAGCGCATCGCCCTCGGCCTGCTGCGCAGCCAGCTCGCGCTGGCGCTTGCTGTAGTTGAGGAAAAACCACAGGCTCAGCGCCCAGACCAGCGCCAGGAAGATGACAGCAACCTGTAGGATCAACTCAGATATTCTCCAGCTCGGACCACTCTTCCTCGGTCATCATCTTGTCCAGCTCGACCAGGATCAGTAGTTCGCCATTCTTGTTGCACACGCCCTGGATGAACTTGGCCGACTCTTCGTTACCCACGTTCGGCGCGGTTTCGATTTCGGACTGACGCAGGTACACCACCTCGGCCACGCTATCGACCAGGATGCCGACCACTTGCTTGTCGGCTTCGATGATGACGATACGGGTGTTGTCGGTGACTTCGGTCGGCATCAGGCCAAAACGCTGACGGGTGTCGATCACCGTCACCACGTTGCCGCGCAGGTTGATAATGCCCAGCACGTAGCTTGGCGCACCCGGCACCGGGGCGATCTCGGTGTAGCGCAGCACTTCTTGTACCTGCATCACGTTGATGCCGTAGGACTCGTTGTCCAGACGGAAGGTAACCCACTGCAGGATCGGATCTTCGGAACCTTGTGCAGACGACTTTTTCATTCCCCTACCCTCAAAATCCGCCATTGGCGGTGTATTCGGTGTCATTTCTGTTTGGCGTGCATCTGCTTGACCGCGCCGCTGGCGATCAGCTCGGCCAGTGCCGCGACGTCGAGCAGTGCACACATATGTTCAATCACCGTGCCGGCCAGCCAAGGCCGCTGGCCACGCTGGCTACGCCACTTGATCTCGGACGGGTCCAGGCGCAGCGAGCGGCTGACCTGGTGCACGGCCAACCCCCATTCGTAGCCCTGCACGGAAATCACGTAATTCAGGCCTTGACGAAAGTCGTCGCGGTAACGGTCGGGCATTACCCAACGGGCGGTGTCCAGCACCTTCAGGTTGCCGGCCTGGCAGGTCAGGATGCCGAGGAACCAGTCAGGCTGGCCGAACAGCGGCGTCAGCTCCTGACCGGCCAGGTTGTAGATCGACCCCAGGCACACCAACGGCACCGCCAGGGTGAGGCCGGCGACGTCGAACAACAGGCATTCGAACGGCTCGGCCGCCCACACGGGGCGGCCGTCGACGGTGGCCGGCGGCACCGGCAGGTTGGGCGCCGGCAGGTGCACATCGACCAGCGGCAGTGCCGGTTCCACGGTTTGTTCTTCGACCAGCACCGGGATGGCGGCCTCGGCGATCACCTCCTGCTCGACCACCGTCACCACCGGCGCTTCTACCGGCATCACGCTGGGCAACACCGCCAGCCTGGGTTCGGCGAACGGCCGTGGGGCAAGGCTGGCAGGGGCTTCGGCGGGCACCGGTCGGGCCCGCTGACGGGCATCGCGTGCCTGTTCCTCGCGCACCGCCTCGGCGAACTCGTCCGGCGCGGCTGGCGGTTCCAACAGGTCTTCGGCTTCGGTGGCCTCCTGCAGCAGGCCATCAAGGTACGACTGCAGGGCCATCTGTGGCCGGGTGCTGGTGTGTCGGGTCTGGGTCATCAGGCCACCTGCCCTGCAGTCTTGTAGGTCAGCAGGTGCTTGAGCAGCGCCCGGTAAGCAATCAACCCGCGGCTCTTGCTGTCGAACTGCGAAGGCGTGACACCCTTGCGGCTGGCATCGCGCAGGCGCGTATCCACCGGAATATAGCCCTGCCACACCTGTTGGCCGTAGGTATCACGCAGCAGCTTGAGTGTGCCCAGGGATGCCTGGGTACGGCGGTCGAACAGCGTTGGCACGATCTGGTACGGCAGCGCCTGCTTGCGCGAGCGGTTGATCATGGCAAGGGTGCCCACCATGCGTTCCAGGCCCTTTACCGCCAAAAACTCGGTCTGCACCGGGATCACCAGCTGCTGGCTGGCGGCCAGGGCATTGACCATCAGCACGCCCAGCAAGGGTGGGCTGTCGATCACGGCATAGTCGAAATCCTGCCACAGCTGCGCCAGACTCTTGGCGATCACCAGGCCCAGGCCATTCTGCCCCGGCGACTGGCGCTCCAGCACCGCCAGTGCGGTGCTCGACGGCAACAGCGAAATGCGTTCGTCGCTGGTCGATAGCAGCAACTGCCCGGGCAGGCCGTCGGGCACTACGCCCTTGTGCAGGAACAGGTCGTAGCAGCTGTGCTCCAAGGCATCGGGGTTGTGCCCGAAATAGCTGGTCATCGAACCGTGCGGATCGAGGTCGACGACGACCACGCGCTTGCCTGCCTCAGCCAGCAGGCCCGCCAGGGCGATGGTTGTGGTGGTCTTGCCGACGCCACCTTTTTGATTGGCTACTGCCCAGACTCTCATCAAGCAAACTCTATCTATTGATTTGGCAGGGACACTGTAGAAACTACTATCCAAGAGCCGGCACGATCCCTGTGGGAGCGGGCTCATCGAAGCGTCGAACCGCCGCGAACACCGGCGCAGCCGGTGCCATCCACCGCGTCGCCTACTTCGCGGGCATGCCCGCTCCCACAGGGGACGGAGTCACTTTCAATACAATGCAGCGACGGGGAATTGACGGATCACTGCCCCGCCACCGTTGCTGGCGTTGCAGGTGCACTTTGTGTGCCAGCCCGGCGCAATGCGGCATCGGGCGTGGCATGGGCACTGCCCGAGCCGGTCAGGCTGCGGCGCACTTCCAGGTTACGGGAAATCACCAACACCACCCGGCGGTTACGCGCGCGGCCTTCGGCCGTGTCATTGCCGGCCACCGGCTGGTACTCGCCATAACCCACCGAGGCCATGCGCGCCGGGTTGACCCCTTCCATGGCCAGCAGGCGTACGATGCTGGCCGCCCGTGCCGACGACAGCTCCCAGTTGGTCGGGTACTGCGCTGTGCGGATTGGCAGGTTGTCGGTGAAGCCTTCGACATGCACCGGGTTGGCGAACGGTTTGATGATATTGGCCACCTTCTCGATGATGGCAAACGCCTTGTCGCTGGGCATGGCATCGCCACTGCCGAACAGCAGCGATGAATTCAGCTCGATCTCGATCCACAACTCGTTGCCGCGCACGGTCATCTGGTTGCTGTTGATCAGGTCGCCAAAGGCATCGCGCACGTCATCGCTGATGGTTTTCAACGGGTCCACATTGGTCGCCGCCAGGCCCGCCTCGGTCTGCTCGCTGTCTTTTACCAGCGGCTCTGCCGGGCGCACGCTCAACGGCTGCTCATCGCCGATGGGGATCGGTTTCATGCTGCGCTCAGGGTCGTTGAACACCCCGAGCAAGGCCTGGGAAATGACCTTGTACTTGCCCTCGTTGATCGAGGAAATCGAGTACATCACCACAAAAAAGGCGAACAGCAAGGTGATGAAGTCGGCGTACGACACCAGCCAGCGTTCGTGGTTTTCGTGTTCCTCGGTATGACGACGGCGACGCATGGGTTACTCCATGAAGCCTTGCAGCTTCAACTCGATCGAGCGCGGGTTTTCACCCTCGGCAATCGACAACAAGCCTTCGAGCAGCATCTCGCGATAGCGCGACTGGCGCATGACGTTGGCCTTGAGCTTGTTGGCGATCGGCAGCAGGATCAGGTTGGCGCTGGCCACGCCGTAGATGGTGGCGACAAAGGCCACGGCAATGCCATTGCCCAGCTGTGACGGGTCGGCCAGGTTGCCCATCACGTGGATCAAGCCCATCACCGCACCGATGATGCCGATGGTCGGGGCGTAGCCGCCCATGCTCTCGAACACCTTGGCAGCCTGGATGTCACGGCTTTCCTGGGTCAGAAAATCGACTTCAAGGATACTGCGGATGGCTTCTGGCTCGGCGCCGTCCACCAGCAGCTGCAGGCCCTTGCGCGCATACGGGTCGGGCTCGGCATCGGCCACGCCTTCCAGGCCCAGCAGGCCTTCCTTGCGTGCGGTCAGGCTCCAGTTCACCACGCGGTCTATGCCACCCGCCAGGTCGACCCGCGGCGGGAACAGGATCCAGCGCAAAATCTGCAAGGCGCGCTTGAAGGAGGACAGCGGCGACTGCAACAAGGCTGCCGCCAGGGTGCCGCCCAACACGATCAGCGCTGCAGGGCCGTTGACCAGGGCACCGGCATGCCCCCCCTCCAGGAAGTTGCCACCGACGATGGCGACAAAAGCGAGAATCAGGCCGATCAGGCTGAGCACGTCCATCAGACGCAGGCCTCCACCAGGTGCTTGCCGATTTCGTCCAGGCTGTATACCGCATCGGCCAGGTTGGCCTTGACGATGGCCATGGGCATGCCATAGATCACGCAGCTGGCTTCATCCTGCGCCCACACGGTACTGCCACCCTGCTTGAGCAGGCGCGCACCTTCGCGACCATCGGCGCCCATGCCGGTGAGCACCACCGACAGCACCTTGTCGCCGTATGATTTCGCGGCCGAACCGAAGGTGATGTCCACGCAAGGCTTGTAGTTCAGGCGCTCGTCACCGGGCAGGATCTTCACCGTGCCACGGCCGTCGATCATCATCTGCTTGCCACCGGGGGCCAGCAGGGCCAGCCCTGGGCGCAGCACGTCGCCGTCCTCGGCTTCCTTCACGCTGATGCGGCACAGCTTGTCCAGGCGTTCGGCAAAGGCCTTGGTAAACGCCGCCGGCATGTGCTGGATCAACACGATCGGCGCCGGGAAGTTGGCCGGCAGCTGGGTCAATACCCGCTGCAGGGCCACCGGGCCGCCCGTCGAGGTGCCGATGGCCACCAGCTTGTAGGGTTTGCGCTTGGGGGCTGGCGCGTGCGCCGCCGGGGTCGCTGCACGGGCAGGCGCCGCAGGGCGGGCCGGCGCCGGGTTGGCGAAACTGCTGGCGGGCGCAGGGCTGCTGGCCGGCGCAGGCGCGGCGACCGGTGCCGGCTTGGCATAGCTGCCAAGGCGACGGTTGCTGCGCGAAATGGTATGCACCTTCTCGCACAGCATCTGCTTGACCTTCTCGGGGTTGCGCGAAATGTCCTCGAAGTTTTTCGGCAGGTAATCCACCGCGCCAGCATCCAGCGCGTCGAGGGTGACGCGCGCCCCTTCGTGGGTCAGCGAGGAGAACATCAACACCGGCGTCGGGCAGCGCTGCATGATGTGCCGCACTGCGGTGATGCCGTCCATCATGGGCATTTCGTAGTCCATGGTGATGACATCGGGCTTGAGCGCCAGCGCCTGGTCGATTGCTTCCTTGCCGTTGGTCGCGGTACCCACTACCTGGATCGTCGGATCCGCCGAGAGGATTTCCGAGACGCGGCGGCGGAAGAAACCGGAATCATCCACCACCAGGACCTTGACTGCCATAAACACTCCATTAGGCGGCGCCACCCGCCAGGGTGCGCCACCGAAATCAAATACGCCGCGCGGCGTAACGCTTGAGCATGCTCGGGACGTCGAGAATCAACGCGATGCGACCGTCACCGGTGATGGTGGCCCCGGACATGCCCGGGGTGCCCTGCAACATCTTGCCCAGCGGCTTGATTACCACTTCTTCCTGGCCAACCAGTTGATCGACGACAAAGCCGATGCGCTGCGTGCCGACCGACAGGATCACCACGTGGCCCTCGTGCTGCTCTTCATGCACCTGGCCCTGTACCAGCCAGCGCTTGAGGTAGAACAGCGGCAGCGCCTTGTCGCGCACGATCACCACTTCCTGGCCGTCGACCACGTTGGTGCGCGACAGGTCGAGGTGGAAGATCTCGTTGACGTTGACCAGCGGGAAGGCAAACGCCTGGTTGCCCAGCATCACCATCAAGGTGGGCATGATCGCCAAGGTCAGCGGTACCTTGATGACGATCTTCGAGCCCTGGCCCTTGGCCGAGTAGATGTTGATCGAACCGTTGAGCTGGGAAATCTTGGTTTTCACCACGTCCATGCCCACGCCACGGCCAGACACATCGGAAATCTCGGTCTTGGTCGAGAAGCCCGGGGCGAAGATCAGGTTGTAGCAGTCCGACTCGCTCAGGCGCTCGGCGGCATCTTTGTCCATCAGGCCTTTTTCTACGGCCTTGGCGCGCAAGATGTTCGGGTCCATGCCCTTGCCGTCGTCAGAGATCGACAGCAGGATGTGGTCACCTTCCTGTTCGGCCGACAGCACCACACGGCCGGTGCGGGCCTTGCCAGAGGCTTCACGCTCATCGGGCATCTCGACACCATGGTCGACGGCGTTGCGCACCAGGTGCACCAACGGGTCGGCCAGGGCCTCGACCAGGTTCTTGTCCAGGTCAGTCTCTTCGCCGACCAGCTCCAGGTTGATCTCTTTCTTCAGTTGGCGGGCAAGGTCGCGCACCAGGCGCGGGAAGCGGCCGAACACTTTCTTGATCGGCTGCATGCGGGTTTTCATCACCGCCGTCTGCAAGTCGGCCGTGACCACGTCGAGGTTGGACACGGCCTTGGACATGGCCTCGTCGCCGCTGTTCAGGCCCAGACGCACCAGGCGGTTACGCACCAGCACCAGTTCGCCGACCATGTTCATGATTTCGTCCAGGCGCGCGGTGTCGACGCGAACGGTGGTTTCCGCTTCGCTGACAGCATGCTTCTCTACAGCCGGCGCCGGCGCACGGGGGGCCGGCGCAGGCTTGCTGGCGGCCGCAGGCGCCGGGGCAGCAGCGGCTGGTTTGGCCACTGGCAGGCTGTCGGCCTTGGCCTGGGCAGGCGCTTGCGCCTTGGCGACAGCCGGGGCCTCGGCCGCAGCAACGTCACCACCAAACTTGCCTTTGCCGTGCAACTGGTCCAGCAGGGCCTCGAACTCGTGCTCGCTGATTTCGTCGCTGGCAGCGCTGTGGTCAACCGCGACCGGCGCCGGCGCGTTGGCAGCAGGCAAGACGTCCGCCTGGAAAGTGCCCTTGCCATGCAACTGGTCGAGCAACGATTCGAATTCTTCGTCGGTAATTTCGTCGCTTGCCGCGTCTACAGGCAAGGCGACCGGTTGCACCACGACGTCGACACTGAACTGGCCTTTGCCGTGCAACTGGTCGAGCAGCGACTCGAACTCGGCATCAGTGATTTCGTCACCTTCGCCACTGACAGCCTCGCCCTGCATCTGCTCGTCGACCGCCGCTTGCGCCTTGACCGCATCGAGCGAATCGAGCAGCTGTTCAAACTCGCTATCGGTAATGTCCTGGTCATCGGCTGGGGCCGTGGCCGCAACAGGCGCCTCGGCTGACGGTGCCGGGGCCGCAGGCGGTTGCGCAACCTCGGCGCCACCGGGCTCGGCCAGGCGCGACAAGGCCGCCAGCAGCTCGGGGGTGGCCGGTGTCACCTCTGCGCGCTCGCGTACCTGGCCGAACATACTGTTGACCGTATCCAGTGCTTCAAGCACCACGTCCATCAGTTCCGCATCGACCCGGCGCTCACCTTTGCGCAGGATGTCGAACACGTTCTCGGCAATATGGCAGCACTCCACCAGCTCGTTCAGCTGAAGGAAGCCGGCGCCCCCTTTTACAGTGTGGAAACCGCGAAAGATCGCATTGAGCAGGTCGGCATCGTCAGGTCGGCTTTCCAGCTCGACCAGTTGCTCGGACAGTTGCTCAAGAATTTCGCCGGCTTCTACCAGGAAATCCTGGAGGATTTCTTCATCGGCGCCGAAGCTCATCAAACGTGCTCCTTAAAAACCCAGGCTGGACAGCAAATCATCGACATCGTCCTGACCGGACACAACGTCTTCACGCTTATCGGCATGAATCTGCGGACCTTCACCCCGAGTCGGATGTTTTTCTAGATCTTTTTCTGCGCGCAGTTGATCGTGGTCATGCTGGATACCAGCAAAACGGTCGACCTGGCTGGCCATCAGCACCAGTTTGAGCAGGTTGCTTTCCACCTCGGTCACCAGGCTGGTGACGCGCTTGATCACCTGGCCGGTCAGGTCCTGATAGTCCTGAGCCAGCAGAATATCGTTGAGATGGCCGGCAACCTTGCGGTTACCTTCAGCGCTGTGCGTCAGGAAACTGTCGACGCGTTTGACCAGCTCGCGGAACTCTGGCGCAGCCACCTCGCGGCGCATGAAACGCTGCCAGTCGGTACTCAGGGCCTTGGCTTCGCTGGACAGGTCGTTGAGCACCGGGGTGCTTTCTTCGACCAGGTCCATGGTGCGGTTGGCCGCCCCTTCGGTCAGCTTGACCACGTAAGACAGGCGCTCGGTAGCGTCGGTAATCTGCGACACCTCCTCGGCCTGTGGCATGGTCGGGTCGATCTGGAAACTGACGATAGCGCTGTGCAACTCGCGGGTGAGCTTGCCGACTTCCTGATACAGGCCACGGTCGCGGGTCTGGTTCAGCTCGTGAATCAGCTGTACCGCCTCGCCGAAACGACCCCGCTCCAGGCTTTCGACCAACTCCTGGGCATGTTTCTTCAGGGTCGATTCGAACTCGCCCAATGACGTTTGTGATGAATCCATGGCGCGCCCCCTGACGTGACTCAGCCGTTGACGCGTTCGAAGATCTTCTCGATCTTTTCTTTGAGCACCTGGGCGGTGAACGGCTTGACGACATAGCCATTGACCCCGGCCTGGGCCGCTTCGATGATCTGGTCGCGCTTGGCCTCAGCGGTCACCATAAGCACAGGCAAGTGCTTCAGTTGCTCGTCGGCACGCACTTTGCGCAGCAAGTCGATGCCGGACATGCCGGGCATATTCCAGTCGGTTACCAGGAAGTCGTAGGCGCCCCTTTGCAGCATCGGCAGCGCCGTGGTGCCATCGTCGGCTTCTTCGGTGTTGGTGAAGCCCAGGTCACGCAACAGGTTCTTGATGATCCGCCGCATCGTCGAAAAGTCGTCAACGATGAGGATTTTCATGTTCTTGTCCAATTAGACCTCCAAGCAGTCTCAAACGCGCCCGGCCGACCGGGCACGCACTCATTCAATTCGGTACAACGTGGAAAAAGCACGTGGAAAACGACTGCAACGACACCGGGCTCAACGTGCCCGCCATTCCCCCAGGCGGCTGCGCAACCGAGCGGCACACTGGCTGTGCAGCTGGCTGACCCGCGACTCGCTGACCCCAAGCACCTCGCCGATTTCCTTGAGGTTCAGCTCTTCGTCGTAGTACAGCGCCAGCACCAGGCGCTCACGCTCCGGCAGGTTGGCAATGGCCTCGGTCAGGGCAGCCTGGAAGCGCTCGTCCTCCAGGCCACGCGCAGGTTCGACATGGCCACTGGCGCCGTCCTCGTGCAGCCCTTCGTGCTCGCCGTCCTGCAACAGGTCGTCAAAGCTGAACAGGCGGCTGCCCAGGGTATCGTTCAAGATCCCGTAGTAATCATCGAGACTCAATTGGAGTTCGGCAGCAACTTCATGATCTTTAGCGTCTCGGCCGGTTCTGGCTTCAACGGCACGCATCGCGTCACTGACCATGCGGGTGTTGCGGTGCACCGAACGCGGTGCCCAGTCGCCCTTGCGCACCTCGTCCAGCATGGCCCCGCGGATGCGGATGCCGGCATAGGTTTCAAAGCTGGCGCCTTTGCTGGCGTCATACTTGTTGGCCACTTCAAGCAGGCCGATCATGCCGGCCTGGATCAAGTCCTCGACCTGCACGTTGGCCGGCAACCGCGCCAACAGGTGGTAGGCAATGCGCTTGACCAGTGGGGCGTAGCGTTCGATCAGCTCGTACTGGGCGTCTTTCGCTGCCCGGCTGTACATCTTGAAGCCGCTGGCATTCATAGCACGGGTCCCGCGCTGGTGGGCTGCACCAGGCGCTCGACAAAGAATTCCAGGTGGCCGCGCGGATTGGCTGGCAGCGGCCAGCTGTCAACCTTCTGGGCAATCGCCTTGAAGGCCAGCGCGCACTTGGAACGCGGGAAGGCTTCGTAGACGGCGCGCTGCTTCTGCACCGCCTTGCGCACACACTCGTCGTACGGCACCGCGCCCACGTACTGCAGGGCCACGTCGAGGAAGCGGTCGGTGACCTTGGTCAGCTTGGCGAACAGGTTGCGCCCTTCCTGCGGGCTTTGCGCCATGTTGGCCAGCACGCGGAAACGATTCATCCCGTAGTCGCGGTTGAGCAGTTTGATCAGGGCGTAGGCATCGGTGATCGAGGTAGGCTCGTCGCAGACCACCAGCAGGACTTCCTGGGCTGCGCGAACGAAGCTGACCACCGACTCACCAATCCCCGCCGCAGTGTCGATCACCAGTACGTCGAGGTTGTCACCGACTTCACTGAACGCCTGGATCAGCCCGGCATGCTGGGCCGGGGCCAGGTGCACCATGCTCTGGGTGCCCGAGGCCGCGGGGACGATGCGCACGCCGCCAGGGCCTTGCAACATCACGTCACGCAGCTCGCAGCGCCCTTCGATGACATCGGCCAGGGTACGTTTGGGGGTAAGGCCCAGCAAAACGTCGACGTTGGCCAGGCCCAGGTCCGCGTCAAGCAGCATGACCCTGCGGCCGAGTTCGGCCAGCGCCAGGGACAAGTTCACTGAAACGTTAGTCTTGCCGACGCCACCTTTGCCACCGGTCACGGCGATCACCTGTACGGGATGCATGCTACCCATGTCTGTTCTTTACCTTGTCTCGCTGGGACTCAGGCCACACGTGGGGCAATTCTGCGTACCCCTTGGCATAGCTACTTTGCACACGCTTCATGGTCAACCCGCCCGCCGGGGGTTGTGATAGAGATCAGCGAACATGTCGGCCATGGCCTCTTCGCTGGGCTCGTCCTGCTGCTGCACATTGACCGCACGGGAAACCAGCTGGTGGCCGCGCGGCAGGTGCAGGTCGTCCGGAATGCGCGGGCCATCGGTCAGGTAGGCCACGGGCAGTTCATGACTGATGGCAAGGCTCAACACATCGCCAAGGCTTGCCGTTTCATCCAGCTTGGTCAGGATACAACCGGCCAGGCCACAGCGCTTGTAGCTGTGGTAGGCGGCGGTCAGTACCTGCTTTTGGCTGGTGGTGGCCAGCACCAGGTAATTCTTCGCGGCAATGCCACGCCCGGCCAGGGTTTCCAGCTGCATGCGCAGAGCCGGATCGCTGGCCTGCAGGCCGGCGGTATCGATCAGCACGACGCGCTTGCGCAAAAGCGGTTCCAGCGCCGCAGCCAGCGACTGCCCCGGGTCGACGTAGGTCACTGGCACGTTGAGGATGCGGCCCAAGGTCTTGAGCTGCTCCTGGGCGCCGATACGGAAGCTGTCCATGCTCACCAGCGCCAGGTTCTGCGCGCCGTACTTGAGCACGTAGCGGGCCGCCAGCTTGGCCAGGGTGGTGGTCTTGCCCATGCCGGCCGGGCCAACCATGGCAATCACCCCACCCTCTTCGATCGGCTCGATTTCAGGAATGTCGATCATCCGCGCCAGGTGCGCCAGCAGCATGCGCCAAGCCTGGCGAGGTTCTTCGATCTCGGTGGTCAGGTCCAGCAACTCACGGGCGATCGGCCCGGACAGGCCGATGCGCTGCAAGCGGCGCCAGAGGTTGGCCTGCTGTGGCTTGCTGCCCTGCAGCTGGGTCCAGGCCAGCGAACCGAGCTGCACTTCCAGCAGCTCGCGCAGGCCCGACAGCTCGGAGCGCATGGCATCGAACAGGCGCGGGTCGACCGGCGCAGCAGCAGGGGCAGCGGCAGCCTCAGGGGCATCGACGTGCGGCTCGATCAACGGCTCGGCGGCCGTCAGCGACTGCCCGGCAAACAATTGGCGGTTGTTGTCGCTGCTGTCCTGGCGGTGGTCCAGCTCGGCCTGGGCAGTGGCGATGCGCGTATGGGTCTTGCGCAGCTCTTCTTCCAGCTCGGCGTTGGGCACACGCGGGGCCAGGGCGGACAGCTTGTAGTCCAGCGCGGCCGTCAGTTCGACACCACCGGCAATACGGCGGTTGCCAATGATCGCGGCATCGGCGCCCAGCTCGTCACGGACCAGTTTCATGGCCTGACGCATATCGGCGGCGAAAAATCGCTTAACTTGCATTATCCACTACCTCAGCCGTTAGGGCCCACGGTGGCAACGATGGTGACTTGCTTGTTGTCCGGTATTTCCTGATACGCCAGAACATGCAAATTCGGTACAGCCAGGCGACCGAAACGCGACAGCATGGCGCGGATCGGGCCGGCGACCAGCAGGATGGCCGGCTGGCCCTGCATTTCTTGGCGCTGGGCCGCTTCGATCAGCGAACGTTGCAGCTTCTCGGCCATGCTCGGCTCCAGAAGAACACCATCTTCCTGACCTTGCCCGGCCCTTTGCAGACTATTGAGCAAAATCTGTTCCAACCTTGGCTCCAAGGTAATCACTGGCAGCTCCGACTCAACGCCGACAATGCTTTGCACGATGGCGCGACACAATCCGACGCGCACCGCCGCCACCAGCGCGGCGGTATCTTGACTCTTGCCGGCGTTGTTCGCGATGGCCTCGGCGATACTGCGAATATCACGCACCGGCACCTGTTCCGACAACAGCGCTTGCAGCACCTTGAGCAGGCCCGACAAGGAAATGACACCCGGCACCAGCTCTTCTGCCAGTTTAGGCGATGCCTTGGACAGTACCTGCAACAGTTGCTGAACCTCTTCGTGGCCGATCAGCTCGTGGCAGTGCTTCTGCAGGATCTGGTTGAGGTGGGTGGCCACCACGGTGCTTGCGTCGACCACGGTGTAGCCCAGCGACTGCGCCTGGGACCGCTGGCCGACGTCGATCCACACAGCCTCCAGGCCAAACGCCGGGTCACGCGCGGCAATCCCGTTCAGGGTGCCGAACACTTGCCCGGGGTTGATCGCCAGCTCCCGGTCGGGGTAAATCTCCGCTTCTGCCAGGATCACCCCCATCAGGGTGAGGCGATAGGCGCTGGGCTGCAGGTCGAGGTTATCGCGAATGTGCACGGTGGGCATGAGGAAACCCAGGTCCTGGGACAGTTTCTTGCGCACCCCCTTGATCCGCGCCAGCAACTGGCCGCCCTGGTTGCGATCGACCAGCGGGATCAGCCGGTAGCCGACTTCCAGGCCGATCATGTCGATGGGCGTCACGTCGTCCCAGCCCAGCTCCTTGGTATCAAGCGCGCGCTGCGGCGAGGGCAGCAGGTCTTGCTGGCGCTGCGCCTCCTGCTGCGCGTCCAGCTTGGCCTTGTGCTGTTTCTTCCACACCAGGTAGGCGCCGCCACAGGCCAGCAGGCCAAGGCTGAGGAAGGCCACGTGGGGCATGCCCGGCACCAGCCCCATCACGATCATCAGCGCGCCGGACACCGCCAGGGCCTTGGGCGAATCGAACATCTGCCGGTTGATCAGCTTGCCCATGTCCTCGGAGCCCGAGGCGCGGGTAACCATGATCGCGGCGGCGGTGGACAGCAGCAGTGATGGCAATTGCGCCACCAAACCGTCACCGATGGTCAGCAAGGCATACACCTTGCCGGCATCGCCGAAGGTCATGCCGTGTTGCAGCATGCCGATCAGCATGCCACCGATAAGGTTGATGAACAGGATCAGCAGGCCGGCGATGGCGTCACCGCGCACGAACTTGCTGGCACCGTCCATCGAGCCGTAGAACTCGGCCTCTTGCGCCACCTCGGCACGGCGGTGCTTGGCCTGGGCCTGGTCGATCAGGCCGGCGTTGAGGTCGGCGTCGATGGCCATCTGCTTGCCCGGCATGGCGTCGAGGGTGAAACGCGCGCTCACCTCCGAAATACGCCCGGCACCCTTGGTCACCACCACGAAGTTGATGATCATGAGGATGGCAAACACCACGCCACCGACCACGTAGTTGCCGCCGATCACCACCTCGCCGAAGGCCTGGATCACCTTGCCGGCAGCGCCGTGGCCCTCCTGGCCATGCAGCATGACCACACGGGTGGACGCCACGTTCAGGGCCAGGCGCAGCAGTGTGGCCACCAGCAGGATGGTGGGGAAGGCGGCAAAGTCCAGCGGGCGCAGGGCGTACACACAGACCAGCAGCACCACGATCGACAGGGCGATGTTGAAGGTGAAGAACACGTCGAGCAGGAACGGCGGTATCGGCAACATCATCATTGCCAACATCACCAGCAGCAGCAGCGGCACGCCCAGGTTGCCCCGGCCGAGGCCGGCCAGGTTGTTGCGGGCGTTGGTGATTAACTGAGTGCGATCCACCGCGAGTCCTCTTGATGCAAAACTTTGACGCCCAGGGGGCGCCTGGGCGTGGCTTTGCAAGAAGCCTTCCAACTTTGCACTGGAGAGGATGCTGTTTTTGTAGGAGCAGCCTTGTGCTGCGAAGAGGCCATTGCAAGCGAAGATCAACTTCAGCCTTACCGGCCTCTTCGCAGCACAAGGCTGCTCCTACAGGCACCGCGCCGCCCTTCCGGATAACAAGAGGTCAACTGTCGCGGCGCAGGTCCGGCGGGATCGGCAAATCTTCTTTCAACGGCTCTGGCCGCTTACCCCTGCCGGCGCGGTACTGGCGGATCTGGAACACATAGGCCAGCACCTGCGCAACGGCCAGGTACAGGCCTGCCGGGATTTCCTGCTCAGGCTCGGTGGAGTAGTAGATCGCCCGCGCCAGCGCCGGCGATTCGAGAATCTGGATCTTGTGCTCCACGCCAATCTCCCGAATCTTCAAGGCCATGAAGTCGGCACCCTTGGCCAGCAGCAACGGCGCCGCCCCGCCCTTCTCCGGGTCGTACTGCAGGGCCACCGCATAGTGCGTCGGGTTGGTAATGATCACGTCAGCCTGCGGCACCGCCGCCATCATGCGCCGCTGCGACATCTCGCGCTGCAGTTGGCGAATGCGTTGCTTGACCTCCGGCTTGCCCTCGCTGTCCTTGTACTCGTCGCGCACTTCCTGCTTGGTCATCTTCATTTTCTTGTGCGTCTGGTACAGCTGGAACGGCACGTCCGCCGCAGCAATCAGCAACAGCCCGGCCGACATCCACAAGGCACTCCAACCCACCACCTGCAGGCTGTGGATGATCGCCTGCTCCATCGGCTCATTGGCAATCGCCAGCAAGGCCTGGCGGTCGTTGGACAGCACCACCACCGCGACTATCAAGATCACGAAGAACTTGGCCAGCGCCTTGAGCAGCTCGGTCAGGCTATTCATCGAGAACATGCGCTTGATCCCCGATAACGGGTTCATGCGGCTGAATTTTGGCTGCAGCAAGCTGCCAGAGAACAGGAAGCCGCTGAGGGCAATAGGTGCCACGAAGGAAATCACGAACAGCAGGATCAGCACCGGCTGCACCGCCCATATCGCCATCTTGCCCGAGGCCAGCAGAAAGGCGCCCATGGCCCGCTCGTCGACAATGATGTCGCGGGTCAGGCTGAAGTTCATGCGCATGATGCTCAGCAACGTCTCGGCCATATGACCGCCGAATGCCAGCAGGCCGCCGGCGCCAGCCAGGGTCACCGCCACCGTGTTCAGCTCCTTGGAGCGGGCGATCTCGCCTTTCTCGCGGGCATCGCGCTTGCGCTTGTCGGTGGGGTCTTCTGTCTTGTCCTGACCGCTCTCGCTTTCTGCCATGCTCAGCGCGCCCTCGCCAGTTCACGCAGCCATTGCAGCGCTTCGCTGGCCAATGCCTGGTAGTGGGACAGCACATCGGCCAGGCCGACCCAGAAAATGAACATACCCATGACCAGGGTCAGCGGAAAGCCAATGGAGAAGATGTTCAACTGCGGCGCGGCGCGGGTCATCACGCCGAAGGCAATGTTCACCACCAGCAAGGCAGCAATCACCGGCAGGATCAGCAACAGGCCGGCCGCAAAGACCCATCCCAGCCGCCCGGCCAGCTCCCAGAACTGGTTGACCACCAGCGCGTTGCCCACCGGCAAGGTGGTAAAGCTTTCGGTCAGCACTTCGAACACCACCAGGTGGCCGTTCATCAACAGGAACAGCACGCTCACCAGCATGGTCATGAACTGGCTGATCACCGTGACGTTCACGCCGTTGGCAGGGTCGACCATCGAGGCGAAGGCCATACCCATCTGCACCGCGACGATCTGCCCGGCAATCACGAAAGCCTGGAACAGCAACTGCAAGGCCAGGCCGAACAGCGCACCCACAATGATCTGTTCGGCGCACAGCAACAGGCCACGCAGGCTTAGCGGGTCGAATTCGGGCAACGGTGGCAGCGCCGGCACGATCACCACGGTAATGGCCACCGCCACGTACAGGCGCACCCGCGCCGGCAGCATGCGGGTGCCAAGGATCGGCATGGTCATCAGCACCGCAGTCACCCTGAACAACGGCAGGATGAAGGTGGCGACCCAGGTGCCGATCTGCGTGTCGGTCAGCTCCAGCATATCCGCGTCAACCGATCAGCTGCGGGATGTTGGTGTAAAGGGTGGTGATGTACTCCATGAACTTCTGTACCAGCCAGGGCCCGGCAACGATCAGCGTAATCAGCATGACCAGCAGGCGCGGCAGAAAGCTCAGGGTTTGTTCGTTGATCTGCGTGGCGGCCTGGAACATCGCCACCACCAGGCCCACCAGCAGGCTCGGCACCACCAGCACGGCAACCATCAGGGTGGTCAGCCACAGGGCGTCACGGAACAGGTCGACAGCTACTTCAGGTGTCATCGGCGGCTCTCCTTGACGGCGTCAGACGCCGCCGAAACTGCTGGCCAGGGTGCCCATGATCAGCGCCCAACCATCCACCAGCACGAACAGCATGATCTTGAACGGCAGCGAGATGATCAGCGGCGACAGCATCATCATACCCATGGCCATCAGCACACTGGCCACCACCATGTCGATGATCAGGAACGGGATGAAGATCATGAAGCCGATCTGGAACGCGGTTTTCAGCTCGGAGGTAACGAATGCCGGCACCAGAATCGTCAGCGGGACCTGGTCGGGGCCGGCGATGTCGGTGCGCTTGGACAGGCGCATGAACAGGTCGAGGTCGCTTTGCCGGGTTTGCGCCAGCATGAAGTCCTTGAGCGGCACCTGGGCCTTGTCGATGGCCTGCTGGGCGGTCATCTGCTCCTTGAGGTACGGCTGCAGGGCGTCCTGGTTCACCCGGTCGAACACCGGCGCCATGATGAACATGGTCAGGAACAGCGCCATGCCGGTCAGGATCTGGTTCGACGGCGTCTGCTGCAGGCCCAGGGCCTGCCGCAGGATCGAGAACACGATGATGATGCGGGTAAAGCTGGTCATCAGGATGACGAACGCCGGGATGAAGCTGAGCGCCGTCATGATCAGCAGAATCTGCAGGCTGACCGAATACTCCTGCTGCCCGTCCGCCCCGTTGGACAGGGTAATGGCCGGGATCGACAACGGGTCGGCGGCCAGGGCCAGCGGCGCAGCCAGCAGCAGCGCCAAAGTCAACAACATACGCAGCGGGCCGCTCATCACTTCTTGTCCTTAGGGTCCTTGCCCATCAGCTCCATCAACCGCTGGGCAAATTCCGGCGTTGCCTGACGTGCGCCAGCCGGCACTTCCACGGGTTCGGCCAGCACATGCAGCGCCTGGATGCTACCGGGGGTGTGGCCAATCAGGATCTGCTCCTTGCCCACCTGCACCAGCAGCAGGCGGTCACGCGGGCCGATGGCCCGGCTGCCGACGATCTCGATCACCTGCCCACCCTTTACCGCCGTACTCTGCATGCGCCGCAGCACCCAGGCCAGGAAGAAGATCAGGCCCACCACCAGCAGCAGACCGAAGACCATCTGCGCCAACTGCCCGCCAAGGCTGCCAGGCGCCGTTGCCGGGGTCGCCGCCGGCGTGGCCGCTGCCAGACAGGCCTGGCTGGCCAGCAGTGCAGCGAACGCCGCAATGGCGCGCATCGTGCCCTTCACTCAGCGCAGCTTCTTGATACGTTCGCTGGGGCTGATCACGTCGGTCAGGCGAATGCCGAACTTCTCGTTGACCACCACCACTTCGCCATGGGCGATCAGCGTGCCGTTGACCAGCACGTCGAGCGGCTCGCCGGCCAGGCGGTCAAGCTCGATCACCGAGCCCTGGTTGAGCTGCAGCAGGTTGCGGATGTTGATCTCGGTGCTGCCCACTTCCATGGAAATGTTCACCGGAATGTCCAGGATCACGTCCAGGTTCGGGCCTTCGAGGCTGACGTTTTCGTTCGGCTTCGGCGAGCTGGCGAACTCTTCCATCGGCATGCGGCCGGGGCCGCCGCTGCTACCGGTATTACCGCCCAGCAGCGCATCGATGTCGTCCTGCCCGGCCGAGCCGGTTTCTTCCAGGGCCGCAGCCCACTCATCGGCCAGCGCCTGGTCCTCTGCAGAGGTGATCTCGTTTTCGTTAGCCATGGTTTCCTCGACAGGCATTCAATTCGTTATGAGCGACCGGCACGCCTTCAGCGGCGTTCGATCGGGTCGATGATCTGCAGGGCCAGGTTGCCCTTGTGCGAACCCAGGCGCGCCTTGAACGACGGCACGCCGTTGGCGCGCAGCACCAGGTGCTCGGGCAGCTCCACCGGGATCACGTCGCCAGGCTGCATGTGCAGGATATCGCGCAGCTTCAGCTGGCGGCGGGCGACCGTGGCGGTCAGCGGCACCGCTACATCCAGCACGTCCTCACGCAGGGCCTTGACCCAGCGCTCGTCCTGGTCGTCCAGGTCGGACTGGAAGCCGGCATCGAGCATTTCCCGCACCGGCTCGATCATCGAGTACGGCATGGTCACGTGCAGGTCGCCGCCACCGCCGTCCAGCTCGATGTGGAAGGTGGACACCACCACCGCCTCGCTGGGGCCGACAATGTTGGCCATGGCCGGGTTGACCTCAGAGTTCATGTACTCGAAGGTGACCGGCATGATCGCCTGCCAGGCTTCCTTGAGGTCGACAAAACACTGGTCCAGCACCATGCGCACCACGCGCAGTTCGGTAGGGGTGAATTCGCGGCCTTCGATCTTGGCATGGCGGCCATCGCCACCGAAGAAGTTGTCCACCAGCTTGAACACCAGCTTGGCATCGAGGATGAACAGCGAGGTGCCGCGCAGCGGCTTGATCTTGACCAGGTTGAGACTGGTCGGCACGTACAGCGAGTGCACGTATTCGCCGAACTTCATCACCTGCACGCCACCCACGGCCACGTCGGCAGAACGGCGCAGCAGGTTGAACATGCTGATACGGGTATAACGGGCGAAGCGCTCGTTGATCATTTCCAGGGTCGGCATGCGACCCCGCACGATACGGTCCTGGCTGGTCAGGTCGTAGCTTTTGATACTGCCAGGCTCGGATGCGCTTTCGGTCTGCACCAGCCCGTCGTCGACGCCGTGCAACAGGGCATCGATTTCATCCTGGGACAGCAGGTCCTGTACGGCCATTGCGGACTCCTACTGCAATACGAAATTGGTGAACAGCAACTGGTCGATGACCGGCTTGCCGACTTCCTTCTGCGCCACTTCCTGGACCACTGCTGTAGCCTTCTGGCGCAACATCTCCTGCCCGACCGGGCTGCTGGCCAGGGAGTCGAAGCCCTGCCCGGAGAACATCATCACCAGGTTGTTGCGGATCACCGGCATGTGCACCTTGAGGGCATCCAGGTCGGCCTGGTTACGTGCCAGCATCGTGATGCTCAGTTGCATGTAGCGCTGGCGGCCGTTCTGGTTGAAATTCACCACGAATGCCGGGGTCAGCGCCTCGTAGATCGCCGCAGCCTTGGCGTTGCTGGCCGAAGGCTCGGCGGCCGGGGCCGACTCGCTCTTGTGCATGATGAACCAGGTAGCGCCCACCGAAAGGCCGATCGCCAGCAACAGGCCTGCGACGGCCAGCAGGATCAGCTTGAGTTTGCCTTTAGTGGCGGGGTCTTTGACTGCTTCGCTATTCGCCATGCCAATAATCCGTCGTCCATCGGGGGTTCAGAGGTGGATGGCTTGGCTTGAGCAAGTGTTATGCCAGATTTTGCAGACGATGGGTTCCAGCAGGTTTTACGGTGCTGCCTTCTTCGCGGGCACGCCCGCTCCCACAGGTGCCGCAAAGGATTTGAAAGCGATGAAACTCCTGTGGGAGCGGGCATGCCCGCGAAGAGGCCGACACTGCAAATGAAGAGTCAGGCGTAGTAGTCAACCGCACTGTCGCCGATAACCACCTGCTGCTCCACAGGCCGGCTGCCTTCGACTGGCTCGGCTCCGCCCTGCTCCGCCTGCCGCGCCGCCACCCCGGACAGGTTGCTGCCCTGCGCCTGCCCCTGCTGCTGTTGCCCGCGCGACTGGTCGGCCACGTTGACATCCGGCTGGGCCAGCCCCTGCTGGGCGAACAGTTCGCGCAGGCGGTGCACCTGGCTGTCGAGGGCATCACGCACACCGGCGTGGCCGCTTATGAAGGTGACCTGGGTCGACTGGTCCGTCGCTACATTGACGCGAATGTCCAACCGACCCAGCTCGGCCGGCTCCAGCTGGATATCCGCCGACTTGAGGTTCTGGCTGGACAGGTACATGACCCGGTTGACCAAGCCCTCGGCCCAGGCCCCCTGGTTCATCGGCAATGGCTGGTGCAGCGGCCCGGCATTGGCCGGCACGGCGTTGGCGGTCTTGGCCGTGGCAGCTTGGGTCAGGCTGGCCAGACGGTTGGCGAAATCATCGATGCGGGTGTCGCTACTGGCGCTCTTGGTGTCTTTCAGGCCATCCTCAAGCAAGGCACCGAAGGCCTTGTCACCCGGCTCGCCTGCTTCACCCTCGGTATTTTCCACCAGGTTCGCCAAGGTATTGACGGCGGCCTGCCCATCCTCGCCCTGGGCCTTGGACGGATCCAGAGCATGTGCCGAGGTTCCACCTTTGGCCTGGGCGCTGTGCTCCAGCGCCAGGCGCAAGGTTGGCAAATTGGCCAACGGGTCGGCATCGGGGTCGAAGGCCTCTTCGGCAGAGGGCTCTTCGGGCTCTGCCGCTACCTGCGCCGTGGCAGCCTGCAACACTGGCGCAACGGCCTCGGCCTGGGCCTGGATCAGCTGTGCGCCAGGCTGGGCATCAGTGACCTGGCCGGCCACCAGGCTGGCATCACGCAGGCCGGTATCGGCTTGGGCGGCGTCGTCAGCTGGCAACTTGTTGCCGTCATCGGCAACCGCGGTTGTGTCGGCGGCATCTTTCTTGCCACCCGCTGGCGCCTCAGGTTTGTCCTTTGGTGTGGCCCGGGCGACCTTGTCATCCTGCCCGGGGGCCTTGTCACGCCCCTGCCTGGCCATCACCTGGCCAAAGGCGTCGCCCTTGTCACCCAACGCCTGCAGCGGTTTATCCGCCTGCGCGGTGGCCGAACGCGAGGTGCTTGCAATGGCGTTGGCTTGCAACAAAGGGTTGGGTGCGACAGGCATTGAGCGGTCTCCGCGCCAGAAACAAAAAGATCATTCGGCCAGAAACAGGCAAGACTCGCGCCAACTTACACTTCAGCCTGCAGAAATACGCTGCTGCTCACCCCGATAGAAGTGCTGCACCTCGACATATTCAAGGTCGATGCGGTTGATCAGGTCTTCGATACCATACAGCGGCGGCCGCCGCGCGCGGTCTTCCAGTTGCTGACACAGGCCAGCCAGGGCCACGGCGCCCATGTTGCTGCTGCTGCCCTTGAAACTGTGGGCGGCCGCACCGAGCTCCTCGGCGCTTCTGGCCGCGTGCAGCTGGCTCAGGCGGCGTTCGGAGTCGTCGAGAAAGGTTTGCACCAACTGCAGGTAGCCATCCTCCATGACTTCACGCAGGTCACTGAGTACCTTGTGGTCAATATGCATGTCAGTCACTTGTTCACTCCTTGATCAAGCCAGATTATGCCCGAGCCAACCTGTGGCTCACCATTCGAACTCTACATGTGCGCAACGCCCGCCCTCGCTCCAGCGGCTGTTGCTGGCCAGCCGCTGAACCAGTTTCAGCCCTCGCCCGCTCAGGCCCTGCGCCAGCGAAGGCCGCGACAGCACATGCTGCACATCGAACCCGGCGCCGCTGTCGAGGACCTCGACCATCAGACGCCCGCCATCGGCGTGCGGTTCAACCGTAAAGTCGATGCGCACGAAACCGTCGGTCACCACACCCAGCCGTCGGGCGCGCTCCTGATAATAATCGGCAAACCCCTGCACATCGCGTTTGAGCCGCGAGTCCAGGCCCAGAACCCCATGTTCCAGCGCGTTGGAATACAGTTCGCTTAGTACTGCGTGCAGGCTGCCGGTACGCGCGCGCAGGCCGTGTATTTCTTGCAGCAACTGCACCAGGTAAGGCACCGGGTTGAAGCGCTTGAGGCTCTCGCCACGCACCTCGAACCGCAGCGACCAGTCCAGCGGGCTGGAGCGGCCGCTATCAGAGTAGATCATCGGCGCCGGCACCCGTTCTTCAGCGCTGAACATGCGAATGTCGCACAGGCTGATGTCATCACGCCGGTGCCCGCCAAAACGCTCCAGCGCCTGCATCACTTCGTCGAACAGCCGCGCTGGGTCGCGATTGTCGGCCAACACCGTACGCAGGCGCTGCACGCCGAATAGCCGCTCCTGGTCGTCGGCGGTGTCCAGCACGCCGTCCGACAACAACAACAGGCGTTCACCTGGCGCCAACGGCAATACTTCGGTGCTGTCATCGAAACGCTCCGCCGCCAGGATACCCAGGGGCAGGTGCCGAGAGCTCAGAGATGATAGCACCTGGCCAGCAACCGACAAGCGATAACCATCGGGCATGCCGCCGTTCCACACCTCTACCGAGCCACGCTGCAAGCTGAGGTCAAGTAGCAGTGCACAACAGAACATGTCCACCGGCAGGATGCGTTTGAGCTTGGCGTTCATCTCGCGCAGGATCTGCGCCATGCCGTAGCCCTTGGCGGTCATGCCGTAGAACACCTCGGCCAGGGGCATTGCCCCCACCGCCGCCGGCAGGCCGTGGCCGGTGAAATCACCAAGCAGCACGCGCATGTCGCCGGCCGGCGTGAATGCGGCCAGCATCAGGTCGCCATTGAACAGCGCATAGGGCGATTGCAGGTAGCGGATGTTGGGGGCAGAAAGGCAGCCGGAGTGGGCCACCTTGTCAAATACCGCCTTGGCCACCCGCTGCTCGTTGAGCAGGTGGTGGTGGTGCCGGGAAATCTGGTCGCGTTGCTCCAGCACGGTAGCCTGCAGCCGGCGCAGGCGGTCCATGGCGCGAATCTTGGCGCCGAGGATCACCGCACTGTAGGGCTTGGCCATGAAATCATCGCCCCCGGCCTCCAGGCAGCGCACCAGGCCCTCCTCCTCATTCAGCGACGTCAGGAAAATGATCGGCACCAGCGCCTCGCCGGCCAGGGCCTTGATCTGCCGCGCCGCCTCAAAGCCATCCATCACCGGCATCAGCGCATCCAGCAGCACCAGCTGCGGGCGCCGCTCGATGAACAGCGCCACCGCCTGCTCGCCGTTTTCTGCGGTAAATACCTGATGGCCCTGGCGGCGGACGATCTGCGCCAGCAGCAGTCGGTCAGCGGCTCCGTCTTCGGCGACCAGCACGGTCAACGCCTGTTCGGCGGGCATATCGACGCTCAACTGATGTCGAAAAGCTTTTCGAAATTGGAAATGGCGAGGATCTTGCGCACATCGGAGCTGGCATGCACCACGCGCACATCCGACTCATCGCCGCCCGCATGATCACGCAGCAACAACAGCATGCCGAGCGCGGAACTGTCGAGGTAGGTGGTGTCTTTCAGGTCGACGATCACCGATTCGGGCCGATAGGGCTGGCGTTCATAGGCGTCACGAAATTCCTGATGCTTGCCGAAATCGAAGCGCCCCTTGATCTTGATCGTCAGCTTTTTCCCTTCCTGCGAAAAATCAGTCTCGACTGCCATGCTAGCGATTCCTTCGATGATGGCGAATGCAACTCCATTAAGGTTTAGCAGGCTGGAGCAGGTGTAGCAAGGTCATAACTATGGCCTGCACCAGACTCGGACCCTGTGCAGCACCTGTGGGAGCTGGCTTGCCGGCGATAGGGCCGGCACAGGTTAAAAATGGTTTTGGCGGGGCAGGCGCTGCGACAGTTCGTCCAGCAACCGCTGCTCACGCTTGTCTTCGGCGCGCCGGGCTTCGTCCATGTAGCGCTGCACCAGCTTGCGCAAACCCTCTACCCGGGCATAAGCCTGCTGCCAGATGCCACGGGCGTTGTTGAGGTTGTTCTGGTGCCACACCAGGCTCTGGCGCTGCTGGGTCATGGCCGTTTCCAGCTGCCCCAGGAAACGCTGGTAGTTGACCAGCCAGCTGCCATTGACCCCCTGCCCGCCGCGGTTGATCCACTGCTGCTGGTAATCCTCCCGAAACCGTTCGAGTTCGGCCAGCTTGGCCTGGGCCGTGGCCACTTGCTGCTGGAAATGCCCCAGGCGCTGGGCGGCCTTGCGCTCGGCCTCTTCGGCCATGTCCACCACCGGCGCCAGGCGCGCCGCGCGTCCGGGCAGCGCCATGCCCTATCAGCCTGCCGGGGGCGTGAAAATCGCCCCCAGCTGTTCGCGGCTCTGCGCCATGCCCACATTCTCATGCAGGCCTTGGCGCAGAAACTCCACCAGCTTCGACTGCAAGGCAATGGCCAGGTCGGTTTCCGGATCGCCGCCGGCCACATAGGCGCCCACGCTGATCAGGTCGCGGCTTTGCGACAGGCGCGACCACAGTTGCTTGAACTTCTGCGCCTGGCGCAAGTGGTCGGCATCGACCACCTGGGGCATGACCCGGCTGATCGACGCTTCGATGTCGATCGCCGGGTAATGCCCTTCCTCGGCCAACCGGCGCGACAGCACGAAGTGGCCGTCAAGCACACCCCGCGCCGAGTCGGCGATCGGGTCCTGCTGGTCATCACCTTCGGACAACACGGTGTAGAACGCGGTGATGGAACCACCACCCGCCTCGCCATTGCCCGCCCGTTCCACTAGCTTGGGCAGCTTGGCGAATACAGACGGCGGGTAACCCCGGGTGGCCGGCGGCTCACCGATGGCCAGGGCGATTTCCCGCTGGGCCTGGGCGAAACGGGTGAGCGAGTCCATCAGCAACAGCACGTTCTTGCCCTTGTCGCGGAAGTACTCGGCAATGCGCGTGCAATACATGGCAGCGCGCAGGCGCATCAGCGGCGCATCGTCGGCAGGCGAAGCCACCACCACCGAGCGCTTGAGGCCCTCCTCACCCAGGATGTGCTCGATGAATTCCTTCACCTCACGGCCCCGTTCGCCGATCAGGCCTACCACGATGATCTCGGCTTCGGTGAAGCGGGTCATCATGCCCAGCAACACCGACTTACCCACGCCAGTACCTGCGAACAGGCCCAGGCGCTGGCCGCGACCGACGGTCAGCAGGCCATTGATGCTGCGTATGCCCACGTCCAGCGGCTTGCTGATGGGGTCACGATTGAGCGGGTTGATCACCGGCCCGTCCATCGGCACCCAATCCTCGGCCTTCATCCCGCCTTTGCCATCCAGCGCGCGGCCGGCGCCGTCCAGCACCCGACCTAGCATGCTCATGCCCATGGGCAGCCGGCCGCCGTCATCCAGCGGCACCACCCGGGCGCCAGGGGCGATACCGACAATGCTGCCGACCGGCATGAGGAACACCTTGGGCCCGGCAAACCCCATGACTTCGGCTTCCACCTGGACTGGGTGGTAGCTGTCGTCGTTGATCACCAGGCAGCGGCTACCCACGGCGGCGCGCAGGCCTTCGGCCTCCAGGGTGAGCCCGACCATGCGCAGCAGGCGGCCTTCGACGATGGGCTGGGCCGGCAGCTCGATGGCCTCGGCATAACTGCCCAGGCGCTTGCCAAAGCTGGTGCGTTTAAGGTGCATCAGGGCTTTCCACCGAACGCTCGACGGGGGCGTTCAGGTCTACCGACATGTCTGGCGCCGCCGGGTGCAGGGAATGGTCGTGCAACTGGTCGAACAGCTGCGCCACGGCTTTCTCGATACGCGTTTCCATGCTTGCATCGATGCGGCTATGGGCAGTCTCGATACGGCAGCCCCCCGGTAGCAGTGCGCTGTCTTCCAGCAGCCGCCAGTTTTCCTCATGGCGTTCGCGCAGGGCCTTGGCCAGTTCGAAGTCCTGTGGGTTGAGGTGGATGCGGATATTGTCCGCCCCCATGGGCAGCAGCTTCAGGGCTTCGCGCAGCACCTGGGTGATCTGGCTGGAGTCGTTGCGCAATTCGCGGCCGATCACCTGGCGGGTCATGTGCGCCACCAGGTGCACGAGGGTTTTCTCGATCTGCGTGTCTTGCTCGGCGATGGGCTCCATCAGGTTGGCCATCAGTTGCTCAAGGCTGTCGAGCTTGGCCTTCAGGGCCGCCTCGGCCTCCTGGCGGACCTTGAGCTGGGTACTGTGAAAACCCTCGCGCTCGCCGGTGGCGAAGCCTTCGTTGTAGGCTTCCTGGCGGATGGCCTCGAGCTCTTCGAGGGTGAGTGGCTGGACTTCTTCCAGCGGCACTTCCTCGATTTCTTCCTCGACCGGCTCGGGTTCCGGCTCAGGCTCGGGTACGGGCTCTGGCTCCGGGTCGAAGCTGGGCAGCGTCCACACGTCCACGCCCTCGAGGTCGCGGGCGCGGATCAGGTCGCTGGGGTGATGTTCTTTGGTGGACATGTTTTAAAGTACTCAACAAGCATGTTCGACCCATAGGGGCCTTGTGGGAGCTGGCTTGCCGGCGATCAAGGGCGCAGCCCTTGCCATGCAAAGGCTCTTCCTGGGCTGGCCTCATCGCCGGCAAGCCAGCTCCCACAATGACCGTACCAGCCCCACCATTTTTTTGACCTGATGGATCAGATCATTTCCTCGGCACCCTTGCCGCCGAGCACGATCTCGCCGGCCTCGGCCATGCGGCGGGCGATGGTGAGGATTTCCTTCTGCGCCGTTTCCACGTCGCTGACCCGCACCGGCCCCTTGGCCTCCAGATCGTCGCGCAGCAGTTCCGAGGCACGTTTGGACATGTTCTTGAAAATCTTGTCCTTGACCCGCTCGTCTGCGCCCTTGAGCGACACCACCAGCACGTCGGACGACACTTCGCGCAGCAGCGCCTGGATACCACGGTCGTCGACGTCGGCCAGGTTGTTGAAGACGAACATCAGGTCTTCGATCTGCTCCGACAGGTCGCTGTCGACTTCGCGGATCGCATCCATCAACGCACCTTCCACGGAGCTGTCGAGGAAGTTCATGATGTCGGCTGCGCGCTTGATGCCACCCAAGGTGGTACGCGCGGCGTTGGAGTTACCCGAGAACTGCTTCTCGAGGATCTGGTTCAACTCTTTCAGCGCCGCCGGCTGCACGGTATTCAGCGACGACACGCGCAAGACGATGTCCAGGCGCACCTTGTGGTCGAAGTTGCTCAGCACTTCACCGGCCTGGTCAGGGTCGAGGTAAGCGACCACGATGGCCTGGATCTGCGGGTGCTCGTAGCGGATCACGTCGGCTACGGCGCGCGGCTCCATCCACTTCAGGCTGTCCAGGCCGCTGGTGTTGCCCCCCAGCAGGATGCGGTCGACCAGGCCATTGGCCTTGTCCTCACCCAGCGCCTGGTTGAGCATCTTGCGGATGTAGGCATCAGACCCCACGCCCAGGCTGGTCTGGTCGCCGACAATGTCGACGAACTCGCTCATTACCTGCTCGACCTGGTCACGGTGCACATTACCCATCTGCGCCATGGCCACACCCACCCGCTGCACTTCCTTGGGGCCCATATGGCGCAGCACCTGGGCCGCATCGGTCTCGCCCAGCGAGAGCAGCAGGATTGCCGCCTTGTCGACGCGGCTCAGCTTGGCGGTAACGGCTCGGTTATCACTCATCGGCGTTGATCCAGTCTTTGACGACCTGGGCTACACGGCCCGGGTCTTCGGCCACCAGGCCTTTGATTGCGTTGAGCTGTGCCTCGTAACCCTCGCTCGGGCTAGGCAGCAGAATGCTTGTCGGGCCACCCAGGCTGACGCGGTCGTTGGCCAGTTCGCCATCCAACCCCACCATGCCGCCCAGCTCCATGTCGCTATCCGAAGCAGCCTGCTTGCCGCCCCCTGTGATGTTGTTGAGCACCGGCCGCAGCACGCCGAACACCAGCACCAGGATGAACACCACGCCCAGCACTTGCTTGACGATGTCCCAGAACCACGGCTGCTGGTAGAAGGCGATATCGGCAATTTCTTCGTTACGGTCGGCGGCAAATGGCACGTTGATTACCGTTACGCTGTCACCACGGCTGGCGTCGAAGCCGACCGCGTCCTGCACCAGGCGGGTGAAGCGCGCCAGGTCTTCGGCAGCCCACGGTGCACGGCTGGTGTTGCCGGTGGCCGGGTCGATCTTGACCTGGTCGTCCACCACCACCGCCACCGACAGGCGGGTCATGCGCCCCTGCTGCTGGCGGGTGTGGCTGATGGAGCGGTCCAGCTCGAAGTTCTTGGTGCTTTGCTGGCGTTTGTCCGACGGGTACGGTGCGAGCATCGGTTGGCCGGTGGCTGGGTCCATGATCTGCTGGCCGTTGGCATCCACCAGCGGTTGGCCAGGCTGAATGGCTGCGGCCGGGGTAGCGGCGCCACCGGTGGTTTGCGGTGCCGAGGCAGCGCCTGGCGGCTGGTTGCTCAACGCGCCAGGCACGCCTTGCGGGCCCTGGCTGCTGGCGCGTTGTTCGTCAACCGACTGTTCGCTGCGCAGCGCCGGCTGGTCGGGGTTGAACTGCTCGGCGGTGGACTCGACGGCACTGAAGTCCAGGTCGGCAGACACCTCGGCCTTGTAGCGGTCATTGCCCAGCACGGGCTGCAGGATGTTGCGCACGCGCTGGGTGAGCATGCTTTCCATGCGGCGGCTGTAGTCGTACTGCTTGCCGGCTTCGGTCAGGGCAGAGTCCTGCAACTGCTCGGACAGCAAATTACCCTTCTGGTCGACCACGGTGACCTGGGATTTGTCCAGCTCCGGCACACTGGTCGCCACCAGATTGACGATAGCCAACACCTGACCGGCCTCCAGGGCACGGCCCGGGTACAGCTCGACCAGTACCGAAGCGCTGGGCTTGCGGTCGTCACGCACGAACACCGAGCTTTTCGGGATGGCCAGGTGCACGCGCGCGGCCTTGACGTTGTTCAGGCTGGAAACGGTACGCGCCAGTTCGCCTTCCAGGCTGCGGCGGTAGCGCGTGGCTTCCATGAACTGGCTGGTGCCCAGGCCCTGCTCCTTGTCGAGCAGTTCGAAGCCGACATTGCCATCGCTGGGCGCCACGCCGGCGGCCGCCAGTTTCAGGCGCGCACGGGAGAGGTCGTCGGCCTTGACCAGCAGAGCTCCGGAGTTGGGCTCAACGTTGTAGGGAATGTCAGCAGCACCCAGGGTGTCCATGACCTGCTTGGTGTCCATGCCCGACAGGCTGCCGTACAGCGGACGGTAATCGGGTTGTTGCGACCACAGCACCACGGCGAAGCCGATTGCCACGCTGGCCGCCAGGCCGACCATGAGGCCGACTTGGCGCAGCATGGGCATCTGCGCGATGTTTTCCAGGAACGACATACCTGGCAGCGGGCGCTTGGCCGCTGCCGAGCCAGTCTTGGCGGGGGCGTTGTCGACGACTGCTTCAGCCATGGTCTACGTCCGTCCTCAAACCGGCATCTGCATGATGTCCTGATACGCCTGGACCAGCTTGTTGCGTACCTGGGTCATGGCCTGCATCGACACGCTGGCCTTTTGCGAAGCGATCATCACGTCGGTCAGGTCGACGCCGCTCTTGCCGATCTCGAAGGCGTTGGCCAGCTGGGTCGATGCCTGCTGGGTCTCATGCACCTTGCCGATGGCCTGGCCAAGCATGTCGGCAAAGGTACTCTGCCCCGGTGCCAGCTCGGGGGCTGCGGTGACCTTTGGCAGCGACATGGCATCGGCCTGCATGGCCCGCATGTCCAGCATCAGACGATTGAATTCAACACCTTGGCTCATGACCCTTCTCTCTCCTGCGGCCGCATTTTTTTGACACTCATGCGGCGGATAGCCTACGTAAAGCAACAAAGGTGCCAGCCTTGGCAATCACCTTTCACGGGCTTACACGGCCCCTGTGGGAGCGGGCGAGCCCGCGAACACCGGCGCAGCCGGTGCCAGTCACCGCGTGGGGTTCTTCGCGGGCACGCCCGCTCCCACAGGGGTGACTGCATTCACAGCGGGGCGCAGTGTCAGCCGAACAGGCTGGCCTCGACGTCAAACCCGGCATCGCGCATCTGCGCCAGCTTGTAACGCAAGGTGCGCGGGCTGATGCCCAGGCGTTCGGCCGCCTCTTTGCGCCGACCGCGCTCGGCGCGCAGGGTGTCGATGATCATCTGGTACTCATGGCGGCGCATGTCATCGCCCAGCCCGCTCGCCTCGGCGGAGACTTCAGGTGATGGCTCTGTGCTGGCTGACAATGGAATGGCGCCTGCCAGACAGAAATCCGCCGCCTCGATCACCCCACCCTGCTGCAGGATCAACGCCCGCTGAAGCGCGTTGTCCAGTTCGCGCACATTGCCCGGCCAGGCATAGGCCTGCAGGCAGGCCCGGGCCTGCGGCGACAGGCGTACCGGGGCGTGTTTCATCTTGGCCGCATGGCGCGCCAGCAGGCGCTCGGCCAGTTGCAGGATGTCGCCCGGGCGCTCACGCAGCGGGCACCAGGCCAGGGGGAACACCGACAGGCGATAGTACAGGTCTTCCCGGAAGCGCCCGGCGGCCACTTCGCCGGCCAGGTCACGGTTGGTCGTGGCCAGCACACGGATGTCCAGGCTGATCGGCTTGCGCCCGCCCACCCGTTCCACTTCGCGCTCCTGCAGCACGCGCAACAGCTTGGCCTGCAAGGCCATTGGCATTTCCGAGATTTCGTCGAGCAACAAGGTGCCGCCTTCGGCCTGCTCGAACTTGCCGGCCTGAGCGGCGATGGCACCGGTGAAGGCACCCTTTTCATGGCCGAACAGGGTGGCCTCGAGCATGTTGTCGGGGATGGCCGCGCAGTTGATGGCCACAAAGGGCTGCGCCGCCCGCGGCGACTGCTGGTGAATGTAACGCGCCAGCACTTCCTTGCCGGTGCCGGACTCGCCGGAAATCAGCACGGTCGAGTCACTGCGCGCCACACGCGCTGCCAGCTCCAGCAATTGGCGGCTGGCCGGCTCGCAGGCCACCGGGCCCTCGTCAGCGGACACCCGCCCGGCGGCATGCCGCTCGACCAGGCTGAGCAGCGCCTTGGGCTCGAACGGCTTGACCAGGTAGTCGGCAGCACCTTGGCGCATTGCTTCGACGGCACGCTCTACGGCGGCGTGCGCCGTCATCAACAGCACCGGCAACTGGGGCTGCTGGCGGCGTAACTGGCTCAACAACTGATGCCCGTCCATGCCGGGCATGTTCACATCGCTGACCACCAGGCTGAAGGCATCATCCACCACCGCCTCGAGCGCTTCTTCGGCACTGCCCACGGCCTGGTAGGCGAAACCGCCGATTTCCAAGGTATCGCCCAGCGCCTGGCGCAATACGCGGTCGTCCTCGACCAGCAGCACCTTGATTGCCATTACACCCCCTCCGCCAATTGCGCGTCGATCAGCGGCAGCTCTACCCGTACGCAGGTGCCACGGCCCACTTTCGAACGCAAGCTGATTGCACCCTGGTGCGCACGCACCACAGCCTGAACCACCGCCAGGCCCAGGCCGGTGCCGGTGGCTTTGGTAGTCAGGAACGGCTCACCCAGACGCGCCAACAACTCGGCGTCGATACCGCTACCGGCATCACTCACGCACAGGTGCAGGGTGTGCTCGCGGCGGAACAGGTGCACCTTCAACCGCCCCGGGCCTTCGCTGGCCTGCAAGGCATTCTCGATCAGGTTGAGCAAGGCACCGACCAGGGTGTCGCGGTTACACAGCAACTCGCCCAGATGGCTGTCGCACTGCCAGCGCACTGCATGCCCTTGAACATGGGCCTGGGCCGCTTGCTGCAGGGCCTGGAACAACGCTTTCGGGGTAACCCGATCACCCAGCGGCAACTCGCCACGGGCGAACACCAGCATGTCGCGCACCTGGTGCTCCAGCTCGTGCAGGCGCTCCTTCAGGGTACTGGCGAAGCGCTGGCGGGTTTCCGCGCTCAACGCTTGCTCGCTATCGGCCAGGTGACTGGCATAGAGCATGGCGGCCGACAGCGGCGTGCGGATCTGATGGGCCAGCGAGGCGACCATGCGCCCCAGCGACGACAGCCGCTCGTGGCGGGCCAGCTGGTCTTGCAGGCGACGGGTTTCAGTCAGGTCGTTGAGCAGCACGAGTTGGCCGGGTTCGGCATCCAGCGAGCGGGTGGCGATGGACAGTCGACGGCCATCGCGTAGCGAGACTTCGTGGCCATCGTCCCTGCGCGGCGCAAAGCTGCGGGCGATCACCTGGCGCCACAGTTCGCCGATCAGCGGTTCACCGAGCAGTTCGCAAGCAGCCGGGTTGGCTTCACGTACAAGGCCATGGCCATCGATCACGATTACCCCACCGGGTAGCAGGGCCAGCAGGTTCTGCAGGCGGTTGGCCAAGCGTTCCTTTTCGCTCAGCTCTTCGATGCGCTGGGCACTGACCACGGCCAGCTCGCCTTTGAGTTCACTGACCCGGGCTTCGAGCAGGCTGTAGGACTGGCTGAGTTGGCTGGACACCTGGTTGAACAGGGCGAAGGCTTGCTCGATACCCTGGTGGCTGTCCTGCTCGACCGGGGTTTGCCCCTGCTGATTGGGGGCTCGGGTTACGTGGGCGGCCTGGGGCATCGTGCTCTCTCGCGTGGCTGACCGTCATAAAAACGGTGTGTTGCCAGCGGTGTAGCAATAGCCGTGCCGGGGATGGGGTTTTGTTGCAACCTGTACCGGCCTCTTTGCGGGCTTGCCCGCACACAGGTACAGCGCAAGGCTCGAATCCTCTGCAGACCCTGTGGGAGCGGGCAAGCCCGCGAAGAGGCCGGTACAGGCGACCGCCAGGCTTCAATCCTCAGCCTGGTCCTCGCCGCCCTGGCGGCTCATGCCGTACTTGCGCATCTTCTCGACCAGGGTGGTACGGCGAATACGCAAACGTTCAGCCGCACGGGCAACGATACCGTTGGCATCGTCCAGCGCCTGCTGGATCAGGCCCTGCTCCAGGCCACCCAGGTAATCCTTCAGGTCCAGGCCTTCGGGTGGCAGCATCGCATGGTTGCTGAAGTTGGGTGCGTGCCCGTTGATGGCCACCCGCTCCTCCAGATCGCTGCGCAGGCTGTCGACCATCTGCTCATCTTCGTCATCGACGTAGCGGAATTTCTTCGGCAACTCGGACACGCCAATCACCCCGTACGGGTGCATGATCGCCATGCGCTCGACCAGGTTGGCCAACTCACGCACGTTGCCCGGCCAGCCGTGGCGGCACAGCGACATGATCGAGGCGGAGTTGAAGCGGATGGACCCGCGTTTCTCGTGCTCCATGCGCGAAATCAGCTCGTTCATCAGCAACGGGATGTCTTCCACCCGCTCACGCAGCGGCGCCATCTCGATGGGGAACACGTTAAGGCGGTAGTACAGGTCTTCGCGGAAGGTGCCGTCCTCGATCATGGTCTCGAGGTTTTTGTGCGTTGCAGCGATGATGCGCACATCGATGCTCTGGGTCTTGTTGCTACCCACACGCTCAAAGGTACGCTCCTGCAGCACACGCAGCAGCTTGACCTGCATCGGCAACGGCATGTCGCCGATTTCGTCGAGGAACAGGGTACCGCCGTTGGCCAGCTCGAAACGCCCGGCACGGCTGGTGATTGCCCCGGTAAAGGCGCCCTTCTCGTGGCCGAACAGTTCGCTTTCCAGCAGCTCGGCCGGGATCGCGCCACAGTTGACCGGCACAAACGGCGCTTCGCGGCGCTTGGAGTGGTAGTGCAGGTTGCGCGCCACCACTTCCTTGCCGGTGCCCGATTCGCCCAGGATGAGCACGCTGGCGTCGGTATCGGCCACTTGTTGCATCATCTGCCGCACGTGCTGGATGGCACGGCTGGTGCCGACCAGGCTGCGGAACAGGTTGGGTTCACGTTGGCGGCCGCGCTCGCGCGCCTGGTCGTACATCTCGCGATAGACCTGGGCACGGTGCAGCGAATCCAGCAGTTGGCTGTAGCTTGGTGGCATTTCCAGGTTGGACAGCACCCGGCGGCGCAGGTCTTCCGGGAACTCCGCAGAAGAAATTTCACCTAAAAGCAGCACCGGAAGGAACTCATCCCACCCAGCCACTGTCTTAACGAGCCCAAGGAGATTGCCCGGAGCATCTACGCTGCCGATGAGCACGCACAATATTTCACGGCTCGAAGACAACGACTCGACCGCTTGCTGCCAGTCATGGCTTGAGCAAGCGAGGTTTTCTTCCCCGAGGAAATTCAGCACCACCGCCAGATCGCGGCGGCGCGCGCTGTCGTCATCGATCAGCAGAATCTTGGTTTCACGCCACATGCAATAGCAACTTCCCTAGTCATATCGCCGCCCTGCAGGGGCATGCTCGACATCATTCCGACTGAATGGTCAGTGTTCGGACGCCTGGAATTCGAGAACAGACACTAGTTAAGTCAAAAACTTAAAGGCAGTCAAATTTATGGCGCCGAAGCGTTGCTTTCTGCCCAGCTTCAGCTGAACAGATGGTATACCTTTGTGGCGTGTTTCGCTTGGTTGATATTCGACATTTGCGCGACCAAGGATTGACGCTCGTCACTTGCAACGTCGATCAGCTGACGATAAACCGCCATCAACGCTTCCAGATTGGCCCGCACGGCGGCCTCGTCTCCCTGCTCTTCCTCCAACACTTCCTCCATCAGCGCCCGGCATACCAGGTCCAGCTCACCGATGGCCGCCCAGTCGCGCGCTTGCAAGGCCTGGGTCAGGGCCTGGCGGGTATCTTCAATTTGCTGCAACGCGCTCATGGGGGGCTCCTTGGGGTGTTATTGCTCGGCGGAAGCGATCGCGTCCCAGCCGCTTTTGACTGTGATCATCAGCTGGGCGACTTCGTCGATAATGGCCGGGTCGCTGTGCAGGTTGGCCTGCATCAGGCGCGTTGTCATGTAGGCATACAACTCGTCCAATCGGTCCAGCTCTTCAGGGCTTTCTGCCTTGTCGCGGTCCAGGCCTTCACGCAGGCCACCAATGATGTCGATGGCCTTGCCGAGCAGCACACCCTTCTGAGCAACGTCCCCACGGGCGATTGCACCTTTGGCCTGCGCCATGCGGTCAAGCCCGCCTTCCATCAGCATTTGCACCAGGCGGTGCGGCGTGGCCTCGGAAATCTGGGCGTGGGAATTGACCTTCTGATACTGGCGAAGGGCTCTCATCGGGTGCATGGGGAATCCTCAATGAACGGGGCTGGACAGGGGCCGCATAGTTATTGCATCGGCCCTGTCACGGCTTTCTTTAGTCGATCAATCGTCGCTGTTGGACTTGTTTAGCGCATTGAGCGTGGTCATGACGCTGTCACTGCTGGCCTTGAGCTGAGCCACCAGCGTATCCATTGCGTTGTACTTCTTGGTCAAGGTCTCGGTCAGCGATTCGATGCGGCGATCAAGCGCTTCCTGGGAAGACTCGAGCTCCTTGAGCTGCGCAGTCAGGCTCGTCTGACGCGAGGCAAGAATACCACCCGTCTTAGCATAGCCCTCAGTCGCCGTGGTCATACGGGTCAACAAGCCTTCCTTCCCAGTGAACAGGTCACTGATATCAGCGGCATGGGTTTTTACCGCGTCGTTCCATTTGGTCTCGTTCAGCTCCAGCAGCCCGGTTTTCTGGACCGTATTGATGCCCAGCTGAGACAAGGTCTTCAAGCCACCCTCACCAACCGAGCGTGTTAGCTCGCTGCGGATCGAGTTGACCATCGAACGCATCGTGGCATCCCCCGTCAGCGCAGCCCCGGTGGTGCTACTGCCATCAGCGCCGGCCGTTACCTTTGTAACGCTGTTGATGGACGTCATAAGAGCGTTGTAGGCAGTGATGAACGACTGCACGGATGTCTTGAGGGTATCCGTATTATTGCTGACCGAGAGCGAAACCTTGCCCTCTTTGACCAGCTCGATATTCACACCACTTACCGCATCAGTCACCGAGTTGGAGGCTGATTCGAGCTCCAAGCCATCAAGCTTGTACTTCGCATTCTGTGGAACGGCAATGGTCTTGGTGTCGACTGCCAGATCAGAGCTGCCACCCAACGTCAGTTCGGTGCCCGCACCCATCTTGGTCGAAGAAAACACCAGGCGCGACCCACTGGCATCGGTCACGATGTTGGCGGTGACACCTTTGGATTGCAACTGGCTGTTGATGCTATCCCGCGTCTGCTGCAGTGTTGCCCCGTCGGCAATGTTGACGCTATAGGTTGTGTCGCCTTGACCGATGGTGAGTGTTTGGGCCTGGCCACTGCTGTTGATTACAGCAGATGCGCCGCTGTACACCTGGGTCGAGATCTTCGAGGCACTAGCCAGCTGGGTCACTTCTAACGAGTAGGTGCCTGTCGAGACACCATCGGCGATAGTGATATTGGCCACCGCCTTATCAGAAGACGTGCCGCTCAAGCCGTTGAAGCTTGTAGCGGTATTAAGCTTGGCAATTGCGGAGCGATAAGTGTCGAGTGCACTTTTAACAGTGCCAATAGCCGACAAGGACGTAGTCGCCTTCTGGGTCTGGGTATTGATCTGCGCCTGCTTAGGCGCCTTTTCGGCAGCCGTCAGGGCCGCGACAATCTCGTCGATCTTAAGGCCAGAACCCAGGCCGGTAATGGTTGCACTCGCCATCTTTATGCTCCTTTTCGGTAACCGTCGAAAATTCGACGAAAACGCGTCCGTGCGGCTTTACAACAAAAGCCGTGCCAACTCAGACCTGCGTGTCGAACAACAGGCTATTGGCATCCTTGAGGTTTTCCGCCAGTTTCAGCGCTACTTCGGAAGGCAGCTGGCGGATGACTTCGCCGCTTTGACGGGCGATGACCTTGACCACGACCTGCCCGGAGGCGTCATCGATCGAAAAGTCGAGTTGTCGCTCTGAAGCCTTGACGAAGTCCTGGATCGCACTTACGGCGGTTTCCAGCTCTTCTCGAGCTACAGGCTTGGATTCTTTGACGACAGGCTCGTTGGCTGCCTGCTCGCTTGCTTGCCGCTTGCTCGTCAATGTGTCGGGCGCAGCGGAGGCGGGATAGGACAGGCCCAGTTTCACGCTCATATCCATTTCTTGCACCTCTTTTTTCTGGAAAGACGAAAGGGTACGTCGCCGTACCCTTCGTCAAACTACTCAGCTTTTGAAATTAGCCCAGCAGTTTCAGTACCGACGACGGCAGCTGGTTGGCCTGGGACAGGATCGCGGTGGAAGCCTGTTGCAGGGTTTGCTGCTTGGTCAGCTCAGCGGTTTCCGAAGCGAAGTCGGCGTCCTGTACACGGCTGCGGGCAGCGGTAGAGTTTTCCGAGATGCTTTGCAGGTTGGAAACGGTGCTGTTGAAGCGGTTTTGCACGGCACCCAACTGGGCGCGCTGGCTGTCTACCTGCTGGATAGCCGAGTCCAGGGCCTGAACGGCTTGCTGGGAGGCGTCAGCGGTCAGAATGCTCAAGTCGGACATCGTGGTGTTCTGAGCGGCGGCAGTGGTGGAGCCAGCGCTCAGGCCCAGCATGGTCAGGCCGGTACCAGCGCTGCCCTCAGCGATTTTGATGTCCTTATCGGAGAACAGGGAGATCTTGTCGGCCCCGGCAGTAGTCACCTTCGAAGCAGTTACACCGGTGCTGGCGCTGTTGATGGACGAGATGATTTCGTCCATGGTCGAGCCCTGGTTGAACTTAACTTCAACGCCGTTGATGTTGAGCGAGGTGTTGGCAGTCAGCTTGGTTTCGGTGGTGCCGGCCGACAGGCCGAGCGCAGCGAGAGTACCTGCACCATCGGTGCCCGAGCCATCAGCCAGGGTGATTGCTTTACCAGTTGCGACACCGGCGTCAGTGGAGTCGAGCTGCAAACGGCCATCGCTGGTCAGGCTGGCAGTAACACCAGTGTTCGCAGTTTCGGCGTTGATTTTCGAAACAACGCTTGTTGCGCCACCCAGAGTATCCTGTGCAGCCAAGGCAATCGACACACCGTTAATGCTGATTTCAGCATCGTTGTTCAACTTGGTGGTTTTCGCCGCGGTGACTTCAGTGCCCGAAATACCAGCAATTACGCCTGCCGAAGATGCCGAAGCGGTGAACGCTTTCTTCGAAGTCAGTTGCAACTCGCCAGCAGAGTCCTTGATAGCAGTTACGCCAGTATCGGAGGTCTTGGCGTTGATTGCCGCAATGGCGCCGTCGACATCAGTGCCGGTGGCCAGCGCAATATCAGTACCGTTTAGAGTCAGAGTCTGGTCGGCAGTAGTAGTGGTGAACGCACCACCAACTTGGTAGTTCAGCGAGCCAGTAACCGAGGCCTTCATCTGGGTAGCAACACCAGCAACGTTGGCTTCGCTGTAGGTACCTTTCAGGCCGGTTGCGCTCAGGTTGCTCATGCCGAACGAGATAGTTTCGTTAGCGTTGGCACCAACCTGGAACGAAGTGCTACCGAACGAGCCGTCCAGCAGGTTACGACCACCGAAGGTGGTGGTGCTGGCGATACGGTTCAGTTCGCCGGTCAGGGCAGTAAATTCTTGCTGCAGGGAAGCACGGTCGTCATCGCTGTTCGAGCCGTTCGCCGATTGCAGGGCCAGTTCGCGCATACGCTGCAGAATGTTGGTGGATTCTTGCATCGCGCCTTCAGCGGTCTGGGCGATGGAGATACCGTCGTTGGCGTTTTTCACACCAACGGCCAGGCCTTTGACCTGGCTGGTCAGACGGTTGGCGATCTGCAGGCCAGCGGCGTCGTCTTTGGCGCTGTTGATTTTCAGGCCAGAGGACAGGCGGGACATCGAGGTGCCCAGCGCGTCGGAAGCACGGGTGAGGTTCTTCTGAACGCCCAAGGAGGTGATGTTAGTGTTAACGGTCAAAGCCATGACGAATTCCTCGTTGAATGGATACAGCGGCTTCCGGCCCTGGCGACAGCCGGGTGTGGCCTAGAGAACCTTCGTAATGGTTATCGTCGGGTGCGCGGGTTGCTTGAGGGGTTTTTCGAAAAAAAAATGCTGGCATGGGGCCAGCCTCGAAAAATCAAGGGGTTAAGGGCGGTTTATTGGCGTCAAAAACCACACCAAATCAAACTGAAGTTCACCTCCCAGCCACCCCATCTGTGGGAGCGGGCGCGCCCGCGAACACCGGCAAAGCCGGGGCCATCCACCGAGTCGCCTTCGCGGGCATGCCCGCCCCCACAGAAAGCGGCGCCAAGCCACAGAATTTTGCAGGCATGAAAAAAGCGCCGGGCGGGGGCCGCCGGGCGCTTTTTTGGGACTGCTGGGGGATCAGTCGCGGTACAGAATGGCCGAGCCCCACGACAGGCCCACGCCAAAGCCGCTGATCGCCACACGCTTCCAACTGCCGTCGAGCATGTGCTTCTGCAGCAGCAGCGGCACACTGGAGGACACGGTATTGCCGGTTTCCAGCATGTCCTTGACAAACTTCTCCGGGTGCTGCTCTTCGAAGCGCCGCGCCACGGCGTCGACAATCGCCGCACTGCCCTGGTGGATGCAGAAGGCATCGATATCGGAAGATTTCAGGCCGCTGGCATCCAGCAGCTCGTGCAGGTGCGCCGGCACCTTGACCAGGGCGAAGTTGAACACTTGGCGGCCGTTCATGAAGAATTTGCCGTCAGTGACTTTCAGGTGCTCGGCACCGGAGCCATCAGTGCCGAAACGCGCCTGGCCCAGATTCCATACCGCATCTTCTCCCATCCAGGTAGCCGTCGCAGCATCGCCGAACAGCATGGTGGTGTTGCGGTCTTCCGGGTCGACGATCTTCGAATACGGGTCGGCAGTGATCAGCAGGCCGTTCTTCAGCCCTGCCGCTTCCATGAAGCCTTTGATCGCATACAGGCCATACACGTAACCGGAGCAGCCCAGCGACACGTCGAACGCCGCCACGCGGGTGGACAGGCCGAGCTTGCTCTGGACGATGGCGGCGGTGTGCGGCAGGCCTTCTTCGTCACCATTCTGGGTGACCACGATCAGCGCATCGATCGACTGCGGATCCAGGTCAGGGTTGCTGGCGAACAGGGCCTGGGCGGCTTCTACGCACAGGTCGGAGGTTTCTTGCTCTTCGGCCTTGCGCGGCAGGAACGACGCGCCGATCTTGCCGAACATGAACTCTTCGTCCTTGCCGAACTTCGCACCCTGGACGTAGTTGTCCAGGCCAGCGGTAGGCACGTAACTCGCGATGCTTTTGATGCCAATCATTCTGGCTTCCCAATGAAAACAGCCAAAGACCACCACTCGATGAATTGAGGGCGCCAAATACCGGGGCGTCACCGCCAGGGGTTGAAGGCAGAGCTCACCTGCGCACCGGTAACAAAATGCTGCAACAGCTGCTGCATAGAATACAGGGAAGATGATCGTTTTGACTCATTGGTCACATTGAAATGCTACGAAAGCCGTGGCGAGGGTGTGGGGACTGGAGAATTCGGGGAATGACCAGGCGGGCACAAATCCCTGTAGGAGCGGCCTTGCGTCGCGAAAGGGTTGCGAAGCAACCCCAGGTTTCCGCTTTAACAATGAGATCGCCGGGGCTGCTTCGCAGCCCTTTCGCGACGCAAGGCCGCTCCTACAGGGCATTACCAGCCTGATGGAGCAGCGAAGCGGATCAGATCTTGTCGAACAGGCTCAGCTGTGAAATACGCGCAAATGCCAGCTGCGAGGCTTCAAGCATGGACTGCTGCAGGGTGAGCTGAATGGTCGCCGAGGCCATGTCGGTATCGCCAATAGCACTTTGCGTGCTTTTGTTGGCCAGCCCCAGGCTTTCGTTCTCCTGCGCCTGAATGTCCAGCGAGTTACCTCGCGCACCGATCGAGCCACGGGTAATGTCGATGCGATCTCGAGCACTGGACAGGTTGGAAATCGCCGAGTCGGTCGCGGCCTTCAGCGCAGCCTGCGCCTCAGGCGTGTCCAACGGCTTTTCCAGGACGCTGCGCAGCTGCCCCAGGGTATCCAGCACATTCTGCGTGCGATGGGTATTGGCATTCACCGAGAACTGGTCACCCTGCTTCGGCGCGCTGTCGAACTGGTAGGTAACGCCTGCCACCGTGAGCGCATTGCCCGCCCCAACGGCACCCGAAGCAATCGGCTTGCTGTCGGCACTGTACGGCTGCGCATACAGCGAAAACTCGGTATCGCTGGTGAAGCGGATGACCGCGCCATCACTAGGGAAGGTGCTGCGGTAGGCGTCCGCGTCGGTAGTACTGGCACCCGTCACCTGCGCCGTCGAAGGGTTGCCCGCGCTGCGCGTGGCGGTCAGGGTGTCCGGCTTGGCTTCGAGGGTAAACACGTGCCCGGCCACGACCGCGTCGGCAGCGTCACCTTCGGCCAGGTTCAGGTTGATCTCGAAGTCGACACCCCGCAGCGAGATCATCTTGCCGCCTTCGGTAGTGACGTCGAACTTGCCCTTGCCTGCAGTTTCGTTGGTGATGTCATTGCCAGCGGCATCCTTCACGCTGTACTCGGTAGCACTGGTGAAGTTGACGGTGTACGGCTGGCCTGCAGCAAATTGGTTGCCATAGGTAGTGGCCGAGGTCAGCAGGCCGCCGGACAGCAGCACCTTGCCATCATCCGGCGACGGCGCTACCAGGTTCGACTGGGTGCGACTGTTGTTGGTGGCCTGGTCGAAAATGCTGTAGCCGGTGTCGTTGGTAGCCAGGCGCAGGGTATCGGACACCTGCAGGCTCAGCTGGGTCTGGTCACCCTGGTAGCTGTAGGTGCCGTCGGCATTGCGCACATAAGGCGGCGTCGACGATTTGGAGCCGCCGAACATGTAGTCGCCATTGGCATCGCGCGAGTTCAGCAGGCCAAACACGTTGGCTTCGATTTCCTTGATCTCACTGGCAATCGAGGTGCGGTCGGCATCGCTCAGGCCACCGTTACCGGCCTGGATCGCCAGTTCGCTGGCGCGCTGCAAAGCGTCGTTGATGGTCGAGAGCACGCTCTCTTCCTGCAGCAACGCGTTCTTGACCGTGGTCATGTTGCCGCTGTACTGGTCCAGCAGGGCGCTCTGCTGCTGCAGCACCAGCAAACGCGCCGCACCGACCGGGTCGTCCCCAGCGCTCTGGATGCGCGACTTCGAAGTGACCTGCTCGGTGGTTTTGGCCAGGTCCGAGTAGTTTTTGGAGTAGCTGTTGGCGCTGGTCTCATAAAACTGAGCAGTTGAAATACGCACGGTCCGCTACTCCTTACAGGGCGTTGATCAAAGTGGAGAAGGTTTCTTGCGCCGTCTTGATGATCTGCGACGACGCTGTGTAGTAATGCTGGAACTTCACCAGGCTGGCCGCCTCGTCATCGAGGTTGACCCCCGACACCGCGCTGCGGCTTTCGGTGGCCGACTTGAGCACCGCCTGGGTCGCCGTGGTGTCGATGGTGGCCTGGCTGGCTTTGGCCCCTACTCGCTCGACCAGCGACGCGTAGGCCGAGGTAAAGCTGGTGCCAGTGCCAGAGTTGGTGCCCACGGTCGACTTGGTCTGCAAGTCCAGCAGCGCGTTGGCGTTGCGGTTGTCGGCCTTGCCGTCGGCATTGAACGACAGGGTGAAGCTGTCATTGGTCGCCGGGCTGCCGCCGATCGTGGTTTCAACGGCAAAAGTACGCGGCTTGCCGCTGGCGTCGAGTATCGGGTTGCCACTGGCGTCGCGCATTGGCACGGCGAGGGATAACTTGTTGTCCTGGCCAGGCACCACGCTGCCGGTGCCGATCTGGGTGCCCTTGGCATCGAACAGCTTGTAACCTTGGGCACCGCCACTGGCGGCGTCGAACACCACGCGCACCGGCATCGATTCGCGAATCGACTGCTGGATCAATGCGGTGTCTGCACCGCCATAGATATCCAGCGATTCGCCCAGCGTAGGCTGGGTGATAGTGCCAGTACCGCTGTTACCACTCCCCGCAGTCGCACTGACCGGCCCGGCAAAGGCCAGCTTGTTGGCATCGGTGAGGGTGGTGGCAATGCTACCGGCGGCGGCGCGGGTGGGGATGACCTTGAAGCTGTCGCCGGCTGCCAGGCCACCGCCTTTCAACGCCAGGCTGAAACCATCGATCACGGGGGCCGGGTCGGTATTCAGGTCGAAGCTGCCCATGTCGGTGCCGTCGGAACGGCGCACGCTGTACTGGTTGGCGCTGGTGAACTTCACCTCGTAGTCGTAGGTGGTCAGCGCACCGCTGTTGGCAATCGTCACATCCAGGTTGCCGGAGCCGGCACTGTTGTTCGACGAGGCCAGGCTGCGCTGGGCAATGGCGGTGGCGCTGTTGATGCTGGAGAACAGCGAGCTGCCGAACTGGCCATTGGCATCCAGGCCCTGCCCCAGCTGACTGTTGATGCTGTCGGCGACCACCAGGGCCACACGACCGAGTTCGTTCATCGACGGCGTCAGCACGTCCTGGCGATAACGCAGCAGGCCGCCAATCGCGCCACCGGAAACCACCGAGGTCACGTCCGAGCTGAACGAGTCATAGTTGATGCGCAGGCTGACCTGACTCTTGTCGGCCACACCCGGCTCCACCGACAGGGTGTTGGCCTTGGTACCGGTGACCAGCGACTGGCCGCTGCCCAGGTACACATCGTAGTTGCCGTCACGCTCCTGCACCGTCACCCCGACCAGCTCATTGAGCTGGCGCACGGCTTCGCTGCGTGCATCCAGCAGGCTGTTGGGGGTATTGCCGGAGGCACTGGCCGCCGTGATCTGCTTGTTGTACTCGGCAATGTTGGCGGTGAGCTTGTTCACCTGCCCTGCCATGGTATCGAGCTGGGAGTTGATCGTGGCGTTCTGCTGGGTCAGCTGGGTGCTCACCGCATTGAAACGGTTGCTCAAGGTTTGCGCCTGCGTCAGCAGCAGTTGCCGCGAGGCGACGTCGCCGGGCTTGGCCGCTGCGGTCTGCAGGGCCGAGAAGAACGCGGTAAGCACCGAGCTGATGCCGGTGTCGCGGTCGGCCAGCAGTTTGTCGACGCTGGTGATCTGGTCCTGGAAGGTGACCGAATCGGCCTGCAGCGAGGTGGCGGTCTGCAGCTGGTTGTCCAGGTAGGAGCTGTAGATGCGGCGCACATCCGCCAGCGTGGTCCCGGTGCCCAGGAAGCCAGCACCGATGTTATGCGAAGGGCCTGCTACCTGCTGCGTCTGCTGGCGCGAATAGCCACTGGTCGCGGCATTGGCGATGTTGTTACTGGTTACCGACAATGCCGCCTGGCTGGCATTCAGGCCACTCAGGCCGATCGAAATCAGGCTCGACATGATTTAGTCCTTTTATAGATTCGTGGTTCTGCCAGCCATGGCGTACTGCGGGGTTGTCTGCATTTGCTGGGCGATGCTGATGATCTTTTTCGCATAGCCTGGGTCGGTCGCGTAACCTGCCTTTTGCAGCTCTCTTGCAAACTGCTCTGGGTTATCGGCCGAGGCCAGCGCATCTTGATAGCGAGAATTGCCCTGCAGCAGGTTTACCAGGTCGTGGAAGCTGTCCTGGTACGAGTCATAGCTGCGGAACGCCGCGGTTTCCTTGACGAACTGGCCATCGCGGAACTCGCTGGTGATCGCCCGTGCCTGCTCACCCTGCCAGTTACCGCTGGCTTTGATGCCGAACAGGTTGTGGCTGCTGCTGCCATCGGTATTGCGCATTACCGACTTGCCCCAGCCGGTTTCCAGTGCGGCCTGGGCCACCAGGTAGCGCGGGTCGATACCAATGCGTTTGGCGGCTTGCTCGGCCATCGGCAGCATGGTGGCGACGAATTCGTCACTGTCGGCAAAGGCCTTGTTCGGCGCCAGCGGCGGCTGGGCCACGGCGCGGCCGACAATGCGCAGGCCGTTGTCCGGCACAGCGAAGGCCTTGGCCACTTGCTGGCCGTCACGGGCCGGCACGGCGGCGCTATTGGCCGTGGCGGCGGCCGGCACGATGCCGGCCAGCAGGCGGTCGGTGAGCTTGCTCGGCAAGGCCAGGCGACGCGAGTTGAGCGCGGCGACGTCGTTGCGGGTGGTGGCCGAGTCCGTGGCATGCACCGGCTCCGCCACCTTGTTGCCCCACAGCGCCGGGCCACTGCCGTCGGCACGCGGGAACGGGCTGGTATTGATCGACGCACTGCGGCCCTTGGTCAGCTGGCGCACCAGCACATCCTGCAGACCGATACCGCCACCTTCGCGGGACATGCTCACAGCCAGCTGCTGGTCGTACATGTCGCGGTACTGCTTGACCGTTTCGGTGTTCATCGGGTTGTCATCGGCCAGCACGTCGCTGGCCTTGCGCGAGGCCTTGAGCATTTCGCTGATGAACAGCGACTCGAACTCCTGGGCCACCTTGCGCACGTTGGCTTCGCTGTCGCGGTCGCCGTGCTTGAGGGCACTCAGGCGGTTGAGGTCGGTATAGGCGCCGCTGTCGGCACTGCCGGAGACCTGGCTTTTGATATTCATCCGCGCCGTCCTCAGATCACGATCAGGTCGGCCTGCAAGGCGCCGGCCTGTTTCAGGGCTTCGAGGATGGCCATCAGGTCGCCGGGCGCTGCGCCCACCTGGTTCACCGCACGGACGATCTCATCCAGCGTGGTGCCCGGGCCAAACTTGAACATCGGCTTGGCTTCCTGCTCGGCGTTCACCCGCGAGCGGGGTACCACGGCCGTCTGGCCATTGGAGAAGGCCCCCGGCTGGCTGACGATCGGGTCTTCGGTAATGGTCACGGTCAGGCTGCCGTGGGTCACCGCCGCAGGCGACACCTTGACGTTCTGGCCGATGACAATAGTGCCGGTGCGCGAGTTGATGATGACCTTGGCCACCGCCTGGCCCGGGTCGATTTCGAGGTTTTCGAGGATCGACAGGTAATCCACGCGCTGGCTGGGGTCCATCGGCGCACTGACCCGCACCGAACCACCGTCCACCGCCTGGGCCACACCTGGGCCGAGCAAGTCGTTGACCTTGTCGACGATGCGCTTGGCGGTGGTGAAGTCGGGTCGGTTGAGGTTCAGGGTCAAGGTATTGCCCTGGTTGAAGCCGCTCGGCACGGCCCGCTCGACACTGGCACCACCCGGGATGCGGCCGGCCGACGGAACGTTGACGGTAATCTTCGAGCCATCACGGCCTTCGGCGTCAAAGCCACCCACCACCAGGTTGCCCTGGGCGATGGCGTAGACGTTGCCGTCGATACCCTTGAGCGGGGTCATCAGCAGGCTGCCGCCACGCAGGCTCTTGGAGTTACCGATCGACGACACGGTAATGTCCACCACCTGGCCGGGCTTGGCGAACGCCGGCAGGTCGGCATGCACCGACACCGCCGCGACGTTCTTCAGCTGCACGTTGCCGGAGCCGGCCGGCACCTTGATGCCGAACTGCGACAGCATGTTGTTGAAGGTTTGCAGGGTAAACGGTGTCTGGGTGGTCTGGTCACCCGTGCCGTTCAGCCCCACCACCAGGCCGTAACCGATCAACTGGTTGGAACGCACGCCAGAAATGCTGGCGATGTCCTTCAGGCGCTCTGCCTGCGCACCGAAGGCACAGGACAGGAGCAGGGTTGCGGCAATCAGCTGCCTCACGTTGAACATGGTCATCCGTACTCAGAAAGGCCAAAGCGGGCTGATGAAGAAGCGGTCCAGCCACCCGGGCTGGCTGGCATCGGCGAACGAGCCGGTACCGGAATAAGTGATGCGCGCGTCGGCCACACGGGTGGACGGCACGGTGTTGTCGGTGGCGATGTCATCGGCGCGGATCATGCCGGCAATGCGCACCAGCTCTTCGCCGGTGTTCAGGGTCAGCCACTTCTCGCCGCGCACGGCGATGATGCCGTTGGGCAGCACCTCAGCCACGGTCACGGTAATCGAACCGGTCAGGGTGTTGCCCTGGGTGGCCTTGCTGTCGCCCTTGGTGGCGCGCTCGCCGTTGTAGCCGGCCTCCAGCGACAGGTCACCGCCGCCGAACGGGTTGTTGGTGTTCGGTGTGCTGCCAAACAGCGAGGTCAGGCCGATGTCGGCCTTGCTGTTCTTCTGGATCTGCGAACCTGCGTTCTTGCTGGCCGAGGTTTTCTCGTTAAGGGTGATGGTGATGATGTCACCCACCCGGAACGCCTTGCGGTCGCTGTACAGGTTCTGCTCGAAGCCGGCCTGGTAGATGGAACCGTTGTTGGCCGCTGCCGGCAACGGGGTGCGCGGCAGTACCGGCGCGTAGTACGGGTCGTTGGGCTTGGGCGTCGGGCCGACGCAACCTGCCAGCAACACCGCCCCCCCCAGGGCGAACACGGACAACAGACGATTCATGGTGCATACCTCACGGGTGTAACGAAGCGACAGGGCTTAGAGCTGTTGAGTCACGAACGACAGCATCTGGTCGGCGGTGGAGATGACCTTGGAGTTCATCTCGTAGGCGCGCTGGGTGGTGATCATGTTCACCAGCTCTTCCACGGTGCTGACGTTGGAGTTTTCCAGGGTCTGCTGCTGGGTGGTGCCGAAACCGTTCAGGCCCGGGGTGCCGACTTGCGGCGCGCCACTGGCGGCAGTTTCCAGGAACAGGTTGTCGCCGATGGCCTGCAGGCCGGCCGGGTTGATGAAGTCGGCGGTCTGGATGTTGCCGATCACTTGCGCCGCCGGGTTGCCGGCCGTGGTGATCGATACGGTGCCGTCCTGGCCGACGGTGAAGGTTTGCGCGTCGTTCGGCACGACAACGGCAGGCTCGAGGGCGTAGCCGTTAGCGGTGACGATCTGGCCGTCGGAGTTCAGGTGGAAGGTGCCGTCACGGGTGTACGACACGGTGCCGTCCGGCTGCAGGATCTGGAAGAAGCCACGGCCGTTGACTGCCATGTCCAGCGGGTTCTCGGTGGTTTGCAGGCTGCCGGCGACGAAGCTCTTCTGGGTGCCGACAATGCGCACACCGGTACCGACCTGCAGGCCCGAAGGCAGCTCGCTGTCCTGGGTCGACTGCGCACCAGGCTGACGCTTGATCTGGTAGAGCAGGTCTGCGAACTCGGCACGGTCACGCTTGAAGCCGGTGGTGGAAACGTTGGCCAGGTTGTTGGAAATGACCGTCAGGTTGGTGTCCTGGGCGGACAGGCCGGTTTTAGCGACCCAAAGAGCCGGAAGCATGTTGTTTCTCCTCGTGCGCCTGTTTTACGGCACCCGTTCAAAAGTGATTAGCCGATTTGCAAAACCCGAGCCATGGCTTCGTCGCCTTCCTTGGCCGTGTTCATCATCTTGACGTGCAGTTCGAACTGGCGGGACAGCGCCAGCACCGAGGTCATTTCCTCGACAGCGTTGACGTTGCTGCCTTCCAGGAAGCCCGCCACCACCCGCACGTTGACGTCGGCGTCGGCCGGCTGGCCAGAGGTGGTGTGGATCAGACCGTCCAGGCCTTTAGTCAGGCCTTTGGTGTCCGGGTTGACCAGCTTGATGCGGTCGACCTCGGCCATCACCCGCGGGTCTTCACCCATGGAGCGAATGCTGAGGGTGCCGTCGGCGCCGACCTCAACCTTCTGCTCCGGCGGGATGGCAATAGGGCCACCGTTGCCGATCACCGGCATGCCGTTGCCGGCACGCAGCACGCCGAGGGCGTCGATGTTCAGGCTGCCGGTACGCACGTAGGCTTCGCTGCCGTCCGGTGCCTGCACGGCGATGAAACCCTTGCCGGTCACGGCAACATCCAGGTCACGACCCGTCTCGACCAACGGGCCTTCGCTGAAGTCGGTGGCCGGGCGTTCGGTCATGGCAAAGGCGCGCGCCGGAAAGCTGTCGCCGAACACCGGCATCGAACGCGCCTGTTCCAGGTCGCGCTGAAAACCGTTGGTGGAAATGTTCGCCAGGTTGTTGGCGTGGGCCTTTTGCGCCAGCGCGTTCTGGCTGGCGCCGGTCATGGCCACATAAAGCAACTTGTCCACAGTATCTCCTCTGCGCGTCGCTGCCGCGCTGTCACTGGGCAGGTCCGAAGCAATAATCGAACCAAGTCTTAAACCGCCTGTTTACGGGGGTTTCAGCGCGGCAAGGGGCAACAAACGTCAGTTTGTCGGCGGATGTTTGCCGCCTGCGGCAAAGGTTGGCTAGTGGCTGCGGCAGGCAGCGTTGTTGTAGGGGCCCGAATGGCGCACCCAGCCTTCGCCCAGCTTGTTGGCCGAGCACATGTAGCGGCCGGTCACCAGGCTTTGCCAGAGATAGAACGGGGCGGGAGCAGCCGACAGCGGTAAGGCCATGGCCAGGAGGGCGGTAAGCATTAGCCGTTTCATGGGCGTGAACCTTGATAAACCTGGGGCCGCTTTGCGGCCCATCGCCGGCAAGCCAGCTCCCACAGAGGATTGCAACCTCCAGTGTGAGCTGGCTTGCCGGCAATGGGCTGCAATGCAGCCCCAATTACAGACAAAACCACACTAGCAGACGACCATCAGGTCATCTGAATGATGGTCTGCATGATGGTGCTTTCGGTAGATATGGTCTTGGCGTTGGCCTGGTAGTTGCTCTGAGCCTTGATCAGGTTGACCAGCTCGCCGGTCAGGTCGACGTTGGAGTCCTCCAGCGCACCACCCGAGATCTGGCCCAGGGTACCGGTGTCCGGGGCGCCGATCACCGGCACGCCCGAAGCGTAGGACTCTTTCCAGTTGGTGCCGCCAATCGGCGTCAGGCCCTGCAGGTTGGCGAAGTTGGCAATGGCCACCTGACCAATCACCTTGTCCTTGCCGTTGGTGAAGCTGGCGAACAGGTAGCCGTTCTGGTCAATGCTCAGCCCTGAAAGCTCACCGGTGGCGAAGCCATCCTGGGACTTGGCAATTTCTGCAGACGACGCGTTGTATTGGGTAGCGCCCAGCATGTCCAGCTTCACACCATCCGCATTAGCGATGGCGCCATTGGCGGACCACTCACCGGCGGCATTTTTCTGCGCAGGGATCCAGTCATTCAGCCGGAACATCTTGTCCTCACCCACGCTCAGACCGCCTGCGACATCACCCGCAGTCAGCGCATTCTTGTCCAGCGTACCATCCGACTTGAAGGGCACCGCATTGACCAACGGCGTGGTGGAAGCCGGATCTGTCGGGTTGCGACCATCGATGGTGGTGTGCATGGACCAGGTGTTGGTCGCATCGTCCTTGATGAAATATTGATTCATCTGGTGTTCATTGCCCTGGCTGTCATACACCGGGGTATTGAACGTGAAGTTGTAGGAACTTGCGTTGGTGGGGTCAAACGGCGTTATCGACGGGGAGGTTGCGGCTGAGTTGAGGTTGATCTTCTCCGTGATGAGGCTGGTCGGCTTCGGCGTAAGGTTGGAAGTGTCGATCTGCAGATTGGTCAGCACGCCCTGGATGATTTTGCCGTCCTCGCCCACTGCATAACCTTGCAGGTTGGCCCCCCCGGCATTTACCACATAACCTTGCTTGTCGCTGTAGAACGCCCCGGCACGGGTGTAGATTTTCGAGCCGTTGTCGTTCAGGGCGAAGAAGCCGTTGCCATCGATGGCCATGTCCAGCGCCTGGCCGGTTGCATTGATGTTGCCTGGCGTGAACAACTGCGAAACCGCGGCGGTCTTTACCCCTGTGCCGATCACTGTCTTGCCGGCACTGGTACCACGAACGGAGTTGGAGTACTGGTCGGCGAACTCGGCGCGCGACGACTTGAAGCCGGTGGTGGCGACGTTGGCAATGTTGTTGCCGGTAACGTTCAGGGCCTTGTTTGCTGCATAGAGGCCGCTAAGGCCGATATTGAAAGACATGTGTAACTCCTGTCGTTTTGCTCAGGCCCTAGATGCCGATGCTTTGGATTTTGGAAAGCGCAACACTGCCCAGCCCAGCCAGGTTGAGTGTCATCTCAGAACCGTTGGTGCCCATGGTCACACTGGTGACCGAGGCCGGCAGGTTGGTGGTCATGGCCGTGGCCTGGCCGTCGATCGAGGCAGTGGCCTTGAAGCTGTAGGTACCTGCTGCCACTGCTTCGCCGTCGTCGTCCAGGCCGTTCCAGGTGAAGTCGATCTTGCCGGCTTTCTGAGTACCCAGGTCGAGGGTGCGCACCAGCTTGTCGTCCTTGTCGTAGATACCCACCGAAGTAGCGGTGCTGGACGACGTCAGGTTGACCGTGCCTTTCATATCCTTGCTGGTGTCGACCACCGCCTTGTCGGTCTGCACAATCACATTGCGCCCGACCAGTGACGAAGCCTGCAGCGCCTGGGAGGACTGCAGCCCTGCCGCGATGTAGGTCACCGAGTCATTGAGCGACTGCATGCTCTCGAGGCTGCTGAACTGCGCCAGCTGCGCCACGAACTCGCCGTTTTCCTGTGGGTCGAGCGGGTTCTGGTTCTTCATCTGGGTAACCAGCAACTGCAGGAAAGCATCCTTGCCCAGCGCGCTGCCGGCAGCGCCGGTGCTGCTGTCGGCTTTCGACGTCTGCTTCTGCAGCGAAGTCAGGTACGCGCTGCTGACGTCAGAGGTGGAGTTGGTAGTGGTCATGTCGGCTTCCTATCACTGCCCCAGGGTCAGGACTTTCTGCATCATGCTCTTGGCCGTGTTCATCAGCTCGGCGTTGGTCTGGAACGCACGGCTGGCAGAGATCATGTCTGCCATCTCCTCGACCACGTTGACGTTCGGGTAGTAGACGTAGCCGTCCTTGTTCGCCGCCGGGTGGTTTGGCTCGTAGCGTGCTTCCAGGGTGCTCTGGTCCTCGACGATGCCTTTTACCTGCACGCCCTGCCCTGCTTCGCCCTGGTCTTCGAACAGCGACTGGCTGCCGCCGGCTTGCGCATCCTGGAAGGTGGTGGCGAACACCGGGTGGCGAGCGCGGTAGGTCTGATCGATGCTCGACGAGACGGTTTCGGCGTTGGCAATGTTGGAAGCCACGGTGTTCAGGCGCGTGTTTTGCACGCTCATGCCGCTACCGGCAATGTTGAAGACACTGGAAAGGGACATGGTTATTCTCCCCGCAGGGCCGATACCAGCCCTTTGAATTTGCTGTTGAGCAAGGTGAAGCTGGCCTGGAAGCCAATGGCGTTTTCGGTGTAGTTCGATTGCTCGATCTGCGCGTCCACGGTGTTCTGGTCGATCGACGGCTGCAGCGGCGTGCGGTACTTGAGGGTATCGTCGCCCGCAATGGCGAGGCCTTCGGCTTCGATGTGGCGGCTATTGGTGCGGTCCATGGCGAAACGGCCGCTTTGCTGCTTGTCGCTTTCGGCGGCCAGCACAGAGGCGAAGTCCATGTCACGCGCCTTGTAATTGGGCGTGTCGGCGTTGGCGATGTTGTTGGCCAGCACTTCGGCGCGCTGGGCGCGGAAGCCCATGGCCTTTTCGTGGATACCAAGCGCCTTGTCGAAGCTGATGCTCATGTCGGGGAAACCTTCGGAGGTTGACCGGAATTTCGTTGAGCAAGGTATAGCAAGGGCTGTGCCAACCCGTGCAAAGCCCACAAATACGGGGCTACGAGGCACAGTGCTGTCAGGGTGATGCCAGAAAAGCGGCAAAGGCCTTCCGCCCTGGGCGGCGAAAGCGGCAATTGTCGGGCGGCAAAAGCGGCAAACCAAAAAATTGACGTCAGTGTTTGCCCTGTACCGGCCCCTTCGCGGGTGAACCCGCTCCCACAGGGGTCTGCACAGTTTTCGAATCTGGTGCGGTACCTGTGGGAGCGGGTTCACCCGCGAAGAGGCCGGAGCAGGCCAACAAAAAAGGCCGGCAGTTTTCGCTGCCGGCCTTCTTGATTACTTGGCCTGGTAGATGATCCCCGGGCTGCACTGGACCATCTGGTAATGGTCCGGCAACCCGTTCAGCGCTTCCGAAGCGCCAAGGAACAGGTAGCCGCCTGGCTTAAGGGTGCTGTGAATGCGCAGCAGGATGTCCCGCTTCACCTGCGCCGAGAAGTAGATCAGCACGTTACGGCAGAACACGATGTCGAACTTGCCCAGGCTGGCATAGCTGTCCAGCAGGTTGAACGAGCGGAACTCGACGCGGCTGCGAATCGCCGGTTTGATCGCCCAGCGCCCCGCTCCCTTGGGGTCGAAGTAGCGCTGCAGGCGTTCCTGGGACAGGCCGCGGGCAATGGCCAGGCTGTCATACTCACCGGTCTTGCAGTTGGTGAGCATGGTGCCGGACAGGTCGGTGGCAACGATCTGCGCGCCCATCTTCAACTGGCCAAGGTTGCTGCGCTCGAATTCGTCGATGGCCATCGAGATGGAATACGGCTCCTGCCCCGACGAACAAGCCGCCGACCACATGCGCAGGCGCTGGCCGGGGTTGTTGCGGATGAACTCGGGGATCACCTTGTTCTTCAGCACTTCGAACGGGTAGGTATCGCGAAACCACAGGGTCTCGTTGGTGGTCATGGCATCGACCACCTGCTCGCGCAAACCACTGCGCGGCTGGGCCTGGATGCGCTGCACCAGCTCGCCCAGGCTCTTGATGCCCTGTTGTTCCATCAGCTTGTTGAGACGGCTGGAAACCAGGTACTGCTTATTTTCGCCCAGCAGGATGCCACAGGCTTTCTCCAGGAATACCCGGAACTGTTCGAAATCCAAATTACCCGTAGACACTCTTGCCGCCTCTTTTCAATCACTGGTGCCGGGGGCCTGCCCCCGGCTGCTTCAATGCGCTGCCTTGATCCGGTCGACCACCCGTTGGGCCAGGTCGTCCGGCTTGAACTTGGCCAGAAAGTCATCGGCGCCGACCTTCTTGACCATTGCCTGGTTGAACACCCCGGAAAGCGAAGTATGCAGGCAGATGTGCAATTTTTGCATGCGCGGGTCGCTGCGGATCTCCGCCGTTAGCGTATAGCCGTCCATTTCCGGCATTTCAATGTCCGAGATCATCATCAGGAACTCTTCTTCAGGCTTTTTGCCCTCATCCACCAGCTGGCGCAGGTAGTTCAGGGCCTGGCGGCCATCGTTGAGTGCCACGACCTCCACCCCCACGGTCTGCAGGCAACGGCTGACCTGCTTGCGCGCCACCGACGAATCGTCCACGGTCAGCACCCGCATCAGCACGGCCTTGTCCTGCGTCTCGGCATCGATCACCCCAGCCGATACAGACTCGGACGACGGCGACACTTCGGCCAGCACCTTCTCCACATCGATGATCTCGACCATGCGGTTGTCCACCCGGGTGACCGCAGTCAGGTAGTGGTCACGGCCGGTGCCCTTGGGTGGCGGGTGGATCTCTTCCCAGTTCATGTTGACGATGCGCTCCACCGAGTGCACCAAGAAGCCTTGGGTCTTGGTGTTGTACTCGGTGATGATCACGAAGCTGTTGCGCGTCTCTTCCTGCAGCGGGCGCATCCCGGTGGCCATCGACAAGTCGAGGATCGGGATGGTCGCCCCGCGAATGTTGGCAACGCCACGCACCACCGGGTGCGCCTTGGGCAGCAGGGTCAGCGCAGGGCATTGCAGCACTTCCCTGACCTTGAACACGTTGATGCCGTATAGCTGTTCGCCATTGAGGCGGAACAGCAGCAATTCCAGGCGATTCTGCCCCACCAGCTGCGTGCGCTGGTTGACCGAATCCATAACACCCGCCATGCCAGACTCCTTAATCTTTCAGCCTTTCGTTGCAACTCAGGTTACGAGTCGGCACGGGCTTTGCTTTTTTGAGCGTCATGCATACGAAAACGACAATTTTCCGACGATTGACGCGCCTGCTGACTGGCTCGCTGGCCACGTTGTGCCTGCTGGCGCCCGGCGTTCGCACGGTAGCGGACGCGCTCACCTTGCCTGAACAGCTTATCGGTGTCACCCAAGGGTTTCTTGAATTCACCGTCGAAGATTACCTGGCCACCACCCAGACCGCCGGCCGTTATGAAATCCAGGTCAACCCGCTGGACCCACGCCTGCGCATGCCGTTGTGCAGCCAGCAGCTGGACGCCTCGCTGGAAAGCCCCGCCCTGCCGCTTGGCCGGGTGACAGTACGGGTACGCTGCGACAGCGCGGCGCCGTGGACGGTGTTTGTCCCGGCCACGGTGCGGTTGTTCCGCGACGTGGTGGTGGTCACCCGCCCGCTCAAGCGTGACAACACGGTGGGCGAAGGCGACGTGGCCCTGCGCGAGCGCGATGTGGGCACCCTTGGCCAGGGTTTTCTGACCGAACTGGACCAGGCGGTGGGCATGAAGATGCTGCGCCCCACGGTCATCGACCAGGTGCTTACCCCGCAGCACCTGGAGCAGGCCGAGGTGGTGCGCAAGGGCGACCAGGTAGTGATCATCGCCCGCAGCGGCAGCCTGAGCGTGCGCATGCCGGGCGAGGCCTTGAGCAAGGGCGGCCTGAGCGAACAGATACGGGTACGCAACCTGAATTCCAAACGGGTGGTCAAGGCCAGGGTGACTGGCCCGGGCCAGGTCGAGGTGAGCATGTAGCCCGCCACAGATTGCGCTGGCAGTCAGGAACCGCTTTTCCTAAACTGTGTCAGAGAACGGGTTGGCGAGCTTGCTGACAGGCGGCCAAGCATTTGTGCCTAAAGTTTCTTTCGGGTTGGCCGAAAACAAGGCAAGCGTCCAAATACCCAGAGGTTTCTGATCATGGTCATCGACTTCAGTCGTTTGAATAACTCTCCGTCCGTCACGGGCGGCGTGCGCGGCAATACCGCGCCCGGCAGCGCCGAAAAACCGGCCGCCAGCCAGGAAGCAGCCAGCGGCACCAGCGCCAGCGGAGAAGCGGTACACCTCAGCCAAGAGGCACAGCAGTTGCAGAAGATCAGCGACAAGCTGCGCGACGAACCCGTGGTCAACAGCGCCCGTGTGGCCCAGTTGAAGCAGGCGATCGCCGACGGCAGCTATCAGGTCGATGCCGGCAAGATCGCCAGCAAACTGCTCGATTTCGAAGCCCAGCGCTGACCGTTCGGCGCGCTGACTTCACGGACGCTAAAAAAGCCAAGAGTTAGCCATGCACGACACCACCTTGCTGCAACTGATCGAAGATGACATTGCCCCGATGCAGGAACTGCTCGACCTTCTGAATAAAGAAGCGATCGCCCTGCATGGCCGCGACATGCCGCTGCTGGAACAGATCCTGGCGCGCAAGCAGTCGCTGATCATCTTGCTCGAGCAGCACGGCCAGCGCCGCAGCCAGTTGCTCGGCAGCCTGGGCCTGAGTGCCGATCGCACTGGCGTGCAAGCGGTAGCCGCACAATCGCCCCATGGCGAGGCGATGCTGCAGCGGCTGGACATGCTGTCGAAACTGATGGACGACTGCCAGCAGGTCAACCAGACCAACGGCCGGATCATCCAGGTGCAGCAACACGTCACCAACAACCAGATCAGAATCCTCATGGGCGGCGACTCGCCGTCGCTCTACGACAGCCGCGGCAGCACCTCGCTGCTGGCCAAGCCACGGGCCCTCAGCCAAGTGTGATTTTTCTATCAAGGCACGGAACATACTGGCAAAATGCCGTTACTTGCGTGTGTCGCTTTTGCCTGGAGAACGATAAGCCGTGTTCAATGAAACCGAAGCCCCGCAACCGCCAAAGGTGCTGAACACCCCCTTGGAGATTGCGGCCAACTTGCGGCAACTGCAGGAAAGCCACGACCCCCTGATCATCACCTTCCATGACCGCAGCCAGCGTTTCCAGAGTTATGTGGTGCACGTGGACCGTGAAAGCAACACCCTGGCACTGGACGAGATGATCCCGCGCGACGGTGAAAAATTCATCGAAAACGGCGAGCACTTCCGCGTTGAGGGCTTCCACGATGGCGTGCGCATCGCCTGGGAATGCAACCACGCGCTGAAGATCAGCGAAGTCGACGGCCACCGCTGCTACAGCGGTGCCATGCCGCAAGAAATGACCTACCACCAGCGCCGCAACGCCTTCCGCGCCGCGCTGAAGCTGTCGCAACTGGTCGACATCATGCTCGATGGCACCCACCTGAAGGGTAACGGCGCCCTGCGTGGCAAGCTGCTGGACATCTCGGCCACCGGCTGCAAACTGCGTTTTGAAGGCGACGTGGAAAGCCGCCTGCAACTGGGCCAGGTGTACGAGCGTTTCAAGGCGGGCAACCCGCTGGGCCTGGTGGACACCATGGTCGAACTGCGTCACCTGCATTATGAAGAGCACATCAACACCACCTTCGCTGGCGTGCGCTTCCATAACCTGAGCGGGCAGGCACAGCGCAAGGTCGAGAGCTTTGTGTACCAGCTGCAGCGTGAGGCGCGGCGGTTCGACAAGGACGACTATTGATCGTCGGCTGAATGCATAAACGCCACCTATCGAGGTGGCGTTTTCATTTGTGTTCTTCCAGTGCCGGCCCCTTCGCGGGCTTGCCCGCGAAGAGGCCGGTACAGGCTTACACCGACTTGCTGACCTCCTCCGGTTCAGCTGCTGGTTGCTCAGCCCCTTTATCTTCATCCTCGGTATCTTCCGCCGCCACCGGCGCCTGCATCACGTCCTGCACGGTCTGCTCATCCACACGTGGGTCCAGCGCTGCCGACAAGGGCGAACCGGCCGCCGGCATCGCCACGTGACCCAACGGCGCATCCTGCACCTGGTGCAGCCCGGTAACCGCTTTCGGCCGAATGCGCCACACCAGCACCAGGGCGAAGAACACGAAGAACGCATAGAGCATCTGCGGGCCCAGCACCTTCATCAGCACGCCCGCCGCCAGTGGCCCGATGCACGCGCCCACGCCATAGGTCACCAGCAGCATGGCCGTCAGCGACACCCGCCGCTCGCTTTCCACGTGGTCGTTGGAAAACGCCACCGCCAGCGGGTACAGGCAGAACTGCAGCAACGAAATCAGAAAGCCGATACCGAACAGCATCTCCAGCGGCACACTGGGCAGTATCGCCAATGGCGCAGCCGCCAGCGCCAGGCCTATTGCCACGCTGCGGATCAGCACCGCCCGGTCGTAACGGTCAGACAACCAGCCCAGCGGCCACTGCACCAGCAGGCCGGCAAAAATGCAGCTACCCATGAATAGACCGATCTGCTCGGTGGTCATCCCCTGGCTTGAGGCATACAACGGAGCCAGGCCGTAGAACGAGCCGACGATCAACCCCGAACCCAGTACCGTACTGAGCGACTGCGGCACGCGCTTGATGAAGAACTTCGGCTCCATCGGTGCCGGGCGCAAGGGCGCCGGGTGAATGCGCCGGGTCATTGCCACCGGCACCAGGCACAGGGCAAAACACATCGCCACCAGCATCAGCAGCTCCGGGCCAAGCTCAGGGTGCACCACCAGAATCAGCTGGCCGAGCACCAGCCCCAGGTACGAGGCAATCATGTAGCCGCTGAACACCGCACCGCGGTGTTTCACATCGGCCTGCTCGTTGAGCCAGCTCTCGATGACCATGTACTGGCACATCATCCCCAGGCCGACGATCATCCGCAGCCCGACCCAGGCCGGTAGCCAACTGGTCATGCCATGGCCAAGTACCGCCGCACCGACGATACCGGCGCAGGTGGCATAGGCGCGAATGTGCCCTACCCGGCCAATCAGCCGGTGGCCGACCTTGCCGCCGACGGCCAGGCCAAAGTAGTTGGCCGCCATCAACGCACCCACCCACAGGCTGTCGACATGGTCGGCCGCCAGGCGCAGGGCCAGGTAGGTACTGAGCAGGCCCGAGCCGATCAACATCATCAGCGCAGCGAAATACAACGACTGAAACGGCTTCCATACATTTCGCATACGTACCGAAAAGCTCCCTGGTCAGGTGGCGGTTGGGTGCTAGAAGCATAAGGGCAAAAACCGCGTCGCGCAGGCCCTCGGCAGCGAAATAGCGCTACCAGGGCGCGCCCGGTGCAGGTGGTGTCGCGATCAGGCCTGTGCCGCCAGCACCCGGCGCTCCCACGGGGTGATCTCGTCGAAGAAATCGGTCAGCTCCAGGGTTTTGCTGGCGATGTAGCCTTCGATGAACTCGCTGCCGAACAGTTCCCGTGCCAGCGCGCTGCGCTTGAGCCGTTCGAGGGCGGCATGCAGGGTACACGGCAGGCTCAGGTGCTCGGGCACTTCAAACTCGCCCTGTATGGCCGGCGATGGCTGCAGACGCTGCTCGATACCGTGCAACCCGGCGGCCAGGCTGGCGGCAATGGCCAGGTAGGGGTTGGCGTCGGCGCCGGGCAAGCGGTTTTCGACCCGCCGCGCTGCCGGTGCACTGGCCGGAATGCGCAAGCCGGCAGCGCGGTTGTCCTCGGACCAGCAGGCATTGTTTGGCGAGGCATAGGGGTGGCACAGGCGCTGATAGGAGTTGACGTTTGGCGCGAAAAGCGCAGTGAAATCGGCCATGCACGCCTGCAGGCCACCGATGAAATGGTGGAAGGTGTCGGTCGGCAGGCCTTGCTCGTCGCTGAACACGTTACGCCCGCTGCCTGTTTCGACTAGGCTCTGGTGGATGTGCATGGAGCTACCGGGGGTACGCGCCAGCGGCTTAGCCATACACACCACGGTCAGCCCATGCTTGAGCGCCACTTCCTTGAGCAGGTGCTTGAACAGGAACGTCTGGTCCGCCAGCACCAGCGGGTCGCCGTGCAGCAGGTTGATCTCGAACTGGCTGACGCCCATTTCGTGCATGAAGGTGTCACGGGGCAGGCCGAGCGCAGCCATGCACTGGTACACCTCTTGGAAGAACGGGCGCAGGCCGTTGTTGGAGCTGACACTGAACGCCGAATGGCCAAGCTCGCGGCGGCCATCGCTGCCTACGGGAGGCTGAAACGGCTGCTGCGGGTCGCTGTTGGGGGCAAAAACAAAGAATTCGAGTTCGGTCGCCACCACTGGCGCCAACCCCAGGGCCGCGTAGCGGGCAATCACCGCCTTGAGCTGGCCACGGGTAGACAGTGCCGAGGGCCGGCCATCCAGCTCAATGGCATCGCAGATGGCCAGGGCGCGGCCGTCGCTGCTCCAGGGCAGGCGATGGACCTGGCTGGGTGCGGCCACCAGCGCCAGGTCACCGTCGTCGCTGCCGTAGAATTTTGCCGGCGGGTAGCCGCCCATGATGCATTGCAGCAACACCCCCCGGGCCATTTGCAGGCGGCGGCCTTCAAGGAAGCCTTCGGCGGTCATCACCTTGCCACGCGGCACGCCATTGAGGTCGGGGGTGACGCATTCGATTTCATCGATGCCCTGAAGCTGAGCGGTGCTCATGACGCTTGTCCTTGTTGTTGTGCGCTTACAACAACATAGGCTGGGGGTGTTTAAAATATCAAGCACCCGCTTTAAACACCTGTACTGGCCTCTTCGCGGGTAAACCCGCTCCCACAGGGACTGCATAGTCTTCAAGACTTGTGGGGCCCCTGTGGGAGCGGGTTCACCCGCGAAGAGGCCGGTACATGAGCCAGCTATTCCCGCAAGGTCATGCCATTGGCCGGCAACGGCAGAGCGGTCTTGTACCGCACCTGCTTCAAGGCAAAACTCGAGCGGATATTGGCCACCCCCGGCAACCGCGTCAGGTAATCGAGAAACCGCTCCAGCGCCTGGATGCTCGGCAGCAGTACCCGCAACAGGTAATCCGGGTCCCCGGTCATCAGGTAGCACTCCATCACCTCGGGCCGCTCGGCAATCTCCTCCTCGAAGCGGTGCAGCGACTGCTCCACCTGCTTTTCCAGGCTGACATGGATGAACACGTTTACATCCAGCCCCAACACTTCGGGTGACAGCAACGTCACCTGCTGGCGGATTACCCCCAGTTCTTCCATGGCCCGCACCCGGTTGAAACAGGGCGTGGGCGACAGGTTGACCGAGCGTGCCAGCTCGGCGTTGGTAATGCGGGCGTTTTCCTGCAGGCTGTTGAGAATGCCGATATCGGTACGATCGAGTTTGCGCATGAGACAAAATCACCGGTTTTTTGTGTTTATGCGGAATGTTTATCTGCACCGCTCGGCAAAGGCAATCAACTTGAGAGAAAAATTCTCCTGCCGGACCACTAAGATGTAGATGACGCTGACCTACCAGTCACAAGCCGGTATTCAGCGGCGGCCGCTTCAGAGCTCACAAAAACAAATACCCGAGCGAGCGTAAAAAGCATGAACGAGTACGCCCCCCTGCGTTTGCATGTGCCCGAGCCCACCGGCCGGCCAGGCTGCCAGACCGATTTTTCCTACCTGCGCCTCAACGATGCAGGTCAAGCCCGTAAACCCCCTGTGGATGTCGATGCTGCCGACACCGCCGACCTGTCCTACAGCCTGGTCCGCGTGCTCGATGAGCAGGGCGACGCTCAAGGCCCGTGGGCCGAAGACATCGACCCGCAAATCCTGCGCCAAGGCATGCGTGCCATGCTCAAGACGCGGATCTTCGACAGCCGCATGGTGGTCGCCCAGCGCCAGAAGAAGATGTCCTTCTACATGCAGAGTCTGGGCGAAGAAGCCATCGGCAGCGGCCAGGCGCTGGCGCTGAACCGCACCGACATGTGCTTCCCTACCTACCGCCAGCAAAGCATCCTGATGGCCCGTGACGTGTCGCTGGTCGAGATGATCTGCCAGCTGCTGTCCAACGAACGCGACCCGCTCAAGGGCCGCCAGCTGCCGATCATGTACTCGGTACGCGAGGCTGGCTTCTTCACCATCAGCGGTAACCTGGCGACCCAGTTCGTGCAGGCGGTCGGCTGGGCCATGGCCTCGGCGATCAAGGGCGATACCAAGATCGCCTCGGCGTGGATCGGCGACGGTGCCACGGCCGAGTCAGACTTCCACACCGCCCTCACCTTTGCCCACGTATACCGCGCCCCGGTGATCCTCAACGTGGTCAACAACCAGTGGGCCATTTCGACCTTCCAGGCCATCGCCGGTGGCGAGTCGACCACCTTCGCCGGCCGTGGTGTGGGTTGCGGCATTGCCTCGCTGCGGGTTGACGGCAACGACTTCGTCGCCGTCTACGCCGCCTCGCGCTGGGCCGCCGAACGCGCCCGCCGCGGCCTGGGTCCAAGCCTGATCGAGTGGGTCACCTACCGTGCCGGCCCGCACTCGACCTCGGACGACCCCTCCAAGTACCGCCCTGCCGATGACTGGAGCCACTTCCCGCTGGGCGACCCGATCGTGCGCCTGAAGCAGCACCTGATCAAGATCGGCCACTGGTCCGAAGAAGAGCACCAGGCCACCACGGCCGAATTCGAGGCTGCGGTCATTGCCGCGCAAAAAGAAGCCGAGCAGTACGGCACCCTGGCCAACGGTCACATCCCGAGCGCCGCCTCGATGTTCGAGGACGTTTATAAGGAAATGCCCGACCACCTGCGCCGTCAACGCCAGGAACTGGGGGTTTGAGATGAACGATCACAACAACAGCATCAACCCGGAAACCGCCATGGCCACCACTACCATGACCATGATCCAGGCCCTGCGCTCGGCCATGGATGTCATGCTTGAGCGCGACGACAATGTGGTTGTCTACGGCCAGGACGTCGGTTACTTCGGCGGCGTGTTCCGCTGCACCGAAGGCCTGCAGAACAAGTACGGCAAATCCCGCGTGTTCGACGCGCCAATCTCCGAAAGCGGTATCGTCGGCACCGCCGTGGGCATGGGCGCCTACGGCCTGCGCCCGGTCGTGGAAATCCAGTTCGCCGACTACTTCTACCCCGCCTCCGACCAGATAGTCTCGGAAATGGCGCGCCTGCGTTACCGTTCGGCCGGCGAGTTCATTGCCCCGCTGACCCTGCGCATGCCGTGCGGCGGTGGCATCTATGGCGGCCAGACCCACAGCCAGAGCCCGGAAGCCATGTTCACCCAGGTGTGCGGTCTGCGCACCGTCATGCCGTCCAACCCGTATGACGCCAAAGGCCTGTTGATTGCCTCGATCGAATGCGATGACCCGGTGATCTTCCTCGAGCCCAAGCGCCTGTACAACGGCCCGTTCGATGGCCACCACGACCGCCCGGTAACGCCGTGGTCGAAGCACCCGCACAGCGCCGTGCCCGACGGTTACTACACCGTGCCGCTGGACAAGGCCGCCATTACCCGCCCGGGCAATGACGTGACCGTGCTCACCTACGGCACCACCGTGTACGTGGCCCAGGTGGCCGCCGAAGAAAGCGGCGTGGATGCCGAAGTGATCGACCTGCGCAGCCTGTGGCCGCTGGACCTGGACACCATCGTCGAGTCGGTGAAAAAGACCGGCCGCTGCGTGGTGGTGCATGAAGCCACCCGTACCTGCGGCTTCGGTGCCGAACTGGTGTCGCTGGTGCAGGAGCACTGCTTCCACCACCTGGAGGCGCCGATCGAGCGCGTCACCGGCTGGGACACCCCCTACCCTCACGCGCAGGAATGGGCGTATTTCCCAGGGCCTTCGCGGGTAGGTGCGGCATTGAAAAAGGTCATGGAGGTCTGAATGGGCACGCACGTCATCAAGATGCCGGACATTGGCGAAGGCATCGCGCAGGTCGAGTTGGTGGAATGGTTCGTCAAGGTCGGCGACATGATCGCCGAGGACCAGGTGGTGGCCGACGTCATGACCGACAAGGCTACCGTGGAAATCCCTTCGCCGGTCAGCGGCAAGGTGCTGGCCCTGGGTGGCCAGCCAGGTGAAGTGATGGCGGTCGGCAGCGAGCTGATCCGCATCGAAGTGGAAGGCAGCGGCAACCATGTGGATGTGCCACAGGCCAAACAGATAGAAACGCCCGCGGCCCCTGTGGCAGCCAAGCCAGAGCCGCACAAAGACGTAAAACCGGCCGCGTACCAGGCGCCTGCCAACCATGAGCCGGCGCCCATCGTGGCGCGCCAGCCGGGCGACAAGCCGCTGGCCTCGCCAGCCGTGCGCAAACGCGCGCTGGATACCGGTATCGAACTGCGTTACGTGCATGGCAGCGGCCCGGCCGGGCGTATCCTGCACGAAGACCTCGACGCCTTCATGAGCAAACCGCAGAGCGCCGCCGGGCAAGCCCCCAATGGCTATGCCAAGCGCAGCGACAGCGAGCAGGTGCCGGTGATCGGCCTGCGCCGCAAGATCGCCCAGCGCATGCAGGACGCCAAGCGCCGGGTCGCGCACTTCAGCTATGTGGAAGAAATTGACGTCACCGCCCTGGAAGCCCTGCGTCAACAGCTCAACAGCAAGTACGGCGACAGCCGCGGCAAGCTGACGTTGCTGCCGTTCCTGGTGCGTGCCCTGGTCGTGGCGCTGCGTGACTTCCCGCAGATCAACGCCACCTACGACGACGAAGCGCAGATCATCACCCGCCATGGCGCGGTGCATGTCGGCATTGCCACCCAGGGTGACAACGGCCTGATGGTGCCCGTGCTGCGCCATGCCGAAGCGGGCAGCCTGTGGGCCAATGCCGGCGAGATTTCGCGCCTGGCCAACGCTGCGCGCAACAACAAGGCCAACCGCGAAGAGCTGTCGGGCTCGACCATCACCCTGACCAGCCTGGGCGCCCTGGGCGGCATCGTCAGCACACCGGTGGTCAACACCCCGGAAGTGGCGATTGTCGGCGTCAACCGCATGGTTGAGCGGCCGGTGGTCATCGACGGCCAGATCGTCGTGCGCAAGATGATGAACCTGTCCAGCTCGTTCGACCACCGTGTGGTCGACGGCATGGACGCCGCGTTGTTCATCCAGGCCGTGCGTGGCCTGCTCGAACAACCCGCCTGCCTGTTCGTGGAGTGAGCATGCAACAGACTATCCAGACTACCCTGTTGATCATCGGCGGCGGCCCTGGTGGCTACGTGACTGCCATCCGCGCCGGGCAACTGGGCATTCCTACCGTGCTGGTGGAAGGCCAGGCACTGGGCGGTACCTGCCTGAACATCGGCTGCATTCCGTCCAAGGCGCTGATCCATGTGGCCGAGCAGTTCCACCAGACGTCACGCTTTGCCGGGCCGTCGGAACTGGGCATCAGCGTTACCTCGCCGCGCCTGGACATCGGCCAGAGCGTGGCCTGGAAGGACGGCATCGTCGACCGCCTGACCACTGGTGTGGCCGCCCTGCTGAAAAAGCACGGGGTCAAGGTGATTCACGGCTGGGCGAAGGTGCTCGATGGCAAGCAGGTCGAGGTTGATGGCCAGCGCATCCAGTGCGAACACCTGTTGCTGGCCACCGGTTCCAGCAGTGTCGAACTGCCGATGCTGCCGCTGGGTGGGCCGGTGATTTCCTCGACCGAAGCGCTGGCACCGAAAGCCCTGCCGCAACACTTGGTGGTGGTAGGCGGTGGCTATATCGGCCTGGAACTGGGCATTGCCTACCGCAAACTGGGCGCGCAGGTCAGCGTGGTGGAAGCGCGTGAGCGCATCCTGCCGACCTACGACAGCGAATTGACTGCCCCGGTGGCCGAGTCGTTGAAAAAGCTGGGTATCGCCCTGCACCTGGGCCACAGCGTCGAAGGTTACGAAAACGGTTGCCTGCTGGCGAACGACGGCAAGGGCGGGCAACTACGCCTTGAAGCCGACCAGGTGCTGGTGGCCGTGGGCCGCCGGCCACGCACCCAAGGTTTCAACCTGGAATGCCTGGACCTGAAAATGAACGGCGCCGCCATTGCCATCGACGAACGCTGCCAGACCAGCATGCACAACGTCTGGGCCATCGGCGATGTGGCCGGCGAACCGATGCTGGCGCACCGGGCCATGGCCCAGGGCGAAATGGTCGCTGAGATCATCGCTGGCAAGGCACGCCGCTTCGAGCCTGCCGCGATTGCTGCGGTGTGCTTCACCGACCCGGAAGTGGTGGTGGTCGGCAAAACCCCGGAGCAGGCCAGCCAGCAGGGGCTGGATTGCATCGTCGCGCAATTCCCGTTTGCCGCCAACGGCCGCGCCATGAGCCTGGAATCGAAAAGCGGTTTCGTGCGCGTGGTGGCGCGCCGGGACAACCACCTGATCCTGGGCTGGCAAGCGGTTGGCGTGGCGGTTTCCGAACTGTCTACGGCGTTTGCCCAGTCGCTGGAAATGGGCGCGTGCCTGGAGGATGTAGCCGGTACCATCCACGCCCACCCGACGCTGGGTGAGGCCGTACAGGAAGCGGCGTTGCGTGCCCTGGGCCACGCCCTGCATATCTGACACTGAAGCGGCCGAGGCCGATTTGGCCCGCTGCGCCGAGAGGCGCCGCGGGTCTTTTTTCATTCAGGCGCTGATCCCTATCACCTGCGCGATCCCTTGTAGGAGCGGCCTTGTGTCGCGATAGGGCTGCGAAGCGGCCCCAGGATCTCTGCACCACAGCTGATATTGCTGGGGCTGCTTTGCAGCCCTATCGCGACACAAGGCCGCTCCTACAAGGGACCGCGTCAGGCTATGGGGCTATGGCATTCTTGCCGGCCGCCTTGGCCCGGTACAGCGCCTGATCGGCACGCGCCAGCAACGCAGGCTGGTCCTCTCCTTCCTGCCATTGCACCACGCCATAGCTCATGGTCAGCCGACACTCGCCCACCGGCGCCAACTGCTCCATCACCTGGCGCAAGCGCACCGCCACTTCAAGTGCCTCACCCAGCGTGGTCCGCGGCAGTACAAGCACAAACTCATCCCCGCCCCAGCGGGCCAACAGGTCCAGTTCACGCTGGCAAGTGCGCAGGCTTTCGGCCACCCGCACCAGCGCCGCGTCGCCACGGGCATGGCCGTAGCGGTCGTTGATCGGCTTGAAGTCATCCATGTCCATGGCGATCAGCGACAACGGCTGGCGGAAGCGCTGGGCCCGCTCGCACTCCAGCTGCAAGGTCTTTTCCAATCGATAGCGATTGGCAATGCGGGTCAACGCATCACGCTCAGCCAACTCGCGGTTTTCGTCCAGTTGCCGCTGCAACTGCTGGTTCACCCAGGACAGCTCGCGGGTGCGCTCGGCCACTAGGCACTCCAGCGACTGATTCTTCTGTTCCAGCTGGGCCACCCGGCGTTTGCCGGCGTCGATGTTACGGTGCGCACCGAGCATGCGCGCCACCGAACCGTCCTGGTTATGGGCAATGATGTAGCCGCTGTCTTCGATCCACAGATAGCTGCCATCCTGGCAACGACAGCGGTATTCGATGAGGTAGCGCTCATTGCGCTGATTGATATACGCCTCGAAATGCGCCATTACCCGCGGGTAGTCCTCTGGATGGATCACGCTTTCCCAGGTGAGCACCGAATTGGCCATTGAATGGCTGGCGTAACCGAGCATGGCGTACCAGCCCGGGTTTCGATAGACGTAGCCGGTATTGGCATTCCAGTCCCAGATGCCATCGCTGATCAACTCGAACAAGGTGTGCAATTGCTGTTCACTGAAGCCGGCGGGTGCCGGCCTGGTTTCCTGATTCATGGACGCTCTCCCTGATGCCCAGCAACTGCGCTCCGGTCAAGGGGCTGCCGACAGTGGTGTAATTGCCGCAGGCGGCAAGATGATGCTTGAACCGGCAAGCATATGCCCACCGTGCTGCCACCGGGAATAGTTGCAACGCGCTATTTTCGCCCACCGCTGTAGGCGGTATGGCTGCCAAAGCGTTTCGTATAAGATATCCGCACCGCCTGATTCTGGAATTTCCCGTGCCGTTGCCGTCTTTCAAAGCTACCGACCTGGGTGCAACGCCCTCGATGTCGGAAATCATCGCTAAACACCTGCGCGAGGCAATTATCTCGGGGCAGCTGGCCGAAGGCGAACCGGTGCGTCAGGACGAAGTGGCGCAGGCGTTCAACGTCAGCAAGATCCCGGTGCGCGAAGCCCTGAAGCGCCTGGAAGCCGAAGGCCTGGTGGATTTTCAGCGCAACCGTGGCGCGCTGGTTACCCGCATCTCGGAACCTGAACTGGCGCAGATGTTCGAGGTACGTGTGTTGCTGGAAGTGCAAGCGATTCGCCTGGCGATTCCGAACATGACCGAAGCACATTTTGCCCAAGCCGAAGCCATCTGCGCGGAGTTCATCGGCGAGGACGATGTGGGCCGCTGGGCCGACCTCAACTGGGCGCTGCACGCCTGCCTGTACGAACCGGCGCGGCGGCCTTACCTGGTCGGCCTTATCCGCTCGATCCATGACAAGGTGGAACGCTACCTGCGCATGCAAATGAGCCTGTCAGCGGGCAAGCTGCGCGCCGATCACGAGCACCGGGATATCGTCGCCGCCTGCCGGGCGCGGGATGTAGAACTGGCGGCGCGGCTGATAGAAGAACACATCAATGGCGTGTGCCAGAGCCTGTACGAGCACCTGCCCCATAACTGACCCGACAGGCTATCACCGCCCCTTGTAGGAGCAGCCTTGTGCTGCGAAGGGGCCCTTGCAGCCGACAACATTTCCATAGGCCTTGCCGGCCTCTTCGCAGCACAAGGCTGCTCCTACAGACCACTCGATCTGAAATCTCCCTTGTGGCTTCGTTTTTGCTTATCTAGATATCGTATACGAAATACCATATAAGGAATCGGCGGCTCCGATTTCCCCGGCGCCACCCTGCCTACTCCTTCTTCCAATAATTACGTATCGGAGTGCAAAACCATGGCCACACCCTCTTCGGCGGCATCAGCGAATGTCGCAAACACAGCAGGCAAGGCCCCTGCGGGCATCAAGCGTGTGGTAGCTGCGGCCATGGCCGGCGCAGTCGCCGAGTGGTACGAATTCTTCCTGTACGGCACCGCCTCGGCACTGGTCTTCGGCCAGTTGTTCTTCCGCCAGACCGGCAGCGCCATGGACGGCATCATTGCCGCCTTTGCCCTCTACGCAGTGGGCTTTCTCGCCCGCCCCATCGGTGGCCTGGTGTTTGGCCATTACGGCGACAAGGTCGGCCGCAAGCATTTGCTGCAGATCAGCCTGATCGTGGTCGGGATAACCACCTTTCTGATGGGCTGCCTGCCCACCTTCGAGCGCATCGGCTACGCCGCGCCCATCCTCCTGGTGGTGTTGCGGCTGATCCAGGGCTTCGCCTTCGGCGGCGAATGGGGCGGCGCGGTGCTCCTGGTGTCCGAGCACAGCCCGGACAACCGCCGCGGCTTCTGGGCCAGCTGGCCGCAAGCGGGCGTGCCGGCCGGCAACCTGATCGCCACCATCATCCTGCTGTTGTTGTCGTCCAACCTTAGCGAGGCGCAGTTCCTGGACTGGGGCTGGCGGGTGGCCTTCTGGTTCTCGGCAGTGGTGGTGCTGATCGGTTACTGGATCCGCACCCGAGTCGATGATGCGCCCATCTTCAAGGAAGCCCAGGCCAAGCAGCAGAAGCTGGAAAGCCAGCAACTGGGCGTGGTGGAAGTGGTCACCAAATACTGGCGCGAAGTGCTGATCGGCATTGGCGCGCGCTTTGCGGAAAACATCCTCTACTACACCGTGGTCACGTTCTCTATCACCTACCTGAAGCTGGTGGTGCACAAGGACACTTCGCAAATCCTGCTGCTGATGTTCGGCGCCCACCTGCTGCACTTCTTCATGATCCCGGCCATGGGCTACCTCTCAGACATCATCGGCCGCAAGCCGGTGTACCTGATCGGCGCCGTGCTCACCGCGTTCTGGGGCTTTGTCGGTTTCCCGATGATGGACACCGGCAATGACTGGCTGATCATGGCGGCCATCACCCTGGGCCTGGCCATCGAGTCCATGACCTATGCGCCGTACTCGGCCTTGATGGCCGAACTGTTCCCCACCCACGTGCGCTACACCGCCCTGTCGTTGTGCTACCAGGTGGCGCCAATCCTGGCTGGCTCGCTGGCGCCGCTGATCGCCGTCACCTTGCTGAAGGAATACAACAGCTCCACGCCTATTGCCTGGTACCTGGTGGGCGCGGCAGCGATCTCGATGGTTGCCGTGGCGGCAGCCAAGGAAACCCGCGGCAAGTCACTGCGCGCCGTTGACGAAGAATCCGTGGCCCGCAACGCCGGCCGTTAAGCAACCCATAAAAATCACACAAAAATAGGTAACCACCATGAGCAATATCTTCAACGGCACCATGCCCGCCCTGATGACCCCGTGCACCGCCGAGCGCACACCGGACTTCGACGCCCTGGTGCGCAAGGGCCAGCAGCTGATCGAGGCTGGCATGAGCGCCGTGGTGTACTGCGGTTCGATGGGCGACTGGCCACTGCTGACCGAGGCCGAGCGCCAGGAAGGCGTGGCGCGCCTGGTGGCCGCCGGCATCCCGACCATTGTCGGCACTGGCGCGGTGAACACCCGTGAAGCGGTAGCGCATGCCGCCCACGCGGCCAAGGTCGGCGCCGCCGGCCTGATGGTCATCCCTCGCGTGCTCAGCCGCGGTGCCTCACTGATCGCCCAGAAGCACCACTTCTCGGCCATCCTCGCCGCCGCGCCCAAGCTGCCAGCGGTGATCTACAACAGCCCCTACTACGGCTTCGCCACCCGCGCCGACCTGTTCTTCGAGCTGCGCCGCGAATTCCCCAACCTGATCGGCTTCAAGGAATTCGGTGGCGGTGCCGACCTGCGTTACGCCGCCGAGCACATCACCTCCAAGGATGACGACGTGACCCTGATGGTGGGCGTGGACACCCAGGTGGTGCATGGCTTCGTCAACTGCAACGCCACCGGTGCCATCACCGGCATCGGCAATGCCCTGCCCCGTGAGGTGCTGCACCTGGTAAGCCTGAGCAAGCAGGCGGCCAAGGGCGACGCCAAGGCCCGTCGCCTGGCCCGCGAGCTGGAAGCGGCGCTGGCGGTGCTGTCGTCGTTCGATGAGGGCTGCGACCTGGTGCTGTACTACAAGCACCTGATGGTGCTGAACGGCGACAGCGAGTACAGCCTGCACTTCAACGAAACCGACGTGCTGACCGACGCCCAGCGCAACTACGCCGAGCAGCAGTACGCGCTGTTCCGCAGCTGGTACGCCAGCTGGTCGGCCGAGCAGAACATCGCCTGACCAATGCCCTGCGCGGCCCTTTGTAGGAGCGGCCTTGTGTCGCGAAAGGGCTGCGCAGCAGCCCTGGGGTTTCCGCGCAGATGCACAATTTGCTGGGGCTGCTTTGCAGCCCGATCGCGACACAAGGCCGCTCCTACAGGGATGGCGGTGCAGCAGCGCCTGAGGCAACACGCCTCAGGAAAAATCGGCAGGATGTTGTGCAGAGAATTCGTTTGAGGTCCTTGGCCTTATTGTCCACGGTGGGAGGCTGGTAGCTATTTGCCACGCGTGGACGCAGGCGCATGACGATGCCTGCGTTGGGGGACGTTGTCAGATCCCCCCAACAATAAGAGAGGACAAGGAAATGCAATCCAACGGTTTGAAGCAAAGCCTCAAGCAGCGGCACATCACCATGATCGCGCTGGGCGGGGTGATCGGTGCCGGGCTGTTCATGGGCTCGGGCTCACTGATCGCATCGGCAGGGCCTGCGGCCATCCTGTCGTATTTCATCGGTGGCCTGGTGGTCACCCTGGTCATGTTCATGCTGGGCGAAATGGCCTGCCGCAACCCGGATGCCGGGTCGTTCTCGACCTATGCCAACACCTGGCTCGGCGACTGGGCAGGGTTTTCCGTCGGCTGGCTGTACTGGTTCAAGTCGATGATGACCATCACCCTTGAAGCGGTATTGCTGGGCGCCATCCTGCATGACTTTCTACCCTGGCTGCCGATCTGGGCAGGCGCCTTCCTGATGCTAGTGACCCTGATGGCCAGCAACGCCTACTCGGTGCGTTCGTTTGCCGAAGTGGAGTATTGGCTGGCGGCGATGAAGGTCGCCACCATCCTCATCTTCATGCTGCTGGGCATCTCGATCCTGCTTGGCCTGCACAGCGACATTGCTTCGCCTGGGCTGGTCAACCTCACCGCCCACGACGGTTTCATGCCCAACGGCCTGTCGCCCGTGATGGCGGGTGTCATCGTGGTGATCTTCTCGCTGGGCGGCAGCGAAATCGCCGCCGTAGCGGCAGGCGAATCGGAGAACCCGCGGCAGAACGTGATCCGCGCGATCAAGAGCGTGATCCTGCGGGTGATGCTGTTCTACGTAGGCTCGGTGTCGATCCTGATCCTGTGCTTGCCATGGACCGACAAGGCCAACCTCGCCTCGCCCTATGTTTCGCTGTTCAGCCTGGCCGGGTTCGGTGGTGCTGCGGTGGCCATGAAGCTGGTGCTGTTCGTCTCGTTCATGTCGGTGATGAACTCGTTCATGTTCTCCAACTCGCGCATGCTGTTCTCGCTGAGCCAGCGCGGCCACGCGCCCAAGCTGTTCTCGCGCACCAGCGCCAAGGGCGTGCCGATCAATGCACTGCTGCTGAGCCTGTCGATATGCACGCTGATCCTGACCGTGCACTTTATCAGCGCCGGCGACCTGTTCATGACCCTGGCCAAGAGTACCGGCAGCCTGGTGATGGTCGTATGGATCTTCATCATCATCGCCCACGTGGCCATGCGTTGGAAAACCCGTCACGAAGCGGTCGACCCCAAGGCCTTCCGCGCCTGGCTGTTCCCGTACGCCAATATCGTTGCGCTGTTCGCCTTGCTGGCAGTGATCGGCACCCAGGCGTTCGACCCGGCGTCGCGCTTCCAGTTTTGGTTCACGGTGCTGACGGTATTGCTGGTTGTGGCGGGGTACTTCCTGATGCGCCAGCGGACGGCGGCCGCTGCAAAGGAGGCGGAAGCAAAAATGGGAGAGGCAAGAAATGGCGTCCCAGGCAGGAATTGAACCTGCAACCTTCCCCTTAGGAGGGGGATGCTCTATCCAATTGAGCTACTGAGACGCTACGACCGGCAGCGAGCGCTGCACAGCGGGACGGCCAGCATGTTAACCAGCATGCTGGCATTTGTCATGCACCTACCGGGCTTTTTCGCGTAATCCTTTTCTGGCACTGCTACACCTGCGGCAGCACACCTTCATCGCACAGTAGCCCGAACAGGGCTGCGACCGCAGCCTCCAGGGTTGTGGAGTTGTCCAGCATGTGCACCGAAGGATCGGGCAGTGCCTGCAAGCGGGCGCTGCGAGCCAGGCGCTGTTCGACCTCCTCGACGGTTTCGCGGCCACGGGCCACCAAGCGCTGGCGCAGCACCTCGGGCTTGACCTCGACCCGCACTGCCAACAGGTCCGGGTAACGCTGGCGCGCTTCGGCCAGGTAGGCCCGCGAGCCATTCACCACTACTGCCCTGCCCGCCGCCAGCCACTCTTCTACCTGCTGGGGAATGCCATAGTCCAGGCCGTTGGCGCGCCAGTGCATGGCAAACGCGCCCTGCGCACGCAGGGTCTCGAACTGCTCGGGCGTGACCCCATGCGCGGCTTCGCCCTTGGCTTCGGCCGAACGGGTAATGACGCGGCGGGCAATTTCTACCCCGGCAGCCGCCAGTCGCTCACGTGATGCGTCGATCAGGGAATCTTTCCCGGAACCCGACGGTCCTATCAGAAATATCATCCGACCCGTCCCTGATCGACGGTCGCTTGCGTCATGTTGCATAGCCACTATGCTCTATGAAGGGAAACCGCCGCATTCTAGGTGTTTTCCTGATCTTTTGCTGCGTTTTACCAGTTTTTGACGGCAAAAGTCTGACGGTTGGGCAAGCCGGAGCATGTAAAACTTTTCAAACCAGTGCTCATTTCTGATAATTGGTACTGGCAGAAAGCCTTTATCCGGCTCACTATTTGTCACAGAATTGACGCCAAGGAAACGGCGACCATAAGGCAAGATGAGCATCCATTTTTACTGACGGTTGAACATTTTGTCGTCGCCACGGTCGTATTTCCACCCCGTGCGGCCAATTTGAGAACCGCTTCCCCTGAACCAAAATCTGGTCAATTTATATGCGCCCAATGAAACAGGCTATTTATTCAAGCCGCACCGCTGACAAATTTGTCGTCCGCCTGCCAGACGGGATGCGTGAGCGCATTGCCGAGGTAGCGCGCAACCATCACCGCAGCATGAACTCTGAAATTATCGCGCGCCTGGAACAGAGCCTTATCCAGGAAGGTGCGTTGGGTGACGAGCTGAGCATGCGCCTGGACAGCCCTGAGCTGTCCCTGCATGAGCGCGAGTTGCTGCAACGCTTCCGCCAACTGTCCCACCGCCAGCAGAACGCCTTGGTGGCCCTCATCGCTCACGATGTGGAAATGGCGGCCGACGCTTCCTGAGGCCTGCAGCGAACATGAAAAAGCCAGCGTAAGCTGGCTTTTTTGTGGGCGCCTGGTTCTGCAAGAGACGCGCTCCTACAGGGCCCGGACAAGTCGCAATGGCAGGTTTACAGCAGGAACAGCGTAGCCAGGCCAAGGAAGATGAAGAAGCCGCCACTGTCGGTCACGGCAGTGATCATCACACTCGCACCCATTGCCGGGTCGCGCCCCAGGCGGGCCAACGTCATCGGGATGAGCACACCCATCAGCGCCGCCAGCAACAGGTTCAACGTCATCGCTGCGGTCATCACCACACCCAGTGACCAGCTGCCATACAGCCAGAAAGCCACCGCACCAATCACTCCGCCCCAAACCAGGCCGTTGATCAGCGACACCGCCAACTCCTTGCGCATCAGGCGGCTGGTGTTGCCCGGAGACACCTGGTCCAGCGCCATGGCACGGACGATCATGGTGATGGTCTGGTTACCCGAGTTGCCACCAATACCCGCAACGATCGGCATCAACGCAGCCAACGCCACCAGCTTTTCGATCGACCCTTCGAACAGCCCGATCACGCGCGAAGCGAGAAAAGCGGTAATCAGATTGATCGCCAGCCATGCCCAACGGTTGCGGAACGAGCGCCAGACCGAGGCAAAGATATCTTCCTCTTCACGCAGACCCGCCATGTTGAGGACTTCGCTCTCGCTCTCCTCACGGATCAGGTCGACCATTTCGTCAATGGTCAAACGGCCAATCAAGCGACCGCCCTTGTCTACTACAGGTGCCGATACCAGGTCATAACGCTCGAAAGCCTGCGCCGCATCATAGGCATCTTCCTCGGGCTGGAAGGACACCGGGTCGGTCGCCATGACCTCCGCTACCTTCTTTTCCGGGTCGTTGACCAGCAAACGCTTGATCGGCAATACCCCTTTCAGGATGCCGTCATAGTCGACCACAAACAGTTTGTCGGTGTGGTTGGGCAGCTCTTTCAGGCGGCGCAGGTAGCGCAGTACCACTTCCAGGCTGACGTCTTCGCGGATGGTGACCATCTCGAAGTCCATCAGCGCACCGACCTGCTCCTCGTCGTAGCTCAGCGCCGAGCGCACACGCTCGCGTTGCTGGGCATCGAGGGTTTCCATCAGCTCGTGAACAACGTCGCGTGGCAGCTCAGGGGCCAGGTCGGCCAGCTCGTCGGCGTCCATTTCCTTGGCGGCGGCCAGCAGCTCGTGATCGTCCATGTCGGCGATCAACGATTGACGAACCGAGTCGGAAACTTCCAGCAGGATGTCGCCATCGCGATCCGAGCGCACCAGCTGCCAGACCGTCAGGCGGTCTTCCAGGGGCAAGGCTTCGAGGATATAGGCGATGTCGGCGGGGTGCAGGTCATCAAGCTTGCGCTGCAGCTCGACGAGATTCTGGCGGTGGACCAGGTTTTCGACCAGGTCGTTGTGCGCGCCTTCCTGGCGGTGCGTCAGGTCTTCGACCACACGCTGGCGTTGCAGCAGTTCGACCACCTGGGCCAGGCGATCCTGCAAGCTTTCTTGCGCTTTTTTTACTTCTACTTCAGTCATAGGCGAACTCCACTCCCAGCAGCGGAGCACGCCGGGAGAATCAATCGGTCAGATCTTTCTGTATGAATTTTGTTAGCGAGTAACTACTGGGTAAGTCCATGGTGGTTTTCCACAAGCCCCGGCGGGGCTGACGGGCGCAATCATACACTGCTCGCGCTGTCAGATCGCTTAAATTTTTGGCCAGAACAATCGTTTGCGTGATAAAGATGGGACAACGCTCGAAGCTATCAGTGCGACGGTTGTTGTGGATGGGGAGGCACATCGAAGTTCAGGTACGTTGCGCCTGACAATTTGGGATTGCCTCGCAGCCGCACGCTACACCATGATCATTACAGAAGAGCATAGATCGGCATCGCCACAATTCAGTGGCGCAGAAAAACAAAAAGCCCGCTCAATTGAGCGGGCTTCTTGATGGGTATGGCGGACTCAGCAGGATTCGAACCTGCGACCGCTCGGTTCGTAGCCGAGTACTCTATCCAGCTGAGCTATGAGTCCGTGGTGGTAGTTTTAGACCAGATTACCACTGGTTGACTGAAGTCGCTTTGCAAGCAGAGCCACTTCAAAAAGTGGCGGACTCAGCAGGATTCGAACCTGCGACCGCTCGGTTCGTAGCCGAGTACTCTATCCAGCTGAGCTATGAGTCCGCAATTGGTAGTTTTAGACCAGATTACCACTGGTTTCTTGAAGCAGCCTTGCAAACAAAGCCACTTCAAAAGTGGCGGACTCAACAGGATTCGAACCTGTGACCGCTCGGTTCGTAGCCGAGTACTCTATCCAGCTGAGCTATGAGTCCGTGTCTTGCCGCGCATTATAGGTCGCTGAAACATTTTTGCAAGAACTTTTTCGTTTAAAATCAACTACTTAGCGTTCTTACCGTTTACAGCGCCCTAAGCGAATAATGGCGGTGAAGGGGGGATTCGAACCCCCGATACCCTTATGAGGTATACTCCCTTAGCAGGGGAGCGCCTTCGGCCACTCGGCCACCTCACCGCAACACGAGGCGAATATTAAAGAACCTCTTTCACCTTTGCAACCCTTTTTTTAAAAAAACTTCAAAAGAATTAAAGGCTTGGCTCTTCATCCTTCTCTTTCTTGATCCGCAGGTAGATTTCCTCGCGGTGAACGGCCACTTCTTTCGGGGCGCTGACGCCAATACGCACCTGGTTGCCTTTGACGCCAAGCACCGTCACGGTGATCTCGCCGTCTCCAATGATCAGGCTCTCGGCGCACCGACGAGTCAGAATCAACATAGCTTTCTCCTTACGCAAAACATTCAGGGGTAACAGTCTTTGGTATCGGGCCTGGTCGTGGACGACGACCCGGCCCCGGTTACTCGCCGCACAGGGCAGGACAGGGCCTGCGTGACGAGCAGAAACGCGAAGGGCGCGGCAAGCCGCGCCCTTCCTGGCAGCGCCTTACTCGCCCTGTCGGACAGGTGCGTCGAGCTCGAACGCGGTGTGCAGCGCGCGCACGGCCAGCTCCAGGTACTTCTCTTCGATCACGACCGAAACCTTGATCTCGGAGGTGGAGATCATCTGGATGTTGATGCTCTCCTTGGCCAGGGCTTCGAACATGCGGCTGGCAACACCGGCGTGCGAACGCATGCCAACGCCAACGATCGAGACCTTGGCGATCTTGGTGTCGCCGATCACTTCACGGGCACCGATTTCGCGGGCAGTGTTTTCCAGCACGCTTTTCGCGCTCTCGTACTCGTTGCGGTGTACGGTGAAGGTGAAGTCGGTGGTGTTATCGTGGGCAACGTTCTGCACGATCATGTCGACTTCGATGTTCGAAGCGCTGATCGGGCCGAGGATCTTGAAGGCCACGCCCGGGGTGTCCGGCACGCCGCGAATGGTCAGCTTGGCTTCATCACGGTTGAAGGCGATACCGGAAATGATCGGCTGTTCCATGGATTCCTCTTCATCAATGGTAATGAGGGTACCCGGACCCTCCTTGAAGCTGTGCAGCACGCGCAGCGGAACGTTGTACTTGCCGGCGAACTCCACCGAACGGATCTGCAGCACCTTGGAACCGAGGCTGGCCATTTCCAGCATCTCTTCGAAGGTGATCTTCTCCAGGCGACGGGCCTGTGGCACAACGCGCGGGTCGGTGGTGTAGACGCCATCGACGTCGGTGTAGATCTGGCACTCGTCAGCCTTCAGCGCCGCCGCCAGGGCCACGCCCGTGGTGTCGGAGCCGCCACGGCCCAGGGTGGTGATGCTGCCGTGCTCGTCGACGCCCTGGAAGCCTGCTACCACGACCACGCGGCCTTCCTTGAGGTCGGCACGAATCTTCTGGTCGTCGATCTGCAGAATGCGCGCCTTGTTGTGCGAGCTGTCGGTGAGGATGCGCACCTGGTTGCCGGTGTAGGACACCGCTGGCACACCACGCTTGATCAAGGCCATGGTCAGCAGGGCAATGGTGACCTGCTCACCGGTCGACACGATCACGTCCAGTTCACGCGGAACAGGCTGATCGGTGATCTGCTTGGCCAGGTCGATCAAGCGATTGGTTTCACCGCTCATGGCCGACAGCACAACCACCAGGTCGTCGCCTGCCTCACGGTGTTTCTTGACCTTTTCGGCTACCTGCTCGATCCGCTCGATGGAACCGACAGAGGTGCCGCCAAATTTCTGTACGATCAACGCCATTTCAATGGTGCCTCAGCCCATACAGGGCCCCAAAAAACAATCCAACATGAAGAGGCCGGCGACTAGACCGCCGGCCCCTTCATCTCAAAGTCCCTGCTCTGCGAATGGCACGGCCAGCGCCAGGGCCTGGTCCAGTGCAGCGACGTCGACGCCACCACCCTGGGCCATGTCCGGACGGCCACCGCCCTTGCCACCCACCGCCGCAGCGGCTTGTTTCATCAGATCGCCAGCCTTGAGTTGGCTGGAGAGGTCTTTGGTCACGCCGGCCACCAGCACAACCTTGCCCTCATGCTCGCTGCCCAGCAGGATCACTGCGTGGCCGAGCTTGTTCTTCAACCGATCGACCAGGGCCAGCAAGGCCTTGCCATCCTGCCCATCCAGGCGGGCGGCGAGAACCTTGGCACCCTTGACCTCAACAGCCGCGTTGGAGAGATCGTCCCCGGCGGCGCTGGCGGCTTTGGCCTGCAGCTGTTCCAGCTGCTTCTCCAGCTGACGGTTGCGCTCCAGCACAGCCGACAGCTTGTCGATCAGGTTGTCGCGGTTGCCTTTGACCAGTTGCGCGGCTTCCTTGACCTGTTCTTCGGCAGCGTTCAGGTAGGCCAACGCAGCGGCGCCGGTAACTGCTTCGATACGGCGTACGCCAGAGGCCACGCCGCCTTCGCTGATGATCTTGAACAGGCTGATGTCACCGGTGCGCTTGGCGTGGATACCGCCGCACAGCTCTACCGAGAAATCACCACCCATGCTCAGCACACGCACGGTGTCGCCGTACTTCTCGCCGAACAGCGCCATGGCACCTTTGGCCTTGGCGGTTTCGATGTCGGTCAGTTCGGTTGTCACCGGGGTGTTTTTGCGCACTTCGCGGTTGACGATGTCTTCCAGGGCCTTGATCTGCTCTGGCTTCAGCGCCTCGAAGTGGCTGAAGTCGAAACGCAGGCGCTGGCTGTCAACCAGCGAGCCCTTCTGCTGTACGTGTTCGCCCAGCACCTGGCGCAGCGCTTCGTGCAGCAGGTGGGTGGCGGAGTGGTTCAGCGAGGTAGCGTGCTGCACGTCGGCATCGACCTTGGCCTCGACCGGCGAACCGATTACCAGCGCACCGCTGGCGACCACGCCATGGTGCAGGAAGGCACCGCCAGTCTTGGTGGTGTCGCGCACGTCGAAGCGCGCAGCGCCGGCCTGCAGGAAGCCGGTGTCACCCACCTGGCCACCAGACTCGGCATAGAACGGCGTGCGGTCGAGCACGACCACGCCCTGCTCGCCTTCACCCAGCTGGTCGACGGCCTGACCGTCTTTGTACAGGGCGATGATCTTGCCCTGGCCTTCGGTGGCGTCGTAGCCGACGAACTCGGTAGCGCTGTCGACCTTGACCACACTGTTGTAGTCCATGCCGAAGGCGCTGGCGGAACGCGCGCGCTCACGCTGGGCGTCCATCTCGCGCTCGAAACCGGCTTCGTCAATGGTCAGCTCGCGCTCTCGGGCGATGTCGGCAGTCAGGTCCATCGGGAAGCCGTAGGTGTCATACAGCTTGAACACCACGTCGCCCGGTACCACGTCGCCTTTCAGCTGGGCCAGGTCCTGCTCGAGGATGCGCAGGCCTTGCTCCAGGGTCTTGGCGAACTGCTCTTCTTCAGCCTTCAGCACGCGCTCGATGTGCGCTTGCTGGCTCTTCAGCTCAGGGAAGGCTTCGCCCATTTCGGCGGCCAGTGCGGCAACGATCTGGTAGAAGAAGCTGCCCTTGGCGCCCAGCTTGTTGCCGTGGCGGCAGGCACGACGAATGATGCGACGCAGCACATAGCCACGGCCTTCGTTGGACGGCAGCACACCGTCAGCGATCAGGAAGCCGCACGAGCGAATATGGTCGGCGACCACTTTCAGCGACGCCTGGCCGTCATTGCTGCAACCGATGGCCTTGGCCGCAGCCGACAGCAGGTTCTGGAACAGGTCGATCTCGTAGTTCGAGTGCACGTGCTGCAGCACGGCGCTGACGCGCTCCAGGCCCATGCCGGTGTCCACCGACGGCGCTGGTAGCGGGTGCAGCACGCCGTCGGCGGTGCGGTTGAACTGCATGAAGACGTTGTTCCAGATCTCGATGTAGCGGTCGCCGTCTTCTTCTGGCGAGCCGGGTGGGCCGCCCCAGATGTCCGCGCCGTGGTCGTAGAAGATCTCGGTGCACGGGCCGCAAGGGCCGGTGTCACCCATGGTCCAGAAGTTGTCGGAGGCGTATGGGGCGCCTTTGTTGTCGCCGATGCGTACCATGCGCTCGGCCGGCACGCCGACTTCCTTGGTCCAGATGTCGTAGGCTTCGTCGTCAGTGGCGTAGACGGTGACCCAGAGCTTTTCCTTGGGCAGGTTCAGCCATTGTTCGGACGTCAGGAAGGTCCAGGCGAAGGTGATAGCGTCGCGCTTGAAATAGTCGCCAAAGCTGAAGTTGCCCAGCATTTCGAAGAACGTATGGTGACGCGCGGTGTAACCGACGTTTTCCAGGTCGTTATGCTTACCACCGGCGCGCACGCACTTCTGGCTGCTGACAGCACGGGTGTAGGCACGCTTCTCCGCGCCGAGGAAGCAGTCCTTGAACTGGTTCATGCCGGCATTGGTGAACAGCAGGGTTGGGTCGTTGTTCGGGATCAGCGAACTGGAGGCGACTCGGGTGTGTCCCTGCTCTTCGAAGAAGCGAAGGAAGGCTTCACGGATTTCTGCGCTTTTCATAGGTTCTTCCACGGAAACGGCGGCCCTGTTGGGCAAACGCGTCGACGAAACGACGGCAAAGGGCCGCATTATATCGGTCCTGCAATCTCGATGCAGTGTGTTTATACGATAGAAACCATCGTTTGGACGGTTTTTCGGGCTATGCAAACGAAAATGACATGACCGGATGCTAAATCCTGTCTTTCGCCACTGGCAAGCCAATTACCGCTGATGGGGAGGGAAAATGGAACAGGCGGTGAATTAAAAGAGTTTCATGGGGAAGGAAGGATCCAATTCATCCTGTCAGGGCCCTATCGCCGGCAAGCCAGCTCCCACAGGATAACCACAGGCCTGGCGGTCATGCAGTCCCTGTGGGAGCTGGCTTGCCGGCGATAGGGCCGGGGCAGGAAGACAGGCAATCAGCCCAGCCGCTGCCCCGAATCCGGCACGATCAGGATGCCCGCCCGCAAGCCGTTCCTGACCTTGGGGTTGGGGAAGATGATGCGCGCCCCCTCCTCCTCCACTACCCAGCGGGTCTCGGCCAGGTCTTCGGCCAGCAGGTAACCCTTGCTCAGCTCCGAGAAGTTCTCGATGTCCGCCGGCAGGTGCAGGTGGAAGCTGTCGCTGTGCTTGATAATCTCGCGAGAAACACTGAACAGTTGCAGGCCATCCAGCGAGCCTTCACCCTCTGGTTCGGTGCCTTCGATGATCTGGATCAGGCGTTCTTCCAGCCGGTCGAGGTTGACCTGCTCGTTCTGGCCAAACGGGCGGGCCTTGCCCAGCTCCAGGGTGAAAGCTTCGGCCTCCAGCTGCTCGTAGGTAAAGGCACTGAAGGTGATGGAGGATTTGCTCTGCAGCAACACCGCCTCCATGCCTGCCGCCGCCAGGCGCGCCAGTTCACGACGGGAGTGCTTGCGCCCCTCTTTATAGGGGTACAAGGCAAATTGCTCGATCTTTGAACCACGGATGGCGGTATGCAGGTCGTAGTGCAGGCGGCTGCGCCCCGGCTTGCTGAAAAACACCCGGGCAAACTGTTCCAGCTCGGCGGCACGTAATGCCTCGAAACCACTGGAAAGCTCATGGCGCCCGTTGAAGAGCCGATTGATGTCCTGTTCGATGAAGCGCTCGCCCTTGCGGATAGCCGCCGGGTTGCCGAACAGGAACAACAGCCGTGCCCTGGGTTTGATCTTGCCGTTGGCCACACCGTGCAGCAGCCGTTCGAGCAATTCGATCGGCGCCGTTTCGTTGCCATGAATGCCGGCAGACAACAGCAAGTCCAGCCCGCAATCCTCGCTTTCGGCCGGGCGCACTTCGAGCGCGCCCTCCCCCAGCCAGCGCAAACGCGCGCCCTTGGGTGTCACTTGGGTCTTCTCGGCCGGTTCGTGATCGGTGAGTGTCAGCTCAAGCAATTTGCCAAGGGCGAGCATAGGGGCTTCCTTAGTGGTGGTGGCCGCAGTCGGGGCCATGGACGTGATCGTCGTCTTCGCCAACCTCGGCCGGCTCCATTTCCAGCTGCAGGCTGACCAGGTTGGTGGCCATCGGGCGCAGCAGCAGGTTGGCGTATTCGGTGTCGTCTTCATCGACATCCACACCGATCAGCAGCTGGCCACGGCCGTCCTGCTGAATCCACACTTCCTTGCCTTGCCAAACCACGGCAAAGCGGGTGCAGGAGGTTTCCAGCTGGGTGCCGTCTTCATCTTCGAGGATCAGGCGCAGGGCGTCGGTCATTGCAAAGTCTCTCTTCAAGGTTGGCGTTGGAACGGATATACCGAGCCCAACTTCAATATCTGGGTCAATTCGTCCAGTGCCGTACGGCACTCCACCAGCAGCTGCGGGTCGGCCAGGTCCGCTTCGCCCAGGCGATCGCGGTAATGCTTGTCGACCCACTGCACCAGGGTGTCGTACAGCGGGGCGGTCATGATAACCCCTTGGTTGACCGCCGCCAGTTCCGATTCCTGCAACGCCACGCGCAGACGCAGGCAAGCCGGGCCACCGCCGTTCTGCATGCTTTGCTTGAGGTCAAATACCTTGACCTCCCTGACCGGGCCACCCTGGCTGGTCAGTTGGCCCAGGTAGGCCCAGACCCGCTCGTTGTTCCGGCACTCCTCCGGCACCACCAGCAGCATGGTGCCGTCATCGCGGCTGAGCAGCTGGCTGTTGAACAGGTACGAGCGTACGGCATCCTCTACCGCCACCGCCGCCCGTGGCACACAGATGGCCTGGAAGTTGCCACCCTTGCTGGCCAGTTTAGCTCGCAGCTGGCCAAGCACCGCGTCGGTCTCGAGGAAAGCGTCCTCGTGATAGAACAGCACCTCGCCGTTGCCCACCGAAATTACATCGTTATGGAACACGCCCTGATCGATCACAGCGGGGTTCTGTTGAGCGTAGACCACACCGCCATCGCTCAGCCCATGCAGCCGGGCCACGGCCTGCGAGGCCTCCAGGGTTTGCCGGGCCGGGTACTTCTGCGGCGCCGGGTAACGGCTGTCGAAGGCACTGCGGCCATACACGAAAAACTCCACGCCAGCGTCACCATACGCACGGCAGAAGCGCGTGTGGTTGGCCGCGCCCTCGTCACCGAACTGTGCCACGGCAGGCAGCGCCGCGTGGTGGGCAAAGTGTTTCTCGTTGTTGAACATGGCGCCCAGCACACGGCTGGTGGTCGGGTGCTCGATGCTGCGGTGGTACTTGCAGTTCAGGTTGGCGGCAGTGAAGTGCACGCGGCCATCGGCCGTGTCGGCACTGGGGCTGACCGTGGCCGCATTGGCCACCCACATGCTCGACGCCGAGCAACTGGCCACCAGCAACGGCATGGCTTCTTTCGCAGCACGCTGGATGACCTCGGCATCGCTGCCGCTAAAGCCCAGGCGGCGCAGCGCGGCCACATCCGGGCGCTCTTGCGGTGCCAGCACGCCTTGCTTGAAGCCCATGTCGGCCAGCGCTTTCATTTTCGCCAGCCCCTGGCGCGCGGCTTCGCGCGGGCTGGAACCTTGCTGGCTGTTGCTCTGCGAAGCCACGTTGCCGTAAGACAGGCCGCCATAGTTGTGGGTAGGCCCCACCAGGCCATCAAAATTCACTTCATAGGATTTCATCGGCTAGGCTCCGTGACCTGTTGTTATAGGGTGACGCCCGGCGTCAGGGTCGCCGGCAAGGCAAGGCTGGCGGTTTCCAGCGAAGCCACGGGGTAAGCGCAGTAGTCAGCCGCGTAATAGGCACTGGCGCGATGGTTGCCACTGGCACCCACGCCACCGAACGGCGCACTGCTGGCAGCGCCGGTCAGTTGCTTGTTCCAGTTGACGATGCCGGCGCGGCTGCGCAGCCAGAAGTACTGGTAGCGGGCACGCGAGTCGGAGAGCAACCCGGCGGCGAGACCGTACTGGGTGTTGTTGGCTTCATCGATGGCAGCATCGAAATCGGCATAACGGATCACCTGCAGCAGCGGGCCAAAGAACTCTTCGTCCGGGCGCTCGGCCACGCCTGTGACATCGACAATGCCCGGGGTCAGCAGCGCGGCATCGGCCTGCGGCTGGGTCATTTCCAGCAGCTTCACGCCACCTTTGGCGGCCAGTTCGGCCTGGGCGGCAATCAGCGCCCGCGCCGCCTGCAGCGAAATGACCGAACCCATGAACGGCGCTGGCTGTTGATCGAACGCACCCACCGTGATGGTCTTGCACACCTCGACCAGGCGCGCGATCAGCGCGTCGCCCCAGGCGCCTTGCGGCACCAGCAGGCGACGCGCGCAGGTGCAACGCTGGCCGGCAGAAATGAACGCCGACTGGATAATGGTGTACACCGCAGCATCCAGGTCCTTGACCTCGTCTACCACGAGCGGGTTGTTGCCCCCCATTTCCAGGGCCAGAATCTTGTCCGGGCGACCGGCGAACTGTTGGTGCAGCAGGTTGCCGGTGCGGCTGGAGCCAGTGAAGAACAGGCCATCGATCCCCGGGTTGGCGGCCAGCGCCACCCCGGTTTCACGCCCGCCCTGCACCAGGCTCAGCACGCCCGCCGGCAGGCCGGCGGCGATCCAGCAGTTGACGGTCAGTTCGGCGACCTTGGGCGTCAGCTCGCTGGGCTTGAACACCACGCAGTTACCCGCCAGCAGCGCCGGCACGATATGGCCATTGGGCAGGTGACCGGGGAAGTTGTAGGGCCCGAACACCGCCACCACGCCGTGGGGCTTGTGCCGCAGCACGGCCGTGGCGTCGGCCAGCGGGCCGCTCTTTTCCCCGGTGCGCTCGCGGTAGCTTTGTACCGAGATCGCCACCTTATTGATCATGCTGGTGACTTCGGTTGCCGATTCCCACAGCGGCTTGCCGGTTTCCTCACCGATGCACTGGGCCAAGGCTTCGGCATGCGTTTTCAGTTGCTCGGCGAACTTCTCCAGCACATCGATGCGCGCTTCCAGGCTCAGTTGCGCCCACGCCGGAAAGGTCTGGCGCGCTGCCTGCACGGCGGCGTCCACCTGGCTGGCGTCCGCGCCCTGCCCTTGCCAGACGACAGCCTGGCTCACCGGGTTCAGCGACTGCAGGGGTTCACCCTGCCCCGCCAGCCAGTTGCCTGCGATGTAATGCGTGGTCATTTATTGGGCCTCCCGGCTGGCCGACAATGGCACGGCACGCACATTGTCGCCGGCGCCCATGCGCAGGCGCTTGGCGGTCAACGGGTCGACCACCAGGGTACCGGCGGCCAGCCGCGCCGGAGCGGCAGTGATGCGGCAATCGTCGCGTTTGCGGTTGTGGATGATGTAAGGGGTGGCGTCATCGCCCGGCGTGCCCACCGCCAACACCAAGGTCTGGCTCTCGCGCACGGCGCGGATCTTGGCGGTATCACACTCGATGGCAGGGCCTGCGTCGAAAATGTCGACATAGCCTTGGTAGTTGAAGCCTTCCTGCTTGAGCATGGCCAGCGCCGGCTCGGTGTCGACGTGCACACGGCCGATCACGTCGCGCGCCGCCTCGGACAGGAAGCAGGTATACAGCGGGAACTTGGGCATCAGTTCGGCGATGAACGACTTGTTGCCTACGCCGGTCAGGTAGTCCGCCTGGCTGAACTCCATCTTGAAGAAATGCCGGCCAAGGCTTTCCCAGAAAGGCGAACGCCCCTGCTCGTCGGACATGCCGCGCATTTCGGCGATGATCTTCTTGCCGAACAGCTCCGGGAACTCGGCAATGAACAGCATGCGCGCGCGCGACAGCAGGCGGCCATTAAGCCCGGAGCGGTGGTCGCTGCGCAGGAACAGCGAGCACAGCTCGGAGTTGCCGGTCAGGTCGTTGGCGAGGAACAGGGTGGGGATTTCGCGATAGATCTTCAGCTCCTGCGAAGCGCTGACGGTGAGGCCGACCCGATAGTTGTACCAAGGCTCGCGCAGGCCGACGGCACCGGCGATGGCACTGATACCCACCACCAGGCCTTCGTCGTTTTCCAGCACGAACAGGTAGTCTGTGTCGCCACGCTCGGCTTCGCCACGGAAGCTCTTTTCCGCCCAGCCAACGCGATGCCCCAGGCGTTCTTCGTTGGCCGGCAGCGTGGTCAGCCCGGTGGTGCCGGTGCTGCGTGCCAATTCGATCAACGCAGGCAAATCGCTGCTGCGTACAGGACGAACGATCATGCTATCTCCTTGTGCGGCGGCGTCGGCCGGCGCAAAACTCTTCTAACGCATCAATCCCGAAACGTCTGTTACCAGACCTCAGACCGCGACCAGGCGCACGCTGCCACCTTCGCCCACACCCAGCGCATCGGCCGCAGCCACGCTCAGGCACACCGGTTTGCCGGGCACCCAGTCGAGGTCCAGCAGCACCGCGCGGTAGTCCTGCAACTGGCCATTGCACACCAGGTACGGGCGCCCGCCCTTGCCCGGGGCGTCCTCGATTTTCACCGGCGCCGACCGGCTCTGGGCGATCGAGCGAATGCCCGAGGTGCGCGCATGCAGGGTCGGGCCGCCGTCGAAGATGTCGATGTAGTGCTCGGTTTCGAAGCCTTCGCGCATGAGGATGTCGAAGGTGATCTGCGCGCGCGGGTGCACCTGGCCCATGGCTTCCTGCGCCTCATCGGGCAGCAGCGGCACGTAGATCGGGTAGTGCGGCATCAGTTCGGCGAGGAAGGTACGGCTCTTCAGGCCACACAGGCGCTCGGCATGGGAGTAGTTGAGGTCGAAGAAATTGCGGCCGATGGCATCCCAGAACGGCGATTCGCCATTCTCGTCGCTGTAGCCGACGATTTCGGTCACTACCGAGTCGGCGAAACGCTCCGGGTGCGCCGCCATGAACAATAGCCGACCGCGCGAATTGAGCTCGGCCCAACCACTGTTCACCAGCTCCGGCAATACATAGAAGCTGGTCAGCAGGCTGTTGCCGGTCAGGTCATGACACAGCGACAGCACGTGGATCTTGTTGTGGATCTTCAGCTCGCGCGAGGCGTGCACGAAGGTTTCGTTACGAAAACTGTAGAACGGCTCGGAGTAGCCGGCCGAAGCAACAATGGCCGAGCAGCCGGCCAGCTTGCCGGTCTCGCTGTCTTCGAGCACAAAAAAGTAGCTTTCCTCGCCGTTGAAGCTGACCTCGGCGGCGAAAGAAGTCTCGGAAGCGGCGATCTTGTCGCCCAGGCGAGCAGCGTCGTCCGGCAGCGAGGTGACACCAATGGGGCTGTCTGCAGCCATGCGCTGCACTTCGTTCAGATCAGCCATTTGCGCGGGGCGCATCACCAGCATGGTGTCACTCCTTTGGAATACGGGCCGCTCACGGCGGCACGGAAAAACGGCAGGTACACAGGCACCTGCAGTGGAATCGGGTATCGCCGGCCAGGCCCGCCAGGGGCGCGGGCCGGCGACGGGACCGCAGGCGGATCAGCCTTTGGTCAGGGTAGCCACAGCGCGCTCGAAGCGGTCCAGGCCTTCGTCGATGTCGGCGTCTTCAACCACCAGGCTTGGCGCAAAACGCACCACGTCCGGGCCCGCCTGCAGCACCATCACGCCTTCTTTTTCGGCGGCGTTGAGCACGTCCTTGGCCTTGCCGTGCCAGGCCTCGGTCAGTACGCAGCCGAGCAGCAGGCCAACACCACGCACCTGGGAGAACAGGCTGTACTTCTGGCCAATCTGTTCCAGGCGCGTTTTGAAGCGTGCGTGCTTGGCCTTGATGCCGGCCAGGGTTTCAGGGGTATTGACCACATCCAGCACCGCGCAGGCGACGGCGCAGCCCAGCGGGTTGCCGCCGTAAGTGGTGCCGTGGGTGCCGACGGCCAGGTGCTTGGCCAGTTCGGTGGTGGTCAGCATGGCGCCAATAGGGAAGCCACCGCCCAGGCTCTTGGCGCTGGTCAGGATGTCGGGCGTCACGCCGTAGTGCTGGTAGGCATACAGCGAACCGGTACGGCCCACGCCGGTCTGCACTTCGTCGAAGATCAGCAGGGCGTTGTGCGCGTCGCACAGCTTGCGCGCGCCTTCCAGGTAGGCCAGGTCAGCGGGTACCACACCGCTTTCGCCCTGGATCGGTTCGATCACCACGGCGCAGGTCTTGTCGGAAATCTGTGCCTTCAGCGCTTCCAGGTCGTTGTACGGCACATGGCTGATACCGGTGATCTTCGGGCCGAAGCCGTCAGAGTATTTCGGCTGGCCACCGACGCTGACGGTGAACAGGGTACGGCCGTGGAAGCTGTTCACGGTGGCGATGATTTCGTGCTTTTCCGGGCCAAAGCGGTCATGGGCGACGCGACGGGCCAGCTTGAACGCGGCCTCGTTGGCCTCGGCGCCGGAGTTGCAGAAGAACGCCCGGTCGGCAAAGGTGGCGTCCACCAGCTTGTGGGCCAGGCGCAGGGCCGGCTCGTTGGTGAACACGTTGGATACGTGCCAGAGGGTGTTGGCCTGGTCGGTCAGGGCCTTGACCAGCGCCGGATGGCAGTGGCCCAGGGCATTTACCGCGATGCCACCGGCAAAGTCGATCAACTCGCGACCCGACTGGTCCCACACACGGGAACCCTCGCCTCGCACAGGAATGAAGGCCGCCGGAGAATAGTTGGGAACCATGACCTGGTCGAAATCGGCACGTTGCACCGGGGCTTGCTCAACGGACATCTGAGTCTCCTGAAGAGGAACGCTGGCCTGGAAGTGGGCGAGCGATGGGGGGATTGTAAGGACTGATCCGCGCCTGTCCTTGCGGCCAAGCGACAACTTGTTACAGCGCAAAACCCAGTTTTGACAAGGCTTTCGGCAATGCGACAAACACTGTCGCAATCGCGCAGTGTACGGGAGAGAGGATGCTGGGTGAACGGGTGTTCACATATAGAAGAGTGGCTGCCTACGCCGACCCTATCGCCGGCAAGCCAGCTCCCACAGGGTCACCACAGGCCCTGAGGCTTGCCGGGTACCTGTGGGAGTTGGCTTGCCGGCGATAGGGCCAGTGCAGGCAACAGGGAATCAGCCCTTTTCGGCAGGCGCCGAGCTCAGTTCGAACGGGCTGCTGCTTCGCCGCTGGTTCCGGTCTTCCCGTGGCGTGGCGCCGAAGAAGTTGCGGTAGGCACTGGAGAAATGCGGCCCCGAAGAGAAGCCACAGGACAAACCAATCTGGATGATCGACTTGCTGGTCTGCATCAGCATCTGCCGCGCCTTGTTCAGCCGAAGCTCCAGGTAGTACTGGCTCGGCACGCGGTTAAGGTACTGCTTGAAGATGCGCTCCAGCTGCCGACGCGACACGCACACATGCTGGGCAATCTCGTCGGTGGTCAACGGTTCTTCGATGTTCGCTTCCATCAACAGCACCGCCTGGGTCAGCTTGGGATGACTCGAACCCAGGCGATTCTGCAGCGGAATACGCTGACGCTCGCCCCCCTCACGGATGCGCTCCACCACCAGTTCTTCCGACACCGCCCCCGCCAGTTCCGCCCCGTGATCACGGGCCAGCACTGCCAGCAGCAGGTCTGCCACGGCGATGCCGCCACAGGCAGTCAGGCGATCACGGTCCCAGTCGAACAGGTGGCTGGTGGCGATGACCTTGGGGAAGCGTTCGGCAAAATCGTCTTGCCAGCGCCAGTGCACCGCAGCCCGATAACCGTCGAGCAGGCCCAGCATCGCCAGCGGATAAACCCCGGCAGACAGGCCGGCGATCATGCAGCCACTGCGCGCCAGTTGCTTGAGCGCAGTCGACAAGGCAGCCCCTACCGCCGCAGGCGGCTCGTCAGCAAGCAGGAACAGCTTGTGGCAACCCTCCAGGCGGCCGGCCCACGGCTCGCCCGGCAGGCGCCAACCACCCTCTGGCGCAGGCTCCGCCTGCAAAAAGACCAGTTCGTAAACCACGTCCGGATGCACCCGCTGCGCCACCTGCAACACTTCCTCGGCCAGCGCCAGGGTCAAGGGCCTGGTGCTGGGCCAGATGAGAAAACCGATTCGCTGGGTGGTCATAGGGTGCGGTCCGAAACCTGAGGTCGTTCGAGTCTGTGCGCCGGGTCAGGCTGCGCTCGCAGCGCAGCATGCCCTATTCTGGTGCAAAAATGCAGCTTTTACTTCAGGCTGCCGGAGAGGAACTGCTTCAGGCGCTCCGACTGCGGGTTGGCCAGTACTTCGCGTGGGCAGCCGGCCTCTTCGACCAGGCCTTTGTGCAGGAACACCAGCTGGTTGGACACCTCGCGAGCAAAGCCCATTTCGTGGGTCACAACCACCATGGTGCGGCCTTCCTGAGCCAGCGCCTGCATGACCTTGAGCACATCACCCACCAGCTCGGGGTCGAGTGCCGAGGTCGGCTCGTCAAACAGCATAACCTCCGGCTCCACGGCCAAGGCCCGGGCAATTGCCACACGTTGTTGCTCACCACCCGACATATGCCCCGGGAAGGCGTCCTTGCGGTGGGCGACCCCCACCTTGGCCAAGTAGTGCTCGGCCTTTTCAAGGGCCTCCTTCTTGTTCATGCCCAACACGTGTACCGGCGCTTCGATCACGTTCTCCAGCGCCGTCATGTGCGACCACAGGTTGAAGTGCTGAAACACCATCGACAGGCGCGAGCGCATGCGCTGCAACTGGCGCGGGTCGGAGGCCTTCAGCGCGCCGTCCTTGCCGGCGACCAGCTTGAGCTCTTCGTTGTTGAGCAGGATCTTGCCGGCGTGTGGCTGCTCCAGCAGGTTGATGCAGCGCAGGAAGGTCGACTTGCCCGAACCACTGGAGCCGATGATGCTGATGACGTCGCCAGCCTTGGCCGCCAGGGACACGCCCTTGAGCACTTCATGGCTGCCGTAGCGCTTGTGCAGGTCTTGGACTTCGAGTTTGTACATGCTGTCGATTCTCACAAAGCGGTCAGTGCTTGCGCGGCGCCAGGTAGCCGAGCCAACGGCGTTCGGCCATTTTGAACAGGCGCACCAGGATGAAGGTCAGGCACAGGTAGAACACGCCCGCCGTGATGTAGGCCTCGAAAGGCAGGTAGTACTGGGCATTGACCGTGCGTGCGGCACCGGTAATGTCGATCAGGGTGACGATCGACGCCAGGCTGGTGGTCTGCAGCATCATGATCACTTCGTTGCTGTACTGCGGCAGCGCCCGGCGCAGGGCCGACGGCAGCAGGATGCGCCGGTACATCTTCATGCGCGACATGCCCATGGCCTTGGCCGCCTCGATCTCGCCATGGGGCGTGGCCTTGAGGCTGCCGGCGATGATTTCTGCGGTGTAGGCACTGGTGTTGACACCGAACGCCAGGCAGGCGCAGAACGTGGCACTGGACAGCAGCGGCCAGAGGAAGCTTTCGCGCACCGCCTCGAACTGCGCCAGGCCGTAGTAGATCAGGAACAGCTGCACCAGCATTGGCGTGCCGCGGATCACGTAGGTGTAGAGCCACGCCACAAGATTGATCGCAGGCTGCTTGGACACGCGCATCAGACCAAGCGGAATGGCCGCCAGCAGGCCGAAGAACAGCGAAATCGCCAGCAGCTTGAGGGTAGTCAGCAGGCCGCCGAAGTACATCGGCAATGCCTCCCAGACGACGTTGTAGTCGAAGATCATAGTTCAGCCACCTTGACGCCCACCGAGTAGCGGCGCTCGAGATACTTCAGGGCCAGCAGCGAGACACTGGTCAGCACCAGGTACAGAGCCGCCACCGCCAGGAAGAAGGTGAACGGCTCGCGGGTGGCATCGGCCGCCTGCTTGGCCTTGAACATCATGTCCTGCAGGCCCACTACCGAAATCAGCGCGGTGGCCTTGGTCAGCACCAGCCAGTTGTTGGTGAAGCCGGGGATCGCCAGGCGAATCATTTGCGGCACCTGGATGCGGAAGAACACCTGACGGTTGCTCATGCCATACGCCACGCCTGCTTCGGCCTGGCCTTTGGGAATGCCGAGGAAGGCACCGCGGAAGGTTTCCGACAGGTACGCGCCAAAGATGAAGCCCAACGTACCAATACCCGCAGCCAGCGGATTCAGGTCGATGTAGTCTTCGTAGCCGAGCAGCGGCGCCACCCGGTTGATGATGTCTTGCCCACCGTAGAAGATCAGCAGGATCAGAACCAGGTCCGGAATACCACGGATCACCGTGGAGTACAGATCGCCCAGCCAGGCCAGCCAGCGCACCGGCGACAAGCGCAGCGCCACACCGATCAGGCCGAGCACGATGGCCAGGGCCATCGACGACAGGGCAAGCTGCAGCGTCAGCCACGCCCCGTCGAGGATGACTGCCCCGTAGCCTTTCAACATGATGAGGTCCTCGACCTAGAGAATGAAAAATGGTGCAAACCTCAGAGCCTCTGCTGTTTGCACCATTGCACAGGTGAAACCCGACGTCTTAGTTCGAGTCTGGACCGTAGATGTCGAAGTTGAAGTACTTCTTCTCGATTTCTTTGTACTTGCCGTTGGCACGGATAGCGTCGATGGCCGCGTTGATACGGTCGACGTTGGCCTTGTCGCCCTTGCGCACAGCAATGCCGATGCCGTCACCGAAGTACTTGGCGTCGGTGAAGGCCGGGCCTACGAAGGCGAAGCCCTTGCCGGCGTCGGTCTTGAGGAAGCCGTCTTCCAGCAGGGTGGCGTCAGCCACAGTGCCGTCGAGGCGACCGGCTGCCACGTCCAGGTAGATTTCGTTCTGGGTACCGTAAGGCACCACGGTGGCACCTTTGGCGCCCAGCACTTCCTTGGCGAAGCGGTCATGGATCGACCCACGCTGCACACCGATCTTCTTGCCTTTGAGCTCATCCAGGCTTTCGCTGACAGCGGTGCCGCCCTTCATGACCAGGCGCGCCGGGGTCAGGTAGTAGCGCTTGGTGAAGTCGACCGACTTCTTGCGGTCTTCAGTGATCGACATGGACGACAGAATGGCGTCGATCTTGCGCACTTTCAGCGCCGGGATCAGGCCGTCGAACTCCTGCTCGACCCAGGTGCACTTGGCTTTCATCTGTTCGCACAGGGCGTTGCCGATGTCGTAGTCGAAACCGGCGATGCTGCCATCGGGCTGCTTGAAGGCGAAGGGCGGGTAGGCTGCTTCAATGCCGATTTTCAGGGGTTTTTCATCGGCCTGCGACACCAGGGAAAACACAGACAGCGCCAGGGCGCCAAGCAGTGCGAGCTTCTTCATCAGGTAACTCCATCGGTACGGGGCAATACAAGGCAGGTAACAACTGCCCGATATGCGAATGGGTACAACGCGAGCCGCGCAGGGTTCGACCAAGGTCGCAGACCACGAGCGAGTGAGTGGCATTTTAGCGACAGCCCGGTAGTCGATATTTCTTCAAAGCGACAACTACTTACAGAAGCGCTTGAAACCGCTGCGGGCGATGTTGACAGCCAGTGCAAAATATGCAAAAGCGCAAGAAATAGAACCTATAGACCTAGCAATTCCTGGGCCTATTATTGGCAAAGCCTTGTACTACGGCAAGTGTAGCGTGCTGTGTTGCACAAAATGGTTACGCAAACGCACCGAAACAGGCCAGATTTGTTTCCCCGCGCCCCGAACTTGTGCGTGACCGGTGACAGAACAGTTACCGATGAATGTCGGGTAACAGTAAAGCAAAAACCCCGCCGGTTGGCCGGGCGGGGTTTACTGACGCATATACACGCCCTGCAGGAGCGGCCTTGTGTGGGAGCGGGCGTGCCCGCGAAGCAGGCAACGCGTTGGATGGCAACGGCTGCGCCGGTATTCGCGGGCTCGCCCGCTCCCACACAGAGCCGCCCGCACAAGGGCCCGCGCTCTGCCTCGCTATCAGGCCGAAGCCAGGTTCATGGCCTTGTGGGTATCGATCAGGTGCTGCACCACACCCGGGTCGGCCAAGGTGGAGATATCGCCCAGCGCATCATACTCAGCAGTGGCAATCTTGCGCAGGATACGGCGCATGATCTTGCCCGAGCGGGTCTTGGGCAACCCCGGCGCCCACTGGATCACGTCCGGCGAAGCAATCGGGCCGATCTCCTTGCGCACCCAGTTCTTCAGCTCCAGGCGCAGCTGCTCGCTGGCCTCGATACCGGCATTGAGGGTGACATACACATAGATGCCCTGGCCCTTGATGTCGTGCGGTACGCCAACCACTGCAGCCTCGGCCACTTTCGAATGCGCGACCATGGCGCTTTCGATTTCGGCAGTACCCATGCGGTGGCCGGACACGTTGAGCACGTCATCCACGCGGCCGGTGATCCAGTAGTAGCCATCTTCGTCGCGGCGCGCGCCGTCGCCGGTGAAGTACATGCCACGGAAGGTCTTGAAGTAGGTGTCGACGAAGCGGTCGTGGTCGCCGTACAGCGACCGCGACTGGCCCGGCCAGGAGTCCAGAATAACCAGATTGCCTTCGGCCGCCCCCTCGATCAGGTTACCCAGGTTGTCCACCAGCGCGGGCACCACACCAAAGAACGGACGGGTTGCCGAGCCCGGCTTGAGGCCGGTGGCACCCGGCAGCGGGCTGATCAGGATGCCGCCGGTCTCGGTCTGCCACCAGGTGTCGACGATCGGGCAACGCTCCTTGCCAACGGTCTTGTAGTACCAGTTCCAGGCTTCAGGGTTGATCGGTTCGCCTACCGAGCCAAGCAGACGCAGACTGGAACCATCGGCCCCCTCAACGGCGGCCTGCCCTTCGGCCATCATTGCGCGAATGGCGGTTGGCGCGGTGTAGAGGATGTTGACCTTGTGCTTGTCGACGATCTTCGAGACGCGGGTAATGTCCGGGTAGTTCGGCACGCCTTCAAACAGCAAGGTGGTGGCGCCGTTGGCCAGCGGGCCGTAGACGATATAGCTGTGGCCAGTGACCCAACCGACGTCGGCAGTGCACCAGTAGACCTCGCCCGGGCGGTAGTCGAACACGCGCTCGTGGGTCAGCGCGGCATAGACCAGGTAACCGCCGGTGGTGTGCAGCACACCCTTCGGCTTGCCGGTGGAGCCGGAGGTATAAAGGATGAACAGCGGTTCTTCAGCACCCATTTCTTTCGGTGCGCAGTGGCTGGAGGCCACTTTCATCAGGTCTTCGTACCAGATGTCGCGGTGCTGGTGCCAGGCAATTTCGCCACCGGTGCGCTTGCACACGATGATTTTCTGCACGCTGTTGGTTTCAGGGTTGGTCAGCGCCAGGTCGACGTTGGCCTTGAGCGGAGTACGACGGCCGCCACGCAGGCCTTCGTCGGCGGTGATCACCACCTTGGACTCGCAATCGATGATGCGGCCTGCCAACGCTTCCGGGGAGAAGCCGCCGAAGACCACCGAGTGGATCGCACCGATACGGGCACAGGCCAGCATGGCGACCACGGCCTCGGGGATCATCGGCATATAGATGGTAACCACATCACCACGGTGCACGTCCTGGCCACGCAGGGCGTTGGCGAACTTGCAGACCTGCTCGTGCAGCTCACGGTAAGTGATGTTGCGGTGCTCGGAAGGGTCGTCGCCTTCCCAGATGATGGCCAGCTGGTCGCCGCGCTCTTCCAGGTGGCGGTCCAGGCAGTTGGAGGAAACGTTCAGAGTGCCGTCGGCGAACCATTTGATATCGACGTGGTGGTCGTCAAAGGAGGTCTGCTTGACCTTGGTGAACGGTTTGATCCAGTCGATACGCTGGGCCTGCTCACGCCAGAAGCCGTCCGGGTTGATCACCGATTTCTGGTACATGGCCTTGTAGGTGGCCTCGTCGGTCAGGGTAGTGGCCGCAACCTCGGGACGAACGGGATACAGTGGAGCCGCACTCATCTGTGTTACCTCGGTGTAATAGTTGTTTTTGTATGGAACCGTTTGTAACTGTACCAGAGCGACAAAAGCCATTCGACGTTGGTAGTAATTTGGCACGCACGTTCCGGCAAAGCCCTCTAGCTCGGGGATTACAGGCCATGCGGCGAAAAAATAAGGGGGTTAGCACGGGATTGTTACAGATTCTGTCAAAACACTTTATCAAAAGACCCACTGTTTCGGCCTTGGCCAGCGCCATAAAATTCACCTCGCCAGCAACGGCAAGGCGATTAACAACTGGTAACAGCCCCCACGAAGGCAAGCGTTAATCTCCATCTCATCCCGATAGTTAAAACTAGCAATACTCGCGGCGCCATAAGCGCCGCGCGCCCCCTCACGACCTTAGACAGGTAAATAGAAAATGAAAGCTTTACTGGTATTGGTACTTGGCAGTCTTTGCGGCGCGGCGATGGCCGGCGAAGCCAAAGATGCCGAGCAGATTCCGGTTGAACAATACAGTTACTCGCAGCACCTGGACATTGCCCGCGTCATTTCCATGAGCGAAGTGCCCAATGTGTGCGAAGTCGTGCCAGCCCGCATGACCTACGAGGACTCCCAGGGCCAGAAGCACATTCTCGAATACCGCGTGATGGGGAACGGCTGCTCCAACGGCTGAGACCTTGTGAATCGGGGGCCCTGCGGGCCCCTATCGCGACACAAGGCCGCTCCTACAGGTATTGCGCAGGTTTCAAACCAGATGCAATACCTGTAGGAGCGGCCTTGTGTCGCGAAAGGACTGCAAAACAGTCCCCGGTTCTTTGCCCACCCACTAATCCGCCGACTTGTTAAGCGAGTAATCCCTCAACTTGTTGGCAATAGTCGTGTGCGAAACACCTAATCTTTTCCCCAAAGCGCGACTACTCGAAAACTCCCCCATCAAACTTTCCAGCACCGCTTTCTCAAAGCGCCCGACAATCTGCGAAAGATCCCCCTCCAGCGAAAACTCACCCAACGGTTGCCGCGCGCCATAATCCGGCAAGCGTATATGCTCGCTTTTGACCACCCCGCCTTCACATAAAGAAACCGCCTGGAACAATACGTTTTCCAACTGCCTTACATTGCCCGGCCAATGGTATTGCCCAAGTTTTTCCATTGCCGCCGGCGCCAGGCGCGGCATGGCGCAACCAATCTGCCGGCTGGCCTGATCAAGAAAGTGCTGCACCAGTCCTTCCAACCCATCCATACACTCACGCAAAGGCGGAATGTGCAGCGACAATACGTTGAGGCGGTGATACAGGTCCTGACGAAACTCGCCACGGGCACACAGTTCGGACAAATCCACCTGGGTCGCGCAAATCACCCGCACATCCAGGTAGACCTCTTCATCGCTGCCTACCCGGCGGAAGCAGCCGTCCTGCAGAAAGCGCAGCAGCTTCACTTGCAGGCGCGGGCTCATCTCCCCTACCCCGTCAAGAAACAGCGTGCCGCCGGCAGTCAGCTCCAGCAGCCCCAGTTTGCCCTCGGCCCGCGCCCCTTCAAACGCCCCGGGGCCGTAACCGAACAGCTCGGTCTCGGCCATCGACTCCGGCAACCCGGCGCAATTGAGCGCCATCAGCGGCGACTGGCCGCGCGGGCTGGCCAGGTGACAGGCGCGCGCCAGCAGCTCCTTGCCGGTACCGGTTTCGCCTTCGATCAGCAGGGGTGCATCCAGCGGTGCCATGCGCCGCGCTTCACGCACCACGGCGGCCATCACCCGCGAGCTCTGGAAGATGCTGTCGAAGCCGCGCAGCTCTTGCTTGCGCACGTTGTAGATACGCTCGCCGATGCGGTCGGCCCGGTGCAGGGTGAGTACCGCGCCGGCCAGCGCCTCACTGTCATCGTGCTCGGACTGCAGCGGCGCGATATCGGCCAGGAACACATCGCCCTTGACCTTGATACGCATGCCATTGATGCGCGACTTGTTGGCCCGCACCAATTCCGGCAGGTCGAAGTCTTCCACGTAGCGCGCCAGTGGCATGCCGGGCACCTCGTCCACCCGCACCCCCAGCAGCTGCGCCGCGGTGCGGTTGGCGGCGACGATACTGCCGCCCATGTCGATCGACAGCACCGGGAAATCCAGCGCACCCAGCAGTGCATTCAGCTCCATGTGCCGCCGCTCGCTGGGCATCAGCCCTACACGCTTGACGCCGAACACGCCGGCAATCGCCTCGAACTTGGGCCGCAATGCCTGGAACTGCAGGTTGATCAGGTTCGGGCAATGCAGGTAGATCGCGTTGCCGTGGTCACCGCCCACCTCGCCGCGCAGCACGTTGATGCCGTACTCCACCAGCAGGTTGAGGATGTCGCGCAGGATGCCAATACGGTTCTGGCAGTGCACTTTGATACGCATGTGGGCTCTCGAAGCGCCAATGTTTTTCAACACCGCGCAGAAAAGTCGTAAAGATAAGCTGACAAAAACAGCATAACCATCAGCCAGAGGCCTCGGATTTTCCGACACCTGCTCGATTTTGTAAAATTATCGTTACGAATTGAGGGCATCGAGCAGCGATAAGGCCCGCGATCCATCGTGCAAACCGACCCAGGCGGGGATATTACTTAGGCATGTCCTGCACATAACAAGAAAAGCCCTCACCAGGAGAGCCTCATGAAACAGACGCAATACGTGGCACGCGAGCCCGATGCGCATGGTTTTATCGATTACCCGCAGCAAGAGCATGCGGTATGGAACACCCTGATCACCCGCCAGTTGAAAGTGATCGAGGGCCGCGCGTGCCAGGAATACCTGGACGGCATCGACCAGCTCAAGCTGCCCCATGACCGTATCCCGCAACTGGGCGAGGTCAACAAGGTGCTGGCCGCCACCACCGGCTGGCAAGTTGCCCGGGTACCGGCACTGATCCCCTTCCAGACCTTCTTCGAACTGCTGGCCAGCAAGCGCTTCCCGGTTGCCACCTTCATCCGTACCCCGGAGGAGCTGGACTACCTGCAAGAGCCCGATATCTTCCACGAGATCTTCGGCCACTGCCCGCTGCTGACCAACCCATGGTTCGCCGAATTCACCCACACCTACGGCAAGCTCGGCCTGGCCGCGACCAAGGAACAACGCGTCTACCTGGCGCGCCTGTACTGGATGACCATCGAGTTTGGCCTGATGGAAACCCCACAAGGCCGCAAGATCTATGGCGGCGGCATCCTCTCGTCGCCCAAGGAGACTGTGTACAGTCTGTCCGGCGAGCCTGAGCACCAGGCCTTCGACCCGATCGAGGCCATGCGCACGCCCTACCGCATCGACATCCTGCAGCCGCTGTATTTCGTGCTGCCGAACATGAAGCGCCTGTTCGACCTGGCCCACGAAGACATCATGGGCATGGTCCATAAAGCCATGCAGCTGGGCCTGCACGCGCCGAAGTTTCCACCCAAGGTCGCCGCCTGAGCGACCTTGCCGATAACAACTCGAACTGGAAAACATCTCATGAATGCCTTGAACCAAGCCCATTGCGAAGCCTGCCGCGCCGATGCCCCGAAAGTCTCCGACGAAGAGCTGGCCGAGCTGATTCGCGAAATCCCGGACTGGAACATCGAAGTACGTGACGGCCACATGGAGCTTGAGCGCGTGTTCCTGTTCAAGAACTTCAAGCACGCCTTGGCGTTCACCAACGCCGTGGGCGAAATCGCCGAAGCCGAAGGCCACCACCCGGGGCTGCTGACCGAGTGGGGCAAGGTCACCGTGACCTGGTGGAGCCACTCGATCAAAGGCCTGCACCGCAACGACTTCATCATGTGCGCGCGCACTGACAAGGTGGCTGAAACGGCTGAAGGCCGTAAGTAATCGCTTGGAAACCGGGGCCGCTTCGCGCCCTTCGCGGGCTTGCCCGCTCCCACAAAGACGGCGCGCGCCCCTGGTTTTCGCGGTCCCTGTGGGAGCGGGCAAGCCCGCGAAGGGGCGCGAAGCGGCCCCAATTATTTGCAGGAAAAATGTGCGCTGTTCGCCCGCAAAACCGACAAGCGACCGGTAAAAAATCCAAACTGTCATCCAGACTTGTGTATCCTGCCCCAGCTTTGCGAAGCTTCAACCGCGCCTGGCGCAGACTTTTCACTCACACTTGCGAGGAACGACGAGATGCACGAAATCCCGAATCTTCCCTTCCCAAGCTTGAACCCAGAAGAGCCATCCGTGACCGTTCACGCCGAACCGGCAGCTGCCGTCGAGCAGGATGGTGACGATCAATCCAGCGCTGACCAGGAATAACTGCGCATCCCCGACTGTGTGAAAACGGCTGACCTGCGGGCCACCCCCGTCATCACGTTTTCACACCGTCCTGAACACACGTAGGTCCCCATGCCCGACTCACCGCGCCCCCTTGCGGTCACCCTGCAAGTCGTCTCCATCGTCCTCTTCACCTTCATCGGCTACCTGAACATCGGCATTCCACTGGCCGTGTTGCCCGGCTATGTGCATAACGACCTGGGTTTCAGCGCCGTGGTCGCTGGCCTTGTGATCAGCGTGCAGTACCTGGCCACCTTGCTCAGCCGCCCCACCGCCAGCCGCATCATCGACAACCATGGCAGCAAGAAAGCCGTCATGTATGGCTTGGTAGGCTGCGGGCTTAGCGGGGTGTTCATGCTGGCCTGCGCCTTCCTCACCCACCTGCCCTGGCTGAGCCTGGCCTGCCTGCTGGTTGGCCGCCTGGTGCTGGGCAGCGCCGAAAGCCTGGTGGGCTCGGGCGCGATTGGCTGGGGCATCGGCCGGGTGGGCGCCGAAAACACCGCCAAGGTCATCTCCTGGAATGGCATCGCCAGCTATGGCGCACTGGCCATCGGCGCGCCACTGGGTGTGCTGATGGTCAAGGGCCTGGGGCTGTGGAGCATGGGCGTCAGCATCATCCTGCTGTGCACCCTTGGCCTGCTGCTGGCCTGGCCCAAGCAGGCTGCGCCCATTGTCAGCGGTGTACGCCTGCCGTTCCTGCGGGTGCTGGGCAAGGTGTTCCCGCATGGCTCGGGGCTGGCCCTGGGCTCGATCGGCTTTGGCACCATCGCCACCTTCATTACCTTGTACTACGCCAGCCGTGGCTGGACCGATGCGGCGTTGACCCTGAGCCTGTTCGGCGCCAGTTTCATCAGCGCACGGCTGCTGTTCGGCAACCTGATCAACCGTATAGGCGGGTTCCGGGTGGCGATCGCCTGCCTATCGGTAGAAACACTTGGGCTGCTGATGCTGTGGCTGGCCCCCAGTGCCGAACTGGCATTGGCAGGTGCAGCACTGAGCGGGTTTGGTTTCTCGCTGGTGTTCCCGGCATTGGGCGTGGAGGCGGTGAACCAGGTGTCGGCGGCCAACCGCGGCGCGGCGGTGGGGGCGTATTCGCTGTTCATCGATTTGTCGCTGGGGGTGACCGGGCCACTGGTGGGCGCGGTGGCGGCGGGGTTCGGGTTTGCTTCGATGTTTCTGTTTGCGGCGGCTGCCGCGGCTTGCGGGCTGGTGTTGAGCCTGCATCTGTACAGGCAGGTGCGGCGGCATAGAGATCGGGGGCAATAAGCCTGACCCTTGCAGTGCCTGCACTGACCCTATCGCCGGCAAGCCAGCTCCCACAGGATCACCACAGTGTTCAGGTCTGTGGTGATCCTGTGGGAGCTGGCTTGCCGGCGATAGGGCTGCAAAGCAGCCCCCGAGATCCTGAAGGTTAACGCTGGGCGTACTGCAACACCACTTCCAGCGGGTGGCGCATCTTGCGCTCGGTCATGCGCTTGACCTGGCTACGGCACGAGTAGCCCGTGGCCAAGGGCTCCCCTTCCTTGTCCAGCTTGGTGGCCCAGCTCTGCTCAAAGATGGTCCGCGATGTTTCCTGGTTACGCGCCTCGTGCCCGTAGGTACCGGACATACCGCAGCAACCCGTCGCCTCGGTCACCAGCTTCAGGCCCAAACGCTCAAACACCTGCTCCCACTGCCGGGTGCTGGCTGGCACGTTGGTCTTCTCGGTGCAATGCGCCATCAGGCGGAAGTTGCCCGGCGCGGTCGGCGCCTGCTGGGGCAGCACATCCATCAGCCACTCCTGCGGCAACAGCACCTTCGGGCAACCTTCCAGCCCCGGCACTTTCTGGTATTCCTGGCGATACACCAGGGTCATCGCCGGGTCCAGGCCCACCAGCGGCACGCCACAGTCGGCCAGGGCCTTGAGCTGGGTAGCGTTGCGGATCGCCGCCTTGGCGAATGCGCCGAGGAAGCCCTGCACATGCAGCGGCTTGCCGTTGGCGCTGTAGGGCGCCAGATACACCCGATGACCGAGGCGATGGGCCAGGTCAATGAAAGCCGACAGCAGCGGCGTTTCGAAGTAGCGGGTAAAGGCGTCCTGCACCAGCACGATGCTGCGCTCGCGCTGGGCCGGGGTCAGTTCACGTAGGGCCGGTACGCTGGCCACGCCAACGCGGCAGCGGGTCAGGGTGGCCTGGAAGTTGAAACGGCTGATCAGCGGGCTGTCGACCATGCCGACCTTGTCGGCCAGCAGCCTGGTTACCCACTTCGAGCCCATCACCGCGTTGTAAAGCCCTGGCGCGTGGGCCAGGTACGGAATGCTGAATTCCAGCGAGCCGATCAGGTAGTCACGCAGCGGGCGCTGGTAGCGGCCGTGGTACAGCTCAAGGAAGCGCGAGCGGAAGTCCGGCACGTTGACCTTGATCGGGCACTGCCCGGCGCACGACTTGCACGCCAGGCAACCGGCCATGGCGTCGTACACTTCGTGGGAAAAGTCTTCCTGGCCCTGGCTGCGTGCGCGGTTGTTGCGCAGGCGCGCCGGCAGGCCCTTGAGCCACGACACCTTGTTGCGCGCCGCCGTCAGCACGTCAATGTTCGCCTCGCCCTGTAGGCGCAGCCACTCGCGCATCAACGAAGCACGGCCCTTGGGCGAATGCTGGCGTTCGCGGGTTGCCTTCCACGACGGGCACATGGCGTCGTTGGGGTCGTAGTTGTAGCAGGCGCCATTGCCGTTGCAGTGCACGGCGCTGGGGAAGTCCTGCCACACGCGCTCGTCGATGGTGCGGTCGAGGTCACCGCGCAGGGTCACGCCATCGACCGGGGTCAGGCCTTCGGCGCTGCCTGGCGGGGTGCAGATCTTGCCCGGGTTGAGCTGGTTGTGCGGGTCAAAGGCACCTTTCAAGCGCTGCAGCGCCGGGTACAGCTCGCCGAAGTACTCCGGCACATATTCAGAGCGCAGGCCTTTGCCGTGCTCGCCCCACAGCAAGCCGCCGTAACTTTTGGTCAGTGCCGCCACTGCATCGGAAATCGGCTTGACCAACGCCGCCTGCGCGGGGTCTTTCATGTCCAGTGCCGGGCGCACGTGCAGCACCCCGGCATCGACGTGGCCGAACATGCCATAAGCCAAGCCGTAGCCGTCGAGCAACGCGCGGAAGTCGGCAATGTAGTCGGCCAGCTGCTCCGGCGGTACCGCAGTGTCTTCGACGAACGGCTGCGGGCGCACTTCGCCCTCGACGTTACCCAGCAAGCCCACCGAGCGCTTGCGCATCACGTACACGCGGGTAACCGCCTCGGCGCCTTCAGCCAAGGTATGCCCCAGGCGCTCGACGCTGGTGTCCGCCTGCAAGTGTTCGACAAAGGCCTGCACCCGGGCGTTGACCTCGGCCGGCTCGTCGCCACAGAACTCCACCAGGTTGATACCCAGGGTCGGGCGCTCGGGGTCGGCCGGGAAGTATTCGGCAACGCTGTGCCAGACGATGTCTTTCATCGCCAGCATCAACACCTTGGAGTCGACGGTCTCGATCGACAGCGGCTTGTGCGCCATCAGCGCATTGGCGTCGCGCAGGGCATCCATGAAGCTGGTGTAGCGCACGTTGACCAGCACCGCGTACTTGGGGATTGGCAGCACGTTGAGCTTGGCTTCGACCACGTAGCCCAGCGAGCCTTCGGCGCCACACAGCACGCTGTTGAGGTTGAAACGGCCCTGCTCGTCGCGCAGGTGCGCCAGGTCGTAACCGGTCAGGCAACGATTGAGCTTGGGGAAGGTGGCTTCGATCAGCTCAGCCTGGGTTTCCTGAATGTTGCGGGCCATGCGGTACACCTCGCCGACCCGGCCGGGCGCGGCGCAGGCCTGCTCCAGCGTGGCATCGTCGATCGGCAGGCTATGCAGGCGCTCGCCACCGAGCAGCACGCTGTGCAGTTCCAGTACGTGGTCGCGGGTCTTGCCATAGGTGCAGCTGCCCTGGCCACTGGCGTCGGTGTTGATCATGCCGCCGACGGTGGCGCGGTTCGAGGTGGACAACTCGGGGGCGAAGAACAGGCCGTGAGGCTTGAGCGCGGCATTGAGCTGGTCCTTGACCGTGCCGGCCTGCACCCGCACCCAGCGCTCCTCGACGTTGATTTCGAGGATCTTGTTCATGTGCCGCGACAGGTCAACGACGATGCCGTCGGTCAGCGACTGGCCGTTGGTGCCAGTGCCACCGCCGCGCGGGGTCAGCTTGACCTCCTGGAAACGCGCCTCGCCCATCAGCGTGGCAACCCGCGCTACATCGTCAGCGTCCAGCGGGAACACCGCCGCCTGGGGCAGGCGCTGGTAGATCGAGTTATCGGTGGCCAGCACGGTACGGGTGCCGTAGTCGGCACTGATCTGGCCACGGAAGCCGCTGCTGCGCAGGGCTTCGAGGAATTCAGGGTAGTTGGCGCTCGGTGCAACGGTCGGCAGCTGGGCGATCATCGAAGGATGGCCTCTTGATATTGGCTAATTCACGGGATTCCTGTCGCACCGGCATAGGTGTTGCCATGCCGGGGTGACGTATAGACCAATGTTCCTGTAGTTTCGCCTCAGGGGCAAACGGATAATCCTGCCGCTATCAATGACTTTTATGAATGAATTACCGCCACCTGACACCGTCCATGTCGCTGCTGCTGGCATTCGAGGCCGCCGCCCGGCATGAAAGCTACACCCGCGCCGCTGCCGAACTGTCACTGACCCAGAGCGCGGTCAGCCGCCAGGTGCAGGCGCTGGAACAGCAACTGGGCCTGACCCTGTTTCGCCGCGAAGGCCGCCAGGTGCAGCTGACCGATGTCGGCCGCCTGTACCAGCGCGAGCTCAGCGAGGCACTGGGGCGCATCCGCAGCGCCACCCTGCAGGCACTGGCCTATCAGTCAGGGGTGGGCACCTTGCGCCTGGCCACCCTGCCCACCTTCGGCTCGAAATGGCTGTTGCCGAGGCTGCATGCATTCTACAGCGCCCACCCGGGCACGCTGGTGCACATTCATTCACGCATCGAAGCCATCAACTTCGACACCAGCGAAATCGATGCCGCCATCGGTGTGGCCAGCCACGACCTGCCGGGGCTGATCTGCCATCGCCTGCATGCCGAGGAACTGGTGGTGATCCTGCCGCCGGAGGCCGGCGCAGATAGCCAGGGCTGGAGCCCGGCAAGGATCAGCGAAGAGGTGCTGTTGAATGTGGCCAACAACCCGCACGCCTGGGGCGAGTGGTTTTCGCACCATGGCCTGCCGCACCGGTCGATGCGCCTGGGGCCGAGCTTCGAGCTGACCTCGCACCTGATCCAGGCAGTGCGCGCCGGAATTGGCATCGGCCTTGTGCCGCGCATTCTGGTAGAGGAGGAGCTGGCCAAGGGAGAGCTGTACAGCCCCGGGGTTGCGTTTGCCAGCCAGCGCAGTTACTACCTGATCTATCCGCCCCGGAATGAGGCCTTGCCGTCGTTACGGGCATTCAGGGGCTGGTTGCTGGAACAGATCTGAAGGATACGTTGCCCGTACCGGCCTCTTCGCAGCGCAAGGCTGCTCCTACACATGGAACGGCGTTCGCCTGTAGGAGCAGCCTTGTGCTGCGAAGAGGCCGGCACAGACAACAAAAAACCCCAAGTCAGTCGCCTGACTTGGGGTTTCTGCAGACTACGTTGCCGAGTTACTTGGCTGCGGTACTCGCAACCCCACCGGCATTCATCCGGCGGCGCGGCTTGACCATGTAGACAACGAACATTGCAAACAGCCACACAGGGATCGCATACACCGAAACCCGGATGTCCGGGATCATCAGCATGATGCCCAGAATCAGCACCACGAAGGCCAGTACCACGTAGTTGCCGTAGGGGTACCACAGCGCCTTGAACAGCGGCTTCTGGCCGGTACTGTCCAGATGCTGACGGAACTTCAGGTGCGAGTAGCTGATCATCGCCCAGTTGATCACCAGGGTAGCCACTACCAGCGACATCAGCAGCTCCAGGGCATTCTGCGGCATCAGGTAGTTGAGCAGCACGGCGACAAAGGTAACGGCGGCCGACACCAGGATCGCACGCACTGGCACGCCGCGCTTGTCGACCTTGGCCAGCGACGCCGGGGCATCGCCCTGCTCGGCCATGCCCAGCAGCATGCGGGCGTTGCAGTAGGTGCCGCTGTTGTACACCGACAGCGCGGCGGTCAATACCACGAAGTTCAGCAGGTGGGCGGCCACGTCACTGCCCAGCAGCGAGAACACCTGCACGAACGGGCTGCTGCCGTAGCTGCCACCCGAGGCATCGATGCTGGCAACCAGGTTGTCCCACGGGGTGAGCGACAGCAGCACCACCAAGGCACCGACATAGAAAATCAGGATGCGGTAGATGACCTGGTTGATCGCCTTGGGGATCACGGTCTTCGGCTTGTCGGCCTCGGCAGCGGTGAAGCCGAGCATTTCCAGGCCACCGAAGGAGAACATGATGAACGCCAGGGCCATGACCAACCCGCTGACACCGTTCGGGAAGAAGCCGCCATGCGACCACAGGTTGGCGATGGTAGCGTCTGGGCCACCGCTGCCACTGGTGAGCAGGTAGGCACCCAGGCCGATCATGCTGACGATAGCCACGACCTTGATGATGGCAAACCAGAATTCGGCTTCACCGAAGAACTTCACGTTCATCAGGTTGATGGCGTTGATCAGCACGAAGAAAGCCGCCGCCGTGACCCAGGTAGGAATCTCCGGCCACCAGTAGTGAACATACTTGCCGACCGCCGAAAGCTCCGACATGCCCACCAGGATGTACAGCACCCAGCAGTTCCAGCCCGACAGGAAGCCGGCGAAACCACCCCAGTAGGTGTGGGCGAAATGGCTGAACGAGCCGGCCACCGGCTCTTCGACAATCATTTCGCCCAGCTGGCGCATGATCATGAAGGCGATGAAGCCGCAAATGGCGTAGCCAAGGATCATGGACGGGCCGGCGGATTTCATCACGCCTGCCGAACCGAGGAACAGGCCGGTACCAATCGCACCACCAAGGGCGATCAACTGGATGTGGCGGTTCTTCAGGCCCCGCTTGAGCTCGCCTGAATGCATGTTTTGTCCACTCATGAACGAAGTCACCTGCATTGTTTTTATCTGTGACGGAATCGGACCCACCGCGCTCGTGGCGCAGCGGAATGGGCAAGGTGGTTACCTTGGGTTTCTTGACCTCAGGTGCCGCCGGAGCGGGTCAACCAGGGGTGATCAAGAGTGCGCGGTACGCAAGAGGGTCACAGGTAAAACGCGGCGCACTGTATACCCCTGCAAACGCGCAGGCGTCAACGCGTTGCGTCCTTCCATTCGGAAAAAACGCAGCGATCCTGTGGTATGGGCCTTGAAAGGCGGAGTGATCGGCGTACATGGCGCCTCCATTTGTTGTTTTGTCAGCCCAGCGCTGTGGACGGGCTCTTGCACACGGCAATGGCGGCTATAACACCGTGGGGACGGGGGTTTGGGCAAGGGTGGGTGGGGCCAGGGCAGCGGCTTTGGCACCTGAACGCCGGCAAGGTTTGTTTACACGACCGGGCTTGATCTGAAATGCGGACTGAAAACGGCCATGTTCGTATAGATTTCTTTACAGGGCGGTTCAGGAACTTGCCAGTCGTCCGAAAAATTCTTTTTGTTCAATATCTTGGGGCCGCTTTGCGGCCCATCGCGACACAAGGCCGCCCCTACATGTGACGCCTTACTCCTGTGGGAGCGGCCTTGCGTCGCGAAAGGGCTGCAAAGCAGCCCCAAAATCTCACAGGCAAAAAAAACCAGTCCGAAGACTGGTTTCTCGTTACCGCTCGGGCCAATCAGCCACGCGGCTTGCCGCGACCACGGCCTGCCGGCTTGTCACCCTCAGGCTTGCCCGGGCGCTTGCGCATATCGCTTGGGCGCTCGGCCACCGTGCTGCCACGGTTAGGTTTACGCGGAGCCTCTTCACGCGGCTGACGCGCCGGGCGCTCGCCGGTAGCGGCACCTTCGTGAGCCGGGCGCAGGTTGCGCACGCGCTCGCCACGGCCCAGCGGGCGGGTGGACTTGCGCTGCAGGCGCTCCATCTTGTCCTTGGCCTTGAGCTTCATGGCAGGCAGCGCCACTGGCTGCAGGCCCACTTCGGCTGCCAGGATGTCGATTTCGCCTTGGCTCATTTCACGCCAGCGGCCCATCGGCAGGTCGGAGTTGAGGAACACCGGGCCGAAACGCACGCGCTTCAGGCGGCTGACCACCATGCCCTGGGATTCCCACAGGCGACGTACTTCACGGTTACGGCCTTCCATCACCACGCAGTGGTACCAGTGGTTGAAGCCTTCGCCACCTGGTGCCTTCTGGATGTCGGTGAACTTGGCCGGGCCGTCTTCCAGCATCACGCCGGCTTTAAGGCGCTCGATCATCTCGTCGTCGACTTCACCACGCACACGTACCGCGTACTCACGGTCCATCTCGTAGGACGGGTGCATCAGGCGGTTGGCCAGCTCACCGTCGGTGGTGAACAGCAACAAGCCAGTGGTGTTGATGTCGAGGCGGCCGATGTTGATCCAGCGGCCCTCTTTTGGCCGTGGCAGGCGGTCGAACACGGTCGGGCGCCCTTCAGGGTCGTCACGGGTGCAGATTTCGCCATCGGGCTTGTTGTACATGATCACCCGGCGGGTGGCCTCTGCGGCCTCTTCGCGCTTGATCAGCTTGCCGTCTACGGCAATGGCGTCGTGCAGGTCGACGCGCTGGCCAAGGGTAGCCGCGACGCCGTTGACCTTGATGCGACCCTGGCTGATCCAGGCCTCGACGTCACGGCGCGAGCCCACGCCAATGCGCGCCAGCACTTTCTGCAGCTTTTCGCCGGATGGCGGGGTGATTTCGGTATCTTGCAGGTCTTGCTCACTCATCTGGGCACCTCCCGGTGTAGGAATGAAAACAGGTTCTTGGCGACGAACGCGCCAAAAGGCCGCGCATCATACGCGGTTCAGCAATGGAACGCACTGGAGGTTAGAGGGTTTTGCAAGCGTTGGGAGAGGTTTCAGCCTAGTGGTCTTGTGTTGAGCTCACTGGCCCTATCGCCGGCAAGCCAGCTCCCACAAGTACAACACCACATTCAAGACCTGCGAAGCCCCTGTGGGAGCTGGCTTGCCGGCTATAGGGCCAGCACTGCCAAAAGAAGAATCAGGGCTGTAACTTGCCCTCTTCTTCCACGGAAGCCTCGGGCTCCTCTTCGCGCAAATCATCAAAATCAATCTTCAGCCCCTCCTCCATTGCATCCAGCTCCACCAGCAAGCTACGGAAGCTTGTTTCGTCCTTTGGCTCAGCAACCTCTTCGTCCCCAAGGCTGGCATCCGCCAACGCCTGCAGGTGCGCAGGCACGGGCGCGTCATCCGGGTCGAGCAGCGGCTCCGGCTCCATTTCGCGCAGCTCGGCCAAGGCCGGCAGCTCATCCAGGCTCTTGAGGTTGAAATGGTCGAGAAACGCCTTGGTCGTGGCAAACATCGCTGGCCGCCCGGGCACTTCACGGTAGCCGACCACGCGAATCCACTCGCGCTCGACCAGGGTCCTGATGATGTTGCTGTTCACCGCCACGCCCCGCACGTCCTCAATCTCGCCACGGGTGATGGGCTGGCGGTAGGCGATCAGGGCCAGGGTTTCGAGCAGCGCGCGCGAATAACGCTGCGGGCGCTCTTCCCACAGGCGCCCGACCCAGGGCGCATAGTCCTCACGGATTTGCAGGCGGTAGCCGCTGGCCACTTCCTTTAGCTCGAAGGCGCGGCCGCTGCACGACTTGCCCAGTAGCTCAAGGGCCTGCTTGAACACCTGGGGCTCGGGGCGCTCGGCTTCTTCAAGCAGCTCGTACAAGCGCTCCAGTGATTGCGGCTTGCCCGAAGCCAGCAAAAAAGCTTCGATCAGTGACGCCAGGTCGCGGGGGTCATTCAGGTTCATCAGGTTCTTCAACAAGCGCTGGGCGAAGCCGCACGTGGATGGCGGCGAAGGGTTCATTCTGCACCAGTTCGATCAGCGATTCCTTCACCAGTTCGAGAACTGCCATGAAGGTTACCACCACACCCAGCTTGCCCTCTTCGGCGGCAAACAGCTCGCCGAACGGCACGAAAGCACCGCCTTTGAGGCGCTCCAGCACCTGGCTCATACGCTCGCGGGTGGACAAGGTCTCACGGCTGATCTGGTGGCTTCCGAACAGGTCGTTGCGGCGCATCACCTCGGCCATGGACACCAGCAGCTCTTCCAGGCTGACCTGCGGCAGCAGCTTGCGCACCTTGGCCTGCGGTGCTTCCAGCCGTGGCACCACCACATCGCGGCCCACCCGTGGCAGCTCGTCAATGCCCTCGGCTGCGGCCTTGAAACGCTCGTACTCCTGCAGGCGGCGGATCAGCTCGGCGCGCGGATCGCCCTCCTCCTCCTCGACATCGGCCGAGCGCGGCAGCAGCATGCGCGACTTGATCTCGGCGAGCATGGCGGCCATCACCAGGTACTCGGCGGCCAGCTCCAGGCGCACGCTCTTCATCAGCTCCACGTAGCCCATGTACTGGCGGGTGATTTCTGCCACCGGGATGTCGAGAATGTCGATGTTCTGCTTGCGGATCAGGTACAGCAACAGGTCCAGCGGCCCTTCGAAGGCTTCGAGGATGACTTCCAGGGCATCCGGCGGGATGTACAGGTCCAGCGGCATTTCGGTCAGGGCTTCGCCGTAGACCAGGGCCAGTTGCAGCTGCCGAGGCGACTCGGCCTGCTCAGCCGGTGCCTCGGGCGTTTCCAGCTGGCTCACGCGCTGACCAGAAACGGCGTGGGGTCGCCGCAGCCTTCGCGGATCAGCGCAGGCTCATCGCCGGTGAGGTCAATGATGGTCGACGCCTTGAGGTCGCCGAAACCGCCATCGATGATCAGGTCGACATGGTGCTCCAGGCGCTGACGGATCTCGTAGGGGTCGGTCATCGGCTCTTCGTCCCCGGGCAAGATCAGGCTCACGCTCATCAACGGCTCACCCAGCTCTTCCAGCAGTGCCAGAACAATGGGGTTGGACGGGACACGCAGCCCGATTGTGCGGCGCTTTTCGTGCATCAACAGCCGTGGCACTTCACGGGTGGCATTGAGAATGAACGTATAAGGCCCGGGAACATGCGCTTTGAGCAGGCGGAACGTCGACGTGTCGATCTTGGCGAACAACCCCATTTGCGACAAGTCGCAGCACAGCAGGGTAAAGTTGTGCTGCTTGTCCAGCTGGCGCAAGCGCCGAACCCGCTCGATAGCGTTTTTATCGCCGATCTGGCAGCCGAGCGCGTAGGCCGAGTCGGTCGGGTACACCACCACGCCACCCTTGCGTATGATCTCGACGGCCTGTTTTATCAGGCGCGCCTGTGGGTTCTCCGCATGAATCTGGAAAAATTGGCTCACGTAGTCATCCTGTTCATAGCGCCAAAGGCTGTTCATGGCTGAATCGACGCCACAGAGGTGGCAGGTCCTCGGGCAAAGGCCGGTAGGCACCGATCTCTCCCCAGGTGCCGGGGCCGTGGAAATCACTGCCAGCGCTTGCCAGCAGGCCGAACTCACGCGTAAGGATGGACATCGTGCCCACCTGCTCGGCCGGCATCATCCCATTGACCACCTCAAGTGCCTGCCCGCCTGCCTGAATATAGTCGGCAATCAGCCTTCTGCGCTTGCTGCGGGTCAGGTCGTAGTGCATGGGGTGCGCCAGGCTTACCCATGCTTTGGACTGGCGCAGGGTGGCGACAGTTTCGTCGAGGGTCGGCCAGTGCTGTTTGACGTCGCCCAGCTTGCCGGCACCCAGCCACTTGCGAAACGCCTCGCCACGGTCCTTGACGTGCCCGGCACGCACCAAGTACTCGGCAAAATGCGGGCGCGCCGGGGCGTTGCCGCTGTCGCCCAGCTCGTGCTGCACGGCGCGGGCGCCCTCGAGCGTGCCGGGCATGCCCTTGGCTGCCAGCCGTTTGTCTATTTCTTCGGCGCGCAGCCAGCGACCACTGTGCAGTGCTTCAATCGCCGCCAGCAAGGGCGGCGCGTCCAGCGGGAAGTCATAACCCAGCACATGGATGGTCGCGCCACCCCAGGTGCACGACAATTCCACCCCGCTGACCCAGCGCATGCCCCGCTCAATGCAGGCCTGGCGCGCTTCGGGCAGGCCTTCGAGGGTGTCATGGTCAGTCAGCGCCAGCGTTTGCACCCCGTGCTCATGGGCCCGGGCAACCAGTACCGAGGGCGACAGGGCGCCGTCGGAGGCCGTACTGTGACAGTGCAGATCAACATTCATGGAGGAGCGCTTTCGCTGGATTCGATGTTTGTTATTATGCCGTCACATCCCGATTCTGGCTGCCATTGTGAAACAATTCATCGATTTCATCCCGCTGCTGCTGTTCTTCATCGTCTACAAGCTGGACCCGCGCCCCATGGAAGTCGCCGGCCACAGTTTCGAATTTGGCGGCATCTACAGCGCCACGGCCATGCTGATCATCAGCTCGCTGGTGGTGTACGGCGCGCTGTTCCTGCGCCAGCGCAGGCTGGAAAAGGGCCAGTGGCTGACGCTGGTGGCCTGCCTGGTGTTTGGCGGCCTGACCCTGACTTTCCACAGCGAAACCTTCCTCAAATGGAAAGCACCGGTGGTCAACTGGTTGTTCGCCCTGGGCTTTGCTGGCAGCCATTTCATCGGCGACCGGGTGCTGATCAAGCGCATCATGGGCCACGCCCTGACCCTGCCTGATGCCGTCTGGTCCCGCCTGAACGTTGCCTGGATCGCCTTCTTCCTGTTCTGCGGCGCGGCCAACCTGTTCGTCGCCTTTACCTTCCAGGACTTCTGGGTGGACTTCAAGGTGTTCGGCAGCCTGGGCATGACCGTGATCTTCCTGGTGGCGCAAGGCGTGTACCTGTCGCGCCACCTGCACGACGACCCTTCTACTACCAAACCCAAGGATTGACATGCTCTACGCCATCATCGCCAGCGACGTCGCAAACTCCCTGGAAAAGCGCCTGGCTGCCCGCCCGGCGCACATCGAACGCCTGCAGCAGCTCAAGGCCGAAGGCCGCGTGGTGCTGGCCGGCCCACACCCGGCCATCGACAGCAACGACCCGGGCGAAGCCGGTTTCAGCGGTAGCCTGATCGTTGCCGAATTCGAATCGCTGGCTGCGGCGCAAGCCTGGGCCGACGCTGATCCTTACATTGCTGCGGGTGTGTACGACAAAGTCGTCGTCAAGCCGTTCAAGCAAGTACTTCCTTGATCTGAGACCGCGCCGCCTTCTTTCGCGGGCTTACCCGCGAAGAAGCTGACGCGGTACCAGTCGTTATACCGCTGCCATCAGTCTGCGGTATCTTTGCCACTGGCGGGCCGAATAGCCGCCGTCAATGGTTGAATTGAGTGAGTCATGAGCGAGCTGTTACTGATTGATGATGACCAGGAACTGTGCGAGCTGCTCGGCAGCTGGCTGACCCAGGAAGGGTTCACCGTGCGTGCCTGCCATGATGGCCAGAGCGCACGCCAGGCCCTGGCCGACCACGCCCCGGCGGCCGTGGTGCTGGACGTGATGCTGCCCGATGGCAGCGGCCTGGAATTGCTCAAGCAATTGCGCAGCGCGCATACCGAGCTGCCGGTGCTGATGCTTTCTGCACGCGGCGAGCCGCTGGACCGCATTCTCGGCCTGGAACTGGGTGCCGACGACTACCTGGCCAAACCTTGCGACCCGCGCGAGCTCACCGCCCGTCTGCGAGCCGTATTGCGTCGCAGCCACCCCACCGCCACCACCAGCCAGGTGGAACTGGGCGATCTGGTGTACAGCCCGGCGCGTGGCGTGGCCAGCATCGATGGCCGTGAAATGACCCTGACGCTGTCCGAAAGCCGCATTCTTGAAGCCCTGCTGCGCCAGCCCGGTGAACCACTGGACAAGCAGGAACTGGCGCAGATCGCCCTGGGCCGCAAACTAACCCTGTACGACCGCAGCCTGGACATGCATGTCAGCAACCTGCGCAAGAAGATCGGCCCGCATGCCGATGGCCGGCCGCGTATCGTGGCGCTGCGTAGCCGTGGCTATTACTACTGCCTGTAGATAGCTGTTCTTTACCCAGCCTTTACCATCCCCTGACTGCGCTTGACGGTGATCTCCCTAGACTGTGCTCATCCGGTAACCACCGGCCTATGAAAGGAGAGACACCATGCGCAAGACCCTTATCGCCCTGATGTTTGCCGCCGCCCTGCCGACCGTGGCCATGGCCATGCCTGAAGGCGGCCCGCGTCACGACGGCCCGCATCATCGCGGTGATGCGCCTTTCCATCAACTGGACCTGAGCCGCGACCAGCGCCAGCAGATCGGCAAGCTGATGGGCGAGCAGATGCAGCAGCGCCGTGACATCAACGAGCGCTACCTGGCCAAGCTGCCAGCCGCCGACCAGAAAGCCATGAAGGACGAGCTGCAAGCCAGCCGCGACAAGACCGACGCCGCAGTGCGCAACCTGCTCAAACCTGAACAGCAGAAGAAGTTCGACGAACTGCAAAAAGAACGCGCCGCAAAGAAAGCCGAGTGGCAGGAGTTCCAGGCCTGGAAAGCTGAAAAAGGCACCAAGACTCAGTAAGCTGTCCGCCCGATGCCCGGCCCGCCTCCCCGCGGGCCGGGCTTTTACCGTTTACAGGAGGTGCACTTGCGTTCACTGTTCTGGCGCATCCTGGCCAGTTTCTGGCTGGCCATCACCCTGGTCGCAGGCCTTTCGATCCTGCTGGGCCACATGCTCAACCAGGATGCGTGGATCCTTAGCCGCCACCCGGGCCTGAACACCCTGGCCAGCAAGTGGGCCAAGCATTACGAGCAGGACGGCCTGGATGCGGCGCAGCATTTTCTGGAGCGGCGCAAAGATCGCTACAAGATCGATGTGCAGGTGCTCGACGACAGTGGCGAGGCCGTGGTGCCTGGCACCTTCCCGCGCCGTGCGGCGGCCTTCGAGGCACGCCAGCACAATGACGAGCGGCGCCTGCCATGGCGCCGGCTGACCGAGGAATACACCAGCCCCGAGACTGGCGAAACCTATCTGCTGATCTACCGCATCCCCCACCCTGCGCTGGACGCCTGGCACCGCGAAAGCCTGCTGTGGCCGCTCAGCGCCTTGGGCATTGCACTGGTGGTACTGACCCTGTTCAGCCTGCTGGTCACCCTGTCCATTACCCGCCCGCTAAGCCGCCTGCGCAGCGCCGTGCATGACCTGGGCCAGACCACCTACCAGCAGAACAGCCTGGCGCAGCTGGCAGCAAGGCGTGACGAGTTTGGCGTGCTGGCCAAGGACTTCAACAAGATGGGCGCGCGCCTGCAAAGCACCATTGGCAGCCAGCGCCAGTTGCTGCGCGATGTTTCCCATGAGTTGCGCTCGCCGCTGGCCAGGCTGCGCATCGCCCTGGCCTTGGCCGAGCGCGCCGGGCCCGAGCAGCGGGAAACCTTGTGGCCGCGCCTGACCCGCGAGTGCGACCGACTGGAGGACCTGATCAGCGAAATCCTTGCCTTGGCCCGGGTCGATGCCGAGCAGGCTCATGCCGAGCCGGTCGACCTCAATGCGCTGCTCGGCAGCGTGCGCAAGGATGCCTTGCTGAGCGCACCGGACCAGGACGTGCGGCTGGAAGCGCAGCCGGGGTTGACCCTACAGGGCTGGCCAACGCTGATCGAGCGTGCGGTGGACAACCTGCTGCGCAATGCCCTGCGCTTCAGCCCGGTGGGGCAGCCGGTCGAGGTCAGCGCCGTGCGTGAGGAGGACCACATCGTGATCAGCGTGCGCGACCATGGGCCAGGGGCGGCAGCGGAGCACCTGGCCCAGCTGGGCGAGCCGTTCTTCCGCGCGCCGGGGCAGGACGCGCCGGGGCATGGCCTGGGGCTGGCGATTGCGCGCAAGGCTGCAGAGCGCCATGGCGGGAGACTGGTGCTGGACAACCATCCACAGGGGGGCTTTGTGGCCAGGCTGGAGTTGCCCTCGGAAGAAAGCACTATTTGAGATCGCCGGGGCCGGTTTGCGGCCCCAGCATTCTCGGCTGTTACTCGCCCCAGGCGCTGACGAACTCGGCAGTTTCCAGCACCGGCGCAGTGCGCGGCTCGGTCAGTGGCGTGCCGACATACAGGTAACCGATCAACTCTTCGTTCTCGGCCAGACCCAGGCCCTTGTGCACATGGGCATCAAAAGCCATGTCCCCGGTGCGCCACACCGCCCCGACGCCTTGCGCATGCGCGGCAATCAGAATCCCGTGCGCCGCACAGCCCGCAGCCAGGCGCTGTTCGGACTTGGGTACCTTGAAGTGGTCCTGCAGCCTGGCGATTACCACGATCAGCAACGGTGCCCGCAGCGGCATGGCGCGGGCCTTGTCCAGCGCTGCCTGGCTGGCATCGCCCTTGTTCTGCACCGCTTCAGCAAACAGCTCGCCCAGCTTTTCACGGCCCTGGCCCTCGATGGTCAGGAAGCGCCATGGCCGCAGCTGGCCATGATCCGGGGCGCGCAAGGCAGCCTGAAACAGCGCCTCGCGCTGGGCGGCATTGGGTGCCGGGTCGGTCAGGCGTGGCACGGAAACACGGTTGAGCAATGCGTCGAGAGCCTCCATCGGCTACCCTCCTGGCAGTTGAATGTGCGGCCATTCTAGCGTTTACATCACCAGACCCATAGGTAGAATGGCGCCCTTCCGTTTCGAGTCAGAGCAGATCACATGGCGTTGCCGACCTTAAGGATCATTGGTTTCATCATCGGCATCTTCCTGATTACCCTCGCCGTCGGCATGGCCGTGCCCATGGCGACCCTGGTGATCTTCGAGCGCACCGGTGACATGCCGTCCTTCCTCTGGTCGAGCCTGATCACCTTCATCGCCGGCCTGGCCCTGGTGGTACCGGGCCGTCCCGAGCATGTGCACCTGCGCCCGCGTGACATGTACCTGCTGACGGTCAGCAGCTGGCTGGTGGTGTGCGTGTTCGCCGCCCTGCCGTTCCTGCTGACCCAGCACATCAGCTACACCGACGCCTTCTTCGAGAGCATGTCGGGCATCACCGCTACCGGCGCTACCGTACTCAGCGGGCTCGATACCATGTCGCCGGGTATTCTCATGTGGCGCTCGATGCTGCACTGGCTCGGCGGCATCGGCTTCATCGCCATGGCGGTGGCGATCCTGCCATTGCTGCGCATCGGGGGCATGCGCCTGTTCCAGACCGAATCGTCCGACCGCTCGGAAAAGGTCATGCCGCGCTCGCACATGGTCGCCAAGTCGATCGTAGGGGTGTACGTAGGCTTCTCGATCCTCGGCTCGCTGGCCTTCTGGTGGGCGGGGATGAGCCCGTTCGATGCGATCAACCACGCCATGTCGGCAATCTCCACCGGCGGCTTCTCCACCTCCGACCAGTCGCTGGCCAAATGGGATATCCCGGCCGTGCACTGGGTTGCGGTGGTGGTCATGATCATGGGCAGCCTGCCGTTCACCCTTTACGTCGCCACCCTGCGCGGCAACCGCAGGGCACTGATCCGCGACCAGCAGGTGCAAGGGTTGCTGGGCATGCTGGTCGTTACCTGGTTGGTGCTGGGCACCTGGTACTGGTACAGCACCAACCTGCACTGGCTCGACGCCTTGCGCCACGTGGCCTTGAACGTGACCTCGGTGGTCACCACCACCGGCTTCGCCCTGGGCGACTACAGCCTGTGGGGCAACTTCTCGCTGATGCTGTTCTTCTACCTGGGCTTCGTCGGCGGCTGCTCCGGCTCGACGGCAGGCGGTATCAAGATTTTCCGTTTCCAGGTGGCTTACATTCTGCTCAAGGCCAGCCTCAACCAACTGATTCACCCGCGTGCGGTGATCAAGCAGAAATACAACGGCCACCGCCTCGACGAAGACATCGTGCGTTCGATTCTGACGTTCTCGTTCTTCTTCGCCATCACCATCTGCGTCATGGCCCTGCTGCTGTCGTTGCTGGGCGTGGACTGGATGACCGCGTTGACCGGTGCTGCCGGCACGGTTTCGGGCGTGGGCCCGGGCCTGGGTGAAGTGATCGGCCCGTCGGGCAACTATGCCACGCTGCCGGACGCGGCCAAGTGGATCCTGGCGGCCGGCATGCTGCTAGGCCGCCTGGAAATCATCACGGTGCTGGTGCTGTGTATGCCGGCGTTCTGGCGTCACTGACCACCTCAGCGTCCGCGCCCAGGCGTGCACGGTATTCGCTTGGGGTGGCATCGAACCAGCGGCGGAACGCCCGGTAGAAATTGCTGGGGTCGGCAAAGCCCAGCAGGTAGGCGGTTTCCAGCAGTGTCATGCCCGGCTGGGCCAGGTATTGCTCGGCCAGCTCACGACGGGTGTCATCGAGCAAGGTCTGGAAACTGGTGCCCTCCTCCTGCAAACGCCGCTGCAAGGTGCGTTGCGACAGGTGCAGGGCCTGGGCCAGGGTTTCGCGCTTGGGCTCACCCTGCGGCAGGATGCGGCACAACACCTGGCGCACGCGGTGGGTAACCCGGCTTTCGGAAAAGCGTGCCAGGTACTCCCCGGCAAAACGGTCGTGCAGCACCGCCATGGCCTCGTTGGCCGTCGGCAGCGGCGCCTCCATGTCGGCCCGCTCGAACACCAGCGCATCGTGCGGCGCGCCAAACACCAGGGGCGAATGGAACGCCACCTTGTACGGCTCGACATTCTTTGGCTGCGGCCCCTGCACCAGTACCCGGCGCGGCTGCACCGGCCGACCACTGAGCCATTTGCACAGCGCCAGCGCACAGGCCAGCGATGCTTCGGCGCTGTGCCGGGTCGGCGGCAGGTGGTCGCCATGCACCGTCAGGATCAGCGAGTAGCCTTCGGCGCCAAGGACGAAACTGAGATCGGAGCTTTCGGCGATGATGCGCTGGTAACGCACCAGGCGCTGGAAGCCCTCGGCCAGGGTGCGGCTGGACATCAATGCATAGCCCACCACATGGAACGACGCAGGCCTGACCACGCGCGCCATGTTCAGGCCGATGGCTTCATTGCCCGACAGCTCCACCGCCAGCTGCCAGAGCCGGGTCATGGAATCTTGCGGGAAACGTGCATCGGGGTCGTCGAGGGCAGCGAAGTCCAGCCCCAGTTGCTTGAACATGGACGGGCAGTCCAGCCCTTCCAGTTCGAGTGCCTTCACAATCCCTGATGCCCAGCTGGCTGACGTGGTTCTTTCGCTCATGACAGGCTTCTTTTTACCGACCGCTCCTGCGGTGAACCCCAAGGATACTCATTTGGCGCCTATTGTCACTGGTAGGCCCCGTCAGTCACTCTAGACTCGAATCAGGCTCCACGCCGTGCATCTTGTCCAGAAGTATTAATCCCGGAGCACTGCCATGAACCGCACAGCGCAGTATCGCAGTTTTGCCGAGTTCTATCCGTACTATCTGGGGGAGCACAGCAACCTCACCTGCCGCCGCCTGCACTTTGTCGGCACCAGCCTGGTGATAGCCCTGCTGGCCTACACCATTGGCAGTGGCAAGTGGTTGCTTTTGCTGGCCGTGCCGTTGTTCGGCTATGGCTTTGCCTGGGTCGGGCACTTCTTTTTCGAAAAGAACCGGCCGGCGACCTTTACCTATCCGCTATATAGCCTGGCCGGCGATTTTGTAATGTTCCGGGATATCTTGCTGGGCAAGATCAGGCTGTAGGAAGCTGCGGCCGCGTCGCGGCCCCATGGCCCTCAGGCCCTAAGCCGGCTCACGCAACGCCGCCACTGCCTGCGCTTGCCGCGCCTGGGCATCGGCCAGCCGATACAGCTCGATACTGCCATCCCAATGCTCGATCAGCGCCGTGCACGACTCCACCCAGTCCCCGCAATTGAGGTAGTCCACCTCGCCCACCTTGCGGATCTCGGCGTGGTGAATGTGCCCACACACCACCCCGTGAAAGCCCCGCCGGGTGCACTCGTGGGCAATGGCATCCTCAAAGTCACTGATGAAGTTCACCGCGCCCTTGACCTTGTGCTTCAGGTACGCCGACAGCGACCAGTAACCATAGCCATACCGCGCGCGCCAGTGGTTGAGCCAGCGGTTGAGCACCAGGGTAATTTCGTAGGCACGGTCCCCGAGAAACGCCAGCCAGCGGTGATAGCGGGTAATCACGTCGAACTGGTCGCCATGGATCACCAGCAGGCGCCGGCCATCGGCGGTCAGGTGTTCGGCCTCATCCACCAACTGGATGTTGCCCAGGATCAGCCTGGAGTAACGGCGCAGGAATTCGTCATGGTTGCCGGTGACGTAGATCACCTCGGTACCGCGCTTGCTCATGGTCAGCAAGCGGCGGATCACGTTGGTGTGGGCTTGCGGCCAGTAGATGCCGCCGCGCAGCTTCCAACCATCGATGATGTCGCCTACCAGGTACACGCGGTCGGCCTGGTAGCCCTTGAGGAACTGCGACAGGTGTTCGGCCTGGCAGTCGCGAGTCCCCAGGTGCACATCGGAGATCCACAGGGTACGCACGCGTTGCTTGCGCGAGGGTCGGGAGAGTTCGGCATGGGTCATGGACAGGCTCCGGCGCAGTTTGCTGGAGACTGGCAGGCGCGCATGACAGCGCCGTGGCAGAACGGTTACGAGTGATGGCCTGCAGGGAATGAGGCACAATGCGCATCTGCCCTGCGAGGACGCCCCCATGACCGCCGGCCCGATCCTCTCGCTGCGCCATTACCGCGACAGCCTGATCGCCCACAGCCACGAACACCCGCAACTGGTGTTCGGCCTGCGCGGCCGCCTGGAGTTCGAGGTGCAGGGCCAGGGCGCCGGGATCGACCGGCAGGGGCTGGTGGTGGTACCGGCGGGCGCGCATCACACCTGCGCCAGCGATGGCGGCAGCCACTGCCTGGTGCTTGATGTGCCTGGGGAGCAGTGGCTGCACGAGCAGCTGGGCGAGCATGCCGATGCCAGCCGTCGCCTGCTGGACCGTCCCGCCGCGCTGGGCCTGGACGACCGTCAGCAACAGTTGGTGGACTGGCTGGCGGCCAGCCCCATGGACGAACCGCTGATTGCCCGGCAAGGCGCAGCGCTGTTGCTGGCCAGCCTCAACTCCACGGCAGCAGCCAACGTACGCCCCAGCCAGCGCCTGCCTTATGCAGCCTTCGATGCACATATCGAGCAGCATGCTGCCTACCCGTTGCAGGTCGCCGACCTGGCGCGCATCGCCGGGTTGTCCAGCGCCCGGCTGCACGCGCGCTTTACTGCCGAGTGCGCGATGACACCGATGGACTACATTCGCCAGCGGCGCTTGCTCAAGGCGCGGCGGTTGGTGGTGCAGACCGTGCTGCCGATGGGTGAAATTGCGTCGCAGGTGGGGTATGGCTCGCAGAGTGCGTTTTCAGCGGCGATGTTGCGGGCGTTCGGGTGTACGCCACTGGCTTTGCGGCGAGAGCCTGGCGACAACTGACAGCAGTCTTGCGACAGAACGCGTTTGCCTGAGCCTATAGACTGATCCTGTACCGGCCCTTTCGCGGGCACGCCCGCGAAGAGGCCGGTATTGTCAGTAGAGATCTTCAGCAAGGACCCATCATGAACCACCGTACCGCACTCGGCGCCCTGCACATTGGCGCGCTGTTCTTCGGCCTGACCGGCGTCTTCGGCAAACTGGCCGCCACTGCCAGCCCGGCGATCATCGTCTTCGGCCGCGCCGCCTTCGCCGTACTCGCCCTGGGCCTGTTCGCCAGCTTGGCCGGCCCGGGCTGGCAACGGCTGAGCGGCCAGGACATGCGCCGCCTGCTGCTCGGCGGTGTGCTGCTGGCCGGCCACTGGGTCAGTTTCTTCATCGCCGTCAAAGTCGGCGGCGTGGCCATCGCCACCCTCGGCTTCGCCAGTTTCCCGGCCTTTACCGTAATCCTCGAAGGCTTGCTGTTCCGCGAGCGCATCCGCCGCAACGAGGCCGTGTTGGTCCTGCTGGTGAGCATCGGCCTGATACTGGTCACGCCAGCCTTCGACCTGGCCAGCGAGGCCACTGGCGGCCTGCTCTGGGCACTGCTGTCGGGGCTGCTGTTCTCGCTGCTGTCCCTCACCAACCGCGCCGGCTCCGGCCGATTGCCTGCGGTACAGGCAGCCCTGTGGCAAAACCTGGTGGTGGGCGTTTGCCTGCTGCCGTTCGCAGCACCCGGCCTGCCAGGCGTGGCGACAATGGACTGGCTGTGGATCGCCCTGCTCGGCATCTTCTGCACCGGCGTGGCGCACAGCCTGTTCGTCGCCAGCCTGGCAGTGATCAAGGCACGCACCGCTGCCGTGGTGTTCGGCATGGAGCCGGTCTATGGCATTGCCGTAGCATGGGTGGTGTTCGCCGAAACTCCGACCCTGCGCATGCTGCTGGGCGGCGCGCTGATCATCTTCGCCATCGTGCTATCCAGCCGTATGGCCACCGAACAACCGCCCAGGCAGCGGCCACTGGCCGAGGGCGCCTGATTAGCGGTCGTTGTGGCCAAGGTCACGCTGCGGGTCGATCTGGTCACGCACCCGCTGCTTCAGCACCTTGGCCTCGGGGAAGCCGCCGTCGGCCTTGCGCTCCCAGATCTGCACGCCATTGCAGGTAATGCGGAAGATGCCGCCAGTACCCGGCTGCAGCGCTACCCGGCCAAGGTCGTCGGCAAACGTGCTGAGCAGTTCCTGGGCCAGCCAGGCAGCACGCAGCAGCCACTGGCACTGGGTGCAATAAGTGATGACGATTTCGGGCTTGTTGTCGGCCATGTCGAGGCATCTCCAGGTAAGGGGCCGCTTATACTAGCGGTCTTTAGCCCACGGTTTGAGACTCACGATGCGCCGTTTGCTGTTCTGTTTCCTGCTTGCCCTCACCGCCTTCACCGCAGCCGCTGCGGAACCTGTCAGGCCCAAGGTCGGCCTGGTGTTGTCTGGTGGTGCAGCCCGTGGCCTGGCACACATCGGCGTGCTCAAGGCGCTGGAGGAACAGGGCGTGCGCATCGACGCCATCGCCGGCACCAGCATGGGCGCAGTGGTGGGCGGGCTTTACGCCTCGGGCTACAGTGTCGAAGAGCTGGAACAACTCGCCACCACCCTCGACTGGCAACAGGCGCTGTCCGATGCTCCGCCGCGCAAGGACGTGCCGTTCCGGCGCAAGCAGGATGACCGCGACTTCCTGGTCAAGCAGAAGCTCAGCTTTCGCGACGACGGCAGCCTTGGCCTGCCGTTGGGGGTAATCCAGGGCCAGAACCTGTCACTGCTGCTGGAAAGCAAACTGGCGCACACCGCCGACACCCGCGACTTCGACAAGCTGCCCATCCCCTTCCGCGCAGTGGCCACCGACATCGCCAGTGGCGAAAAAGTGGTGTTCCGCCGCGGTCACCTGCCCCAGGTGATCCGCGCCAGCATGTCGATCCCCGCCGTGTTCGCCCCGGTCGAACTGGACGGACGCCTGCTGGTGGACGGCGGCATGGTCGACAACATCCCGGTGGACGTGGCCCGCGAAATGGGCGTGGACCTGGCCATCGTGGTCGACATCGGTACCCCGCTGCGCGATCGCAAGCAATTACTGACCGTGGTCGACGTGCTCAACCAGTCGATCACCCTGATGACCCGGCGCAATTCGGAAGAACAACTGGCCAGCCTGCACCGTGACGACATCCTCATCCAGCCATCGCTAACTGCCTTCGGCGTGACCGACTTCGGCCGTGCACGGGACATGATCGACGCCGGTTACCGCGCCACCCGGCTGCTCGACCCACGCCTTGCCGCCCTGCGCCAGCCCGAGGGCGACAGCAGCCTGGCCGTGGCCCGCTCGCCGCACCAGCGCACGCCGGTAATCACCGCGATCCGGATCGAGAACGACTCCAAGGTTAGCGACGACGTGATCCGCTCGTACATCCGTCAGCCGATCGACGCGCCGCTGGAGCTGGACCGCCTGCAGACCGACATGGGCACGCTGTACGGCCTGGACTACTTCGACCGGGTGCAGTACCGCGTGGTGCACAAGGGCAACGACAACACCCTGGTGATCAACGCTCGCGGTAGACGCGGCGGCACCGACTACCTGCGCCTGGGCCTGAACCTGTCGGACGACCTGCGCGGTGACAGTGCCTTCAACCTGGGCGCCAGCTACCGGGTCAACGGCATCAACAGCCTGGGTGCCGAGTGGCTCACCCGTGGCCAGATCGGCGACCAGCAAGAACTGTACAGCGAGTTCTACCAGCCGCTGGACGTGGGCTCGCGCTATTTCATCGCGCCGTACCTGGATTTCAGCTCACAGAACATTGAAGCCACCCTGGATAACGACCCCGTCGCCGAGTACCGCCTGGAGCGCTACGGCTTTGGCCTGAACGTCGGCCGGCAGATTGGCACCAACGGGGAAGTACGCCTGGGCGTGGGCAAGGCCTGGGGCGAGGCCGAGGTGCGCATCGGCGATCAGGACCTGCCCAATGTCAGTTTCAACGAGGGCTTTTATGAACTGAAGTACTCGTTCGACACCCTCGATAACGTGTACTTCCCGCACCGTGGCGAGGACATTGGCCTGACGTTGCGCAAGTACGACAAGTCGCTGGACTCCGACCAAGATTACCGACAGTGGCTGATCAACCTGGACAAGGCCATCAGCAGCGGGCCGAACACTTTTGTGCTGGGCGGGCGCTACGGGCGCACGCTGGATGATGCCGAAGTGGTGACGTCGAGCTTCGTGATGGGCGGCGCCCGAGAGCTGTCAGGCTTTCGCCAGGACTCGGTGTCGGGGCAGAACGTGAGCCTGCTGCGCATGGTCTACTACCGCCGGCTGACGCCGCGGGCCTACGTACCGCTGGACTTCCCGCTGTACATAGGCGGGTCGCTGGAACGTGGGCGTGCGTGGAACAACGACAACGAATTCGACAGCGGCTACATCAACGCCGCGAGCATCTTCCTGGGGCTGGAAACGCCGCTGGGGCCACTGAACTTCAGCTATGGCACCAACAGTGCGCACGAGCAGGCGGTGTACCTGAACCTTGGGCATACCTTCTGAATCGTCGGGGCTGCTTTGCAGCCCATCGCGACAAAAGGCCGCTCCTACAGGAGTACGCGATCCCCTGTAGGAGCGGCCTTGTGTCGCGATGGGCCGCAAAGCGGCCCCAGGGGCCTCAGGATTTTTCGAGGTTGGCCAGGATCGTGGCATGCACGCGCATGCACACCTGCAACTCTGCCTCGTCCACCCCGGTAAACAGCTCCACCCGCAACTGGTTGGCGATGGTTTCGATCTGGTCGATCAGCGGCTTGGCCGGCGGGCACAGCAAGATCTTCTTGGCTCGCCGGTCTTCAACCACCGCCTGCCGGCGCACCAGCCCTTGTGCTTCCAGGCTGTCGAGCAGGCGCGCCAGGGTCGGGCCTTCGACGCCCACACTCTGGGCCAGCTCACGCTGGGTGGGGGCTTCTTCGAAACGCGCCAGGTGCAGCAACACCAGCCAGCGCGCCTGGGACAGGTTGAGCCCGGCCAGGCGGCGGTCCAGCTCGGCACGCCAGCCCCGGGACATCTGGGCCAGCTGCATGCCGAAGCGGTGTTGGTTGTCGGTCAGGGGCATAAGCAACTCATTGAACAGATCTAATTGTTAGGCAGCTAACCATGACCGGCCCCACGAGGCAAGGCTCGCGCCCTCCTCATTGTTCGATAATCGTCAAAAAGCATGACAAAGGTCAGCAGATGGCGGTTCTACCCTCGATCCGCATGCCAGTCACATCTCGAACTCGGCCGCCAGCGCCGCACGCACGCAATACAGCACACCCTCCGGCACACGGCCCGCAAACTGCGGCGCAATGGCCGACACCGGCGGCAGCTCGCCCTCGCCATCCAGGAAGGCATCCTGCACTTCCATCAGCAGGTCTTCCGGCAGGTCGAGGGCCTGGTCGAGGCTCAGCTCCTGGCGGCCCAGCGCCTCGGCCAGCAGGCTATACACGTTCTTCTCGCTGCAGTTGAGCTGCCCGGCGATCTGCGCCGGGGTCATGCCGGCCCGGGCCAGGCTGACCAGTTCGTGGCGCAGGTCGAGCACCACTTTCGGCGCCTCTTCGGTGCCACCGCTGCTGTTCAGCACTTCGAGGAACGCCTGGCCGTAGCGTTCCAGCTTGCGCGCGCCCACACCGCTGACCTGGGCCATGTCGCTGAGGCTGACCGGCTGGCTGCGCAGCATTTCCAGCAGCGTCGAGTCGGGGAAGATGACATAGGGCGGCACACTGTGCTCCTCCGCCAGCTTGCGCCGCAGGGTACGCAGCGCTTCCCACAGCTCGCGCTCTTCGGCACGCACCAACTGGCTGGCAGGGCTGCCGCCACCGGACGACGAGGACTTGGCCGTGGTCTGCGGCTTGAGGTCGCGACGCAGTTGCAAGGTCACCTCGCCGCGCAGCAGCGGCCGGCAGCTGTCGGACAGGCGCAGCCCGCCGTAGCCTTCCAGATCGATGTCGACCAGGCCGCGCGCCACCAGTTGACGGAACAGCGAACGCCACTCGACCTCGGCCAGGCCCTTGCCGACGCCGAACACCGACAGCTTCTCGTGGCCGAAATTGCGCACCTTCTCGTTGTCCTTGCCCAGCAGCACATCGACCAGGTGGCCGACGCCATAGCGCTGGCCCGTACGGAACACCGCCGACAGCGCCTGACGGGCTGGCTCGGTGGCGTCCCAGGTCTGGATATTGTCGACACAGTTGTCGCAGTGCCCACATGGCTGTTCGAGGGTTTCGTCGAAATAGGCCAGCAGCGACTGGCGACGGCAGCGGGTTTCTTCGCACAGCGCCAGCATGGCGTCGAGCTTGTGCTGCTCGATACGCTTGTGGCGCTCGTCACCTTCGGAGTTCTGCAGCATCTGCTTGAGCATTACCATGTCTTGCAGGCCGTAGGCCATCCAGGCATCGGATGGCAGGCCGTCACGGCCGGCACGGCCGGTTTCCTGGTAATAGGCCTCCAGCGACTTGGGCAGGTCGAGGTGGGCAACGAAGCGCACGTTGGGTTTGTCGATGCCCATGCCGAAAGCAATGGTGGCGACCATGATCAGCCCTTCCTCGTTGAGGAAGCGGTGCTGGTTGGCCGAACGGGTCTCGGCGGCCAGGCCAGCGTGATAAGGCAATGCCGGGAAACCCTGGTCACAGAGGAAGGCAGCGGTTTCGTCAACCTTTTTGCGCGACAGGCAGTAGACAATGCCGGCGTTGCCGCGGCGCTCGCCAAGGAAGGCCATCAGCTGCTTGCGCGGCGCTTCCTTGGGTACGATGCGATAGAAGATGTTCGGCCGGTCGAAGCTCGACAGGAAGCGTTCGGCGCCTTGCAGGTGCAGGCGCTGGACAATTTCTTCGCGGGTGCGCATGTCGGCGGTGGCAGTCAGCGCAATGCGCGGCACATGCGGGAACAGCTCGGCCAACTGCCCAAGTTGCAGGTACTCGGGGCGGAAATCGTGGCCCCATTGCGAAACGCAGTGCGCCTCGTCGATGGCAAACAACGAGATGTCCAGATCGCGCAGGAAGTCGAGCATGCGCGGCTGCACCAGGCGCTCTGGCGCCAGGTACAGCATCTTCACCTCGCCACGGCGCAGGCGCCCGGCCAGTTCACGCTGCTGTTCCGCCGTCAGGGTAGAGTTCAGCGCAGCAGCCGACACGCCCAGTTCGTCCAGCGTGGCGACCTGGTCGTCCATCAGCGCAATCAGCGGCGAGACCACCACCGTAAGGCCTGGGCGCAGCAGCCCCGGCACCTGGAAACACAGCGACTTGCCGCCACCGGTGGGCATCAGCACCAGGGCATCGCCGCCATTGGCCACGCATTCGATGATTGCTGCCTGGCGCCCACGGAAACTGTCGTAGCCGAAGATGTCCTTGAGAACGCGCTGAGCCTGTTCGAGCATGTGCAACTCCACAAATCGCCGTACCATCCTGGATACAGGCTGGACGAAAAACCCGCTCCGCACACGCCAAATGCGTAAGCGGTTTTTGCCAGGCGCCGATAAATGCTGCCCCTGGATGAAAAATGGCGGAGTATACCGCAGCACCGCACTGCACAGGGCACCACGGCGATAGACGTTCCCTTTACCCCGCCACCCTTGCTTGGTGCTAGAATTCGGTATCGTTTATTCCCCAAGGTAGCCCTGTAATGTCCTTCGCCGAGCAACTGACCCGCCTGCAAGCCTTCCTCGACGCCGACGAGCTGCACGAAGAGGCGCTGGACTACGTCGCCGCCCACGGCTACCTCACCGCCCTGTCGATCAACGCCGAGGACGTGCCCGAGCGCGAATGGATCGATGCCCTGTTCGCCGAAGAGCCGCACTACGCCAGCGAGGCCCAGCGCACCGAGATCGAGGCCACCCTGGTGGCGTTGAAAGCGCACATCGCGCGCCAGCTGGCCAGCGACGAAGAATTCGACCTGCCATGCGACCTCGACCTGACCGACGAGCCGGACGACTCCGACCTGCGCGGCTGGTGCATCGGCTTCATGGAAGGCGTTTTCCTGCGTGAAGAGGCCTGGTTCGAGAACGCCGAAGAAGAAGTCAGCGAGATGCTGCTGCCAATCATGGTGGGCTCGGGCCTGTTCGACGAACAGCCAGAGTTCGCCGACATTGCCAGCAACGCCAACCTGCAGGATGACATGATCGTCCAGATCCCAGAGGCACTGAGCGCACTGTTCCTGCTGCTGCACGCCCCTGACGAGAAGCCGGCGCTGCTCAAGCCACGCCACCACTAAGTCGGCTGTGCGCTACCTGCTGCTGGCCATCGGCTGGCTCAGCGTTGCGCTGGGGGTGTTGGGGATTTTCCTTCCGGTATTGCCCACCACCCCGTTCCTGCTATTGGCGGCAGCATGCTTTGCCCGCAGCTCGCCGCGTTTTCACCACTGGCTGGTCCATCACCCCAAGCTCGGGCCATGGATCCGCGACTACCTCAGTGGTGAAGGCATCCCCCTCAAGGGCAAGGTCTACGCCATCGGCCTGATGTGGGCCAGCATTGGCCTGTCGTGCTATCTGGTGCCCCTGTTCTGGGCGCGTGCATTCATGTTGACCAGCGCCGTACTGGTAAGCCTGTATATCGTCAAACAGAAAACCCTGCACAAGCCAAGGTGACATTTTTTTGTCGCCAAATATCGCTTTCGCCTAACTGGCGCTGTCTTTATCCAAAACGGTTCTGGAACCGCACAAAAGCCTTGTATTTACTGGCTTTCGTGGCTGTGCACGCGCTTGCCAGCAACCTCTTTCGTCACTCCTATTAGACAATATATGTCTTATATGGCAATTTGATATGAATAAATCTTCTTATCTATCGCGTTGAATGTACTTAGCTGAGTTGTTAAAAACCTGCAACACTATACGCGATAACTTTATCGTCATTTTTTTGGCGAGCAGCAGGATCAATTCCAGGATCAGGGAGATGTACCATGCGCGTTTTGAACCCCATCACCAGTGCATTACTGTTGGCCCTGGCGAGTGCCAACGTACAGGCGATGTCGATCACCGAGGCCGTCCAGAGCGCCGTGGACTACCACCCGCAGGTCAGCTCCAATCGCAATAGCAAGCTGTCGGCCGATGAAGACGTCAAGTTTGCGCGTGGTGGCTACTACCCTTCCGTGGATTTGGTTGCTGGCTATGGTCGCCAGCGTTCGGACAACGCTACCACCCGTGCCGAGGGTAACCACAACAAGGAAACCCTCAACTACACCCAGTCCGAGCTGCGCCTGCGGCAGATGATTTTCGACGGTTTCAACACCGCGAACGAAGTGGGCCGCACCGAAGCGGTTTCCACCTCTCGCGCCTACTACACCCAGGCAGTTGCCCAGGATGTTGCCCTGCGTGCGATCGAGGTGTACCTGGAAGTGCTCAAGCGCCGTGAGCTGGTAACCCTGGCCAAGAACAACCTGCAAGCCCACCTGCGCGTCAACGACCAGATCGGCCTGCGTAACGAGCGCGGCGTCGGCAGCACCGCCGACCTTGACCAGTCCCGCGCACGTCGCGCCCTGGCGGAAAACAACCTGGACACCGCCGAAGTCGACCTGGCCGATGCCGAGGCCAACTTCTTCAGCGTGGTCGGCCGTGCCCCGGACGAGCTGGAAAGCCCGGCGACCATCAAGGGCGAGGTGCCTGAGACCCTCGACGGCGCGCGCGACAGCATGCGCCAGAACAACCCGTACATAAAATCTGCCCAGGCTGACGTCAACGCCGCCGAGCAGCAATACGAAGTCGGCAAGTCGACCTTCTACCCGCGCTTCGACGCCATTCTGGCAACCGGTGCCAACAACAACACCGGCGGCGAAAAAGGCCACAACAACAACGACTGGCAAGCCGGCGTAGAGATGAACTACAACCTGTTCCGTGGCGGCAGCGACAAGGCCCGCCTGCAGTCTGACGCGCACAAGATCAACCAGGCCCTGGACATCCGCAACAACGCCCTGCGTGAGCTGACCGAAAACCTGAGCCTGGCGTGGAACGCCATGAACAACGCCAGCAAGCAGCTGCCTACCGCGCGTGAATACGCTGAGACCACCAAGCGCGTGCGTGCCGCCTACCAGGACCAGTTCGGTCTGGGCCAGCGTACCCTGCTGGACGTGCTGGACAGTGAGAACGAGCTGTACAACGCCGACCGTCGCTACACCGAAGTACGCTACACCGAGGAGTTCTCGCGTTACCGCGTGCTGGCGACCATGGGTGAGCTGCTGAGCAAACAGCGTATTTCGCTGCCACCAGAGGCGCTGGCTACCACCGAGGTGCGTACAGAAGCGCGTCTGCCTGAGATGCGTTGATCGGCTTCGAGATCTGGGGGCCGCTTTGCGGCCCTTCCGCCGGCAAGCCAGCTCCCACAGGTCCTGCATAAGCTTCAGACTTCGTGTAGTTGCCTGTGGGAATAAAAGCCTGAGCCTTGACACTGTAGCTGTGGGAGCTGGCTTGCCGGCGATAGGGCCCTCACGGCCACCTCAACCCTCACCATGGTTACGCTGGAACGTCTCCACCCCCATGGCCCTGATCTGCCCCTCGATCAACGCCTCGAACGGCGCCAGCAGTGCGTTAAAGCAGGCAGGTTGCTCCAACGCATTCAAAGCCCCCACCACCGCCTCGATAGTCGACAGCGCCCCCGCTTCGGGCGCCTTGCGCAGCCGATAACGCGAAGGCGCGACTGCCCCCAGTGTCACCCGCGGCAACCCCTCCAGCCCCGGGTTCATGTACAGCAGTTTGCGCGCCTTGCGCCAGGTGCCGTCGGGCACGATCAACAGCAACGGCTTGTCATCGACCTGGCCATAGGCCGTCAGCACCTGAGCGTCTTCGCCAGGGAACAGCAGGGACGGCCGGTAACCAGGCGTTGTCAGCAATTCACCCAAGTCATCAAATACCTCGCCTACCCGCAGCTCGGCGTTGTTCAGGCCAAGGGCAGCAAGGCGCGCGGTGTTGAGGGCATGGGCGGTTTCACTGGGGTGCTGCAGCAGGATGACGCGGGTGCGGCTGTCGAGCGCGGGAATCAGTGGGCAGAGGCAATGGTCGAGCGGGCGCTGGCAGCGCTCGCAGCGGGGTCTGGGCATGGGGTTCTCCTTGGCGGGAACATTTTGCCACAGAACCGCGGCCCGCTTTGCGGGCCAGCGATCTCAGCGGTTGAAGCGCTCCGCCAGGCTGTGCAGGTACTCGGCCATGCGCTCCAGGTCCTGGCTGATTTCTGCCCCCTGCCTGGCCTGCCCGGCACTCTGGTCGCACAGCTGGGCAATTCTCACGATCTGCTGGTTGATGTCCTCGGCCACATGGCTTTGCTGCTCCGACGCCGTCGCCATCTGCTGGCTCATGCCGGTGATGCGGCTGACCGCCTGGGCAATCCCGCTTAACGCAGCTTGCACCGCCTCGACGCTGTGCACGCTGTCCCGCGACATCTGCTCACCCCGGCTGGCAGTGCTCACCGCCCGTTCTGCCCCCGCGCGCAACGAGGCAATGATGTGGTGAATCTCCTCGGTCGATGCACGGGTACGCTGGGCCAGCGACCGCACTTCATCGGCCACCACGGCAAACCCCCGCCCCTGCTCACCCGCGCGCGCAGCCTCGATGGCAGCGTTGAGCGCCAACAGGTTGGTCTGCTCGGCAATCGAGGTAATCACATCGACTACGCTGCCGATGGACTGCGTCTGCTCGGCCAGGGCATTGACCGCCTGGCCGATGTCGTTGACGGCATCACTCATGCTGCCCATGGCCTTGAGGCTCTGCAGCGCCAGCTCGCTGCCATGCTGCGCCAGCTGGTCGGCATCGCCGGCCGCATGCGCCGTGCTCTGCACGTTGTGGGTGACCTGCTGGATGGTCGCCGCCATCTGCGCAATGGCCGTGGCCGACTGGTCGGTCTCGCTGCGCTGGCGGTCGAGCATCTGCGCCTGAGCATCGGACAAGTCGGACGACTGCGCAGCCCGCGACTTCACCCCGACCCCGGCGTCTACCAGGCGGGTCAGGGCTGTTTGCAAGCGCGCTTCCTCGCTGATGATGGCCAGGTCAAGCTGGCCCTGCAGGCCCGGGTTGTCGCTGTAGGTAAGCGCCACCAGCGGGCTGGTGAAGGCCTTGGGATGCTCGGCCAACGTGCGGCGGATAGCCTGGTTCTGCCGGTGCTCGACCAGGTACCAGGCCAACAGCAGGCTGGCCATCAGCACCCCAAGGGCTGCATAGGCCGGCAGCCACAAGTAACCGGCCGCCGACAGCAGGCCCGCACCGATCAGCGGCCAGCCATGAGCCAACCCATGCCCCAACCGCGCCGCCCAGGGCACGGCTGCGCGGTCGGCCCGCAGGCGCGCATACAGCGCCTCGGCGCGGCGGATTTGCTCGCGCGTGGGTACCGAGCGCACCGACTCGTACCCACTGATGCGGCCCTGCTCGTAGATTGCCGTGACGTAGGCGCTGACCCAGTAGTAGTCGCCGTTCTTCGCCCGGTTCTTGACCACCCCCATCCACGGTTTGCCCTGCTTGATCGTCTCCCACATATGCCCGAACACCGATGGAGGCATATCTGGGTGACGCACCAGGTTGTGCGGTTGGCCGACCAGCTCGTCGTAGGTGAACCCGCTGATCGACACGAAGGCTTCGTTGCAGTAAGTGATACGGCTGTTGAGGTCAGTCGTGGAAATCAGCCGTTGATCGCTGGAGAAGGTTCTTTCGTGCTCAGTGACGGGCAAATTCATGCGCATCTGGGCGATCCTTGCAAGATGAAATAAGGGAAAATCATCAGCGCAAGTTGATATGTAGCAGAGCGCTATCAGGTTAGCGGTCTGCTTTTGCCGGAATTTAGCATCGCCCGACGGAATGCATGAATGTGTCGCTTCTCAGCCCACGTTCAGCTGGCTTTTCAGCAGGTCGCGGAAGGTCTGGATCAGGGGTTCACGGCTACGCCCACGGCGAATGATCAGCGAGAACGGTGCCTGGTAACCAAAGGTGGACGGCGATAGCACGCGCAAATCGCCCTTGTCGACCCAGGCCTGGGCATAGTGCTCGGGCAAGTAGCCGATATAGGCGCCGGAGAGGATCAGGATCAACTGCGCTTCCATACTCTCCACCGTCGCCGCGCTGTGCTTGAAGCCATGCCGGGCCAGTTCGGCCTGGCTCCAGTAGCCGCGCCCGACCATGCGCTGCTGCGTCACTACCGGCTCGGGGATGCGCCGCTCGGTATACAACGGGTGGCGGCTGCTGCAGTACAGCCAGTGCTGTTCACGGTACAACGGCTGGTAGAGCAGGCCGCTCATGCGCGAGGAGAACGCACCAATGGCCAGGTCCAGGCGGTTGTCCTGCACGCCCAGTTGCAGCTCGTAAGGGCTGGAAACCGAAAGGTGCAGGTGCACCGCCGGGTGCTCCTGGCTGTAGGCACCGATGGCTTCGGCCAGCGGCAAGGCGCGGTCACCAACCGTGGAGTCGATGACCCCGAGGTTGAGGGTGCCACGCAACTCGCCCTTGAGGGCAGCGGCATACTGCTCGAAGCCATCCAGTTCAGCCAGAAGCCGCAGGGTCTCCTGATGGAACAGCTCGCCCTTGCTGGTCAGGCTGAAACCGCCACGGCCGCGATGGCACAGCACGATCCCCAGCGCGCCTTCCAACTGGCTCATGTAGGTACTGATGGCCGAGGTCGACAGGTTCAACTCGCGCTGCGCGTTGGCAAAGCCCTGGTGGCGCACCACGCTGACAAAGATGCGCAGCAGTTTCAGGTCGGGCAAGGTCGAGGCCATGGTGCAACGGTTCCGCAGGTGTATTTGCGCGCAGTCTAACCGCTCTGCCGGCCTTTAGTTCAGAAATTCCTGAACTAAGTATTTGTCGGTAGCGATTCTTCCCCGGCACTACCTTCAGCAGACTTGGCCGAAATGTCCCTGCCCGCTGGCAAAACCACACTTGAAAGGCGCGCGGCGGCACAGGTTCGAACAAACACAACAATCGACCGACTGATGAGGCCCACCGTGGACAAGACTCTCCACCAACCACTGGGCGGCAACGAAATGCCGCGTTTCGGCGGCATCGCCACCATGCTCCGTCTCCCCCACCTGCAAAGTGCCCAAGGCCTGGATGCTGCCTTTATCGGCGTGCCCCTGGACATCGGTACCTCGCTGCGCTCCGGCACCCGCTTCGGCCCACGGCAGATCCGCGCCGAATCGGTGATGATCCGCCCGTACAACATGGCCACCGGCGCCGCACCGTTCGACTCGCTGTCGGTGGCCGACATCGGTGACGTGGCGATCAACACCTTCAACCTGCTGGACGCCGTGCGCATCATCGAAGAAGCCTACGACGAAATCGTCGAGCACAACGTCATACCGATGACCCTGGGCGGCGACCACACCATCACCCTGCCGATCCTGCGGGCGCTGCACAAGAAGCACGGCAAGATCGGCCTGGTGCATATCGATGCCCATGCTGACGTCAACGACCACATGTTCGGCGAGAAGATCGCCCACGGCACCACCTTCCGCCGCGCCGTGGAAGAAGGCCTGCTCGATTGCGACCGTGTGGTACAGATCGGCCTGCGCGCCCAGGGCTACACCGCCGATGACTTCAACTGGAGCCGGCGCCAGGGCTTCCGCGTGGTCCAGGCCGAAGAATGCTGGCACAAGTCGCTGGAACCTCTGATGGCCGAAGTTCGGGAAAAAGTCGGCGGCGGCCCGGTTTACCTGTCGTTCGACATCGACGGCATCGACCCGGCCTGGGCGCCCGGTACCGGCACCCCGGAAATTGGCGGCTTGACCACCATCCAGGCGATGGAGATCATTCGCGGCTGCCACGGCCTGGACCTGATCGGTTGTGACCTCGTCGAAGTCTCCCCGCCTTACGACACCACCGGCAACACCTCGCTGCTCGGTGCCAACCTGCTGTTCGAAATGCTCTGCGTGCTACCGGGCGTCGTGCGTCGTTAATACCGCTATACCCCGGCAGGAGCCATGAGGGAGGGCCACAGAGGCCCGCCAACAACACGACAAGACCACCGGGCGCCGTGAGCCGCCCGCGTGGTCGATCTCGCCATAATAAAGATAATCGGGAGAACCCCAATGGCCTTGGACATCATTGTTGTAATGATCTACACCGCCGGCATGCTCGGGCTTGGCTGGTACGGCATGCGACGTGCAAAAACCCATGAAGACTACCTGGTAGCCGGGCGCAACCTGGGCCCTGTGCTGTACATGGGCACCATGGCCACCACCGTGCTCGGTGGTGCTTCCACCGTTGGCACCGTGCGCCTGGGCTACGTCCACGGTATCTCCGGCTTCTGGCTGTGCGCAGCCCTTGGCCTGGGCATCATCGCCATCAACCTGTTCCTGGCCAAACCGCTGTTGCGCCTGCGCATCTTCACCGTGACCCAGGTGCTTGAGCAACGCTACAACCCCACCGCACGCCAGGCCAGCGCCGTGATCATGCTGGCTTACGCGCTGATGATCGGCGTCACCTCGACCCTGGCCATGGCTACCGTATTGCAGGTGCTGCTAGACCTGCCGTTCTGGGCCTCGCTGCTGCTCGGCGGCGGTGTGGTGGTGCTGTACTCCACCATTGGCGGCATGTGGTCGCTGACCCTGACCGACATCGTCCAGTTCGTGATCAAGACCGTCGGCCTGATGTTCATCCTGCTGCCGGTGTGCCTGTACAAGGCCGGTGGCTGGGACACCCTGGTGGCCAAACTGCCAGCGGCCAGCTTCCAGCTGACGACCATTGGCTGGGACACCATCATCACCTACTTCCTGATCTACTTCTTCGGCATCCTCATTGGCCAGGACATCTGGCAGCGGGTGTTCACCGCGCGTGACGAAAAGGTCTGCCAGCGTGCCGGTACCGTCGCCGGTGTGTACTGTGTGGTGTACGGCCTGGCCTGCGCCGCCATCGGCATGGCCGCGCATGTGCTGATGCCAGACCTGGCCAACCCGAACAACGCGTTTGCCGAGATGATCAAGAGCACCCTGCCCGATGGCATCCGTGGCCTGCTGATGGCGGCGGCCCTGGCGGCCATGATGTCCACCGCCAGTGCCGGCCTGCTGGCCGCCTCGACCACCGTGACCGAAGACCTGCTGCCCAAGCTGCGTGGCGGCAAGCAGTCGAGCCTGGGCATGAGCCGTCTGTTCACACTGCTCACCGGCCTGGTGGTGCTGGGTATCGCGCTGATGGTGAACGATGTGATCAACGCGCTGACCCTGGCCTACAACCTGCTGGTCGGCGGCATGCTGATCCCGCTGATCGGGGCGATCTTCTGGAAGCGTGCGACCACTGCCGGTGCGATTGCCAGCATGTCGCTGGGCTTTGCCACCGCGCTGCTGTTCATGTTCAAGGACGGGCTGGAGGCCAATACGCCGATCTACTACAGCCTGGCGATCGGCTTGGTGAGCTTTGTAGCGGTTAGCCTGATGTCCCGCAAACCAGTCGGTGCGGTGAATCTGGCCTGACCATTAGCCTGAAGCGGCCCTATCGCCGGCAAGCCAGCTCCCACAAAGAATGCACAGGGCCTGAGGCTTGCGCAGTACTGTGGGAGCTGGCTTGCCGGCGATAGGGCCCGAATAGATAACAATCAACTCTCAGACACAAAAAGGCCGCTGCACCCACCCAGGTGCAGCGGCCTTTGTGTTCAATCAGCGGCGACGCGGCTGGCGTTTGCGCTGCTCTTCATCAGTCGGGATCGGCACCGGCTGCAAGGGTGGTGGAATCAGCCCCAAGGCGACCGCCAGGTCGTGGAGCCAGTTGGACAGTGGTTTATTCATAATGCCCCCTTGACGGGTCAGCCTCACGGCGTATCAATCCTGGGATGTTTCATACAGATCATAGCCTGATGTCCTGTATTACGCATGCCTATGCTCTTACAGATAAGGGCCATTTTGACCCGGATCAAGCCCTGGCGGCGCATTCCGACGACTGGTTAATCGTTTCGCTTTGTTGCAGGTCGATCCACGCCTGCAGATTCGCCCCACGCATACCCTGACGCCACATCAGCCACGTGACCGCCTGATCGAACGGCTGCTGCAGCCGGTGCACCCTTACCCGGTTACGCCCAGGCAGGCTGTCGAGCATCGATTGGGCCATCATCGCCACCCCGGCGCCGGCGATCACGCAGGCCAGCATGCTCTGGTACGACTCGATCTCCATGACCCGGCCCATGGGCGTGTGGGCATGGGCATACCACGCCTCCAGGCGCATGCGGTACGAACAGCCCTGGCGGAAGGTGAACACCGCCTTGCCCGCCACATCCTTGGCAGTGTGCACCGCTGGGTGCTCAGGGCTTGTGATCAGCACCAACTGCTCTTCGCACAGCGGCACGCCATCCAGCCCGGCCAGGCTCGGCGGGCCATCTACCAGGGCAGCGTCCAGGGTGTGGCCAAGCAGGCCTTCGAGCAGCTCGCCGCTGGGCGCTGCGCGCACCTGCAGGTTCACCGCGGGGTAGGCCTGGTGATAACGCGCCAGCAACGCTGGCAGGTGGGTCGCAGCGGTGCTGTACATGGTCCCCAGCACAAAGTCGCCGGCCGGCTGGCCGCCGCGTACAGCGGCCAGCGCCTCGTCGCGCAAGGCCGACAGGCGGTTGGCGTACTCCAGCAGCACCTTGCCCGCCGGCGACAGCTGCAGCCGTTGGCGCTCGCGCAGGAACAACTCGACACCCAGTTGCTCCTCAAGCTGGCGCAGGCGCGTCGACAGGTTGGACGGTACCCGATGCAGGCGCTCTGCGGCGCGCGTGACCGAGCCCTCCTCGGCCACGGCCTGAAAGATACGCAGCTGGCTGAATTCCACGGCATTCTCCAAAACAGAACAACTTGATCATCATTATTCAATTTTATTGAAAATGAAACCGCCCTAACCTGCCAGTCATCGCTTAATTCCGCGCAGGAGACCTGTCATGTCGCCACTCATTCAACTGTTGGCCAGCGCCGTGGCGCTGATGGTGGCCATGGGCATCGGCCGTTTCGCCCTCACGCCGCAACTGCCGCAACTGATCGCCGAAGGCCAGTTCGATCTGACGGTCGCGGGGCTGGTCGCGGCCGCCAATTACCTGGGCTATTTCATTGGCGCGGTGGACGCCATGTTCGCCCGCTCACCCGGCCAGGTGCGCCTGCGCCTGCACGGCGGGCTGTGGCTGTGCGTACTGCTGACCCTGGCCTCATTGGCCGCCGACGGTTTCTGGAGCCACCTGCTGCTGCGCTTTGGCACCGGCGTGGCCAGTGCCTGGGTGCTGGTGATGATCACCAGCCTCAGCCAGCAGGTAGCCAACGCGCACAACCGCCAACGGCTGGGTGCCCTGGTGTTTGCAGGGCCCGGCCTGGGCATCGCCGTGACCGGCCTGTTGGCACTGCTGGCGCACTTGGCTGGGCTGGGCTCGGCAGCACTGTGGCTGATCTACGCCGTGGCTGCGCTGGTGATGCTGCTGGCCGTGCGGCCTTGGCTGCCACGCGCATTGCAGGCTGCACCAACCCCGTCGCCAGCGCACCCGGGGGCGGCGCGCAGCGCCGGCATTGGCCGCCTGGCGCTGGTATACGCGCTGTACGGCGTGGGTTACATCCTGCCGGCCACTTTCCTGTCGCAAATGGCCAATCAGCAGTTTCGCGGGCAGTGGATGGCGGACCTGTTCTGGCCGGCGTTTGGCCTGGCGGCAGCGCTGGGGGTGGTGCTGGTGAGCTTGCGCCGTAACGGGCGCACCTCGGCCTGGCTGACCGCCACCCTGTGGTTGCAAGGGCTGGGCGTACTGGCCTGCCTGATGGGCGGCGGGGTCGGGTTGGCGCTGGGTGTGGTGCTGTGCGGTGGGCCGTTTTTGGCGTGCATGCAATTGGTGATGCAACGCTCGCGGGAGCTGGCCCCCCACGCCACACAGCGCAATGCCGGGCTGCTGACCGCGTGCTTTGCCCTGGGGCAGTTGAGCGGGCCCCTGCTGGCGGCGGTCAGCAGCCATTACAGCGGCGGCCTGCAGCCGGCGTTAATGCTGGCGGCGGTGGGGCTGGGGCTGGCGGGCGTGCTGGTCATGACCAGTGGGCAGAACACTCAAGATTGCCAAGCAGTAGCCCGCGCAGCCTGAACAACTGGTCTTGCCTGCAAGGGCCCTATCGCCGGCAAGCCAGCTCCCACCGGTATCCTTACCACTTCAAGGCCTGAGGTACTCCTGTGGGAGCTGGCTTGCCGGCGATAGGGCCAGCACAGGCAACCTTCAACCCACAAGCTTGCGCAATTGTTGCTTCACCCAAGGCTCGGCACTCACCAGAACCACGCCCAGCAACACTAACAGCGCGCCGATCACGAAATTGACGCTTAGCGGCTCATCCAGCAGCAGCACCCCAAAGGTCACCCCAAACAGCGGCGTAATGAACGAAAACACCGCCAGGTTGGACGCCAGGTACTTGCGCAGCAACCAGAACCAGGTCAGGTAACTGATGAACGACACCACAATCCCCTGGAACAGCACACTGCCCATCGCCAAGGGTGTCAGCGACACGGCGCCGATCTGCCCGCTAAGCAGAGCAATCAGCAACAGGCCAGCAAACCCCACCGCCAGCTGATAGAACAAGGTCAAGGTAGCCGGTGCTTCCGACAGCCGAGAGCAGCGCACCACGACTGTAGTAGCGCCCCAGGCCAGCCCGGCGATCACGCCAAAGGCATCACCCAGCAGCATGCGCCCATCCATTTCCTCGAACGACATGCCGCCAGCAAACGCCATGGCTATGCCACCGAATGCCAACAAAATCCCCAGCCACTGCAAAAACCGCAGGCGCTCGCTGGGTAGCCGGAAATGCAGGCCCAACGCGGTAAACACCGGTGCGGTATAGAGGAACACCGACATGTGCGCCGCCGACGTCAGCTTCAGGCCTTCGGCGATGAACAGGAACTCCACACCAAACAGCCCGCCCGCGAGCAAACCCGCGCGCCATGTGCTGCCGACCTGATCCCAGCCACCGCGCCAGCACAGCATCAGCGCCACCAGCACAGCGGCGATGCCATTGCGCAGCGCGGCCTGCATCACCGGCGCGATGTCGACGGCGGCGGTCTTGATCAGCACCTGCTGGCAACCCCAGATCAGGCACAGGCCCAGCATCACCTGAAAGGCAAAGGCGTCAGGGTTCTTGCGGACCGCGCTCATAGGCGGGCCTCCGGGGTGTTCGCAAGCATGGGCATAGGCTCGGCAGTATTCAGAAGCTACCGATTATCGGGTTTCCCTACCCGCTGTTGCCAGCCTCAAAACGACCTCAAGCGATCTGCGCCTTCGAAGACACGTGCTCGAAGGTGGCTTCATCCAGCGCATCCGCCTGTTCGTCCAGCACCTGGCGCGGGTGTTCGAAGCCCGGGATGCTGCTGTCGATCAGGCTCAACAAGCGTAACCCGCGCTCGGTCAGCACAAAGTTTTCACCATTGCCGCCCTCTTCTTCAGGCCGGCTTTCGATGAAGCCACGCTCGAACAGCAGCTTTTCATACTCACAAGCGTGGGTTTTAAGGTGATCCAGATCCCCCACCGGCTCACCCTTGGCGGCCTGGGCCGCGGCGTGCTGTTCGGCATAGGGGCGTGGCGTAAAGCTATGACCGGCGCCGTTCTGCACTTCGTGCAGCAAACGTTCGATCAGATCCCAATCGTAGGCGATGCTCATGGCTACGGGCTCCTGCTGTGGACGGAAGGGGTACACAGGTTGGGACCTGCCGGCGCAAGCGGTGTTCCGAAAGATGAAGGCTGGATGGATGCCACGGTCTGAAGCCGCGTAGGCAGCAATAGACAGAAACCATTGGCTGTCTCGTCTTGTGTAGTTTAAAAACTACATTCACTTGATGAAGAAATCCGAATCCAGATTCTGCATTCGTGGAGGATGCAAAATGACTGAAACCTTCTCTGAATTCGATCCTGCCGCGTACCTCACTACACCTGAAGCAATCGCGCAGTTCATGACCGATGCACTTGAAACCGGCGATGCCAGCTATGTCGCTAAAGCTGTCGGCGTGGTTGCACGCGCCAAGGGGATGAGCGAACTGGCGAAAGAGACTGGGCTGTCCCGAGAGCAGCTTTACAGGTCATTCAGCGAGCATGGCAACCCTACGCTGAAGTCGTTTCTGATCGTGATGAAGGCGTTGGAAATAGACATGACGGCGCGGCCTCACCTCGCTAGGGGATAACGCTTCTGCGCCATCGGTCGCCAAGGCTGAACTTGCTTGCCGCCGCAACGTTCCACCGCACATAGCCACCGCTAGAGGTAAAAAGGATGAAACCGCTGCTGCCGATTACCTGCGTCATTGCACTGTCCTGCGCGTTGCCCGCCTGGGCGTGCACACCGGAAGAAGCCACGCAGAAACGAGAAGAGCTGGCCGGGTTGGTGACCCAGTTGACCGAGCAGAACCCGCAGAAGGCCAAGGAGATCAACGACGAGCTTCAGGGGATGGATCTAGGGACGGCGAGCAAGGACTTGCCCGACAAGTGTCAGCTGATAGACCAGCGGATCAAAGAACTGAAAACGGCGGAGAAGAAGGCTGATTGACGGGTTGCCATTGATGGCTCCATCGCTGGCAAGCCAGCTCCCACAGGTACCGCTGAATCCAGCGTCTGTGGCTTCCCTGTGGGAGCTGGCTTGCCGGCGATAGGGCCTTGATAGCTACTTATTCAGCAGCAGGCTTGCGCTTTTTCAGTGGCGCCAGGCCGTCAGCGCTGGCCAGAGGTGCGTTAGCCCGCGGTTTGGCGGTGGGCTTGCGCTTGGCGGCAGCTTTCTTGTCGCCGGTTTTCTTATCAACTTTCTTCTTCTTGGCGCCAACAGCCTTGCCCGAGGCCTTGACCTTTTTCGGACCGCTGTAGGTGCCTTTCACTTCCTTGATCACACGGCGTTCGAACTGCTGCTTGAGGTAGCGTTCGATGCTCGACATCAGGTTCCAGTCGTTGTGGGTAATCAACGAAATCGCCAGGCCTTCGCCACCGGCACGGCCGGTACGGCCCACGCGGTGCACGTACTCGTCACCGCTGCGAGGCATGTCGAAGTTGATCACCAGGTCCAGGCCGTCGATGTCCAGGCCGCGAGCCGCCACGTCGGTAGCTACCAGCACCTTGGAGCTGCCCTGCTTGAAGCGCTCGATGGCCAGTTTGCGGTCCTTCTGGTCCTTCTCGCCGTGCAGCACGAAAGCCTTCACGTCCTTGGCCACCAGGTGACCGTAGATACGGTCGGCCATGGCGCGGGTGTTGGTGAAGATGATCGCCTTGTCGAAGGTTTCGTTGGCCAGCAGCCACTGCGCGATGTGCTCTTTGTGCTGGTCGTGGTCGGCGGTGATGATCTGCTGGCGGGTGCCTTCGGCCAGCTGCGAGACGCTGTTGAGCATCAGGTGCTCAGGGTCTTTCAGCACCTTGCCGATGATATCGCGCAGGGCAGCGCCACCGGTGGTGGCGGAGAACAGCAGGGTCTGCTCGCGGTTCTCGCACTCCTTGCACAGGCGCTCCATGTCTTCGGCAAAGCCCATGTCCAGCATGCGGTCGGCTTCGTCGAGGATAAGTACCTGCACGTGGGACAGGTCGAGGTTGCCGGCGTTAAGCTGCTCAAGCAGGCGGCCCGGGGTGCCGATCAGCACGTCCGGCACCTTGCGCAGCATGGCGGCCTGCTCCTTGAAGTCTTCGCCGCCGGTCACCAGGCCCGCCTTGATGTAGGTGAACTGCGAGAACAGCTCCACCTGCTTCAAGGTTTGCTGGGCCAGCTCGCGGGTCGGCAGCAGGATCAGCGCGCGGATCTCGACGCGCCCGCCTTTCAGGTCGACCAGGCGGTTGAGCAGCGGCAGTACGAAGGCCGCCGTCTTGCCACTGCCGGTCTGCGCGGTCACGCGCAGGTCGCGCCCTTGCAGGGCCAGGGGGATGGCCGCGGCCTGCACCGGGGTCGGCTCGACAAATTTAAGCTCGGCCACGGCTTTAAGCAGGCGTTCATGCAGGGCGAATTGGGAGAACACGGAGGTAACCTCAGGCAAGTGCGGGAAATTCAGTTGCATAGGGTAACGTTTTCTGCCGCCTTAGCCGAATTTCTTTTGGCAACTTTGTCGTCATCCGCGCTCTAATGGCCCTTCGTTTCGCCACAAGACTGTACGCAAGCCCATGGATATACAACGAATCTGGCGTGACTCCCTCGACCTGTGGGGCACACTCGACCAACACCCGATGCTGCACGCCGCCATTGGCCTGGCGGTGCTGCTGCTGATTTCCCTCATCCTCGGCCGCCTGGCGCGCTTTTTGATGCTGCATGGCGCCCGCCTGCTGGCCCGCCAGCCCGCGCTGAAGTGGCTGGACGACCTGCGCCATAACAAGGTGTTCCACCGCCTGGCGCAAACCACCCCCTCACTGGTGCTGCAGTTTGGCCTGAAGCTGGTGCCGGAGCTGTCCGACACTGCCCAGCACTTCCTGGGAAATGTCGCCCTGGCCTTTACCCTGCTGTTCATGACCATGGCGCTGTCGTGCCTGCTGGATGCCCTGCTCGAGATCTACGCCCGCACCGAACACGCCCGCACCCGCTCGATCAAGGGCTATGTGCAACTGGCCAAGATGATGCTGTGGATCTTCGCCTCGATCGTCATCGTCGCCACTCTGATCGACCGCTCGCCGTTGCTGCTGCTGTCGGGCCTGGGTGCCATGTCGGCGGTGCTGCTGTTGGTGTACAAGGACACCCTGCTGTCGTTCGTCGCCAGCGTGCAACTCACCAGCAACGACATGCTGCACGTGGGTGACTGGATCGAAATGCCGCAAGTAGGTGCTGATGGCGACGTGGTGGACATCACCCTGCACACGGTGAAGGTACAGAACTTCGACAAAACGATTGTCTCCATCCCCACCTGGCGCCTGATGAGCGAGTCGTTCCGCAACTACCGCGGCATGCAGCAGTCCGGTGGCCGGCGGATCAAGCGCAGCCTGTTCATAGACGCGGCCGGTGTGCGCTTTCTGACCCGCGAAGAGGAGCAGCGCCTGAGCCAGGTGCAGCTGCTGGGCGACTACCTGGCCGGCAAGCGCCAGGAACTGCAGAACTGGAACGAGGCCCTGGGGCCGGTGGCAGAGCTGTCGGCCAACCGCCGCAAGCTGACCAACATCGGTACATTCCGCGCGTTTGCCCTGGCCTACCTGAAGAACCACCCCAACGTGCACCCGAACATGACCTGCATGGTGCGGCAGATGCAGACCACCGCCGAAGGTGTGCCGCTGGAGATCTACTGCTTTACCACTACCACGGTGTGGGCGGATTATGAGCGGATCCAGGGGGATATCTTCGACTACCTGCTGGCGGTGCTGCCGGAGTTTGGCTTGAGCCTGTATCAGCAGCCCAGTGGCAATGACATGCGGGTGGGGTTGGCCGGGCGTACGGCGGCGGAGCCGGTGCCGCGTCGCCTTGAGGAGATGAGCGAGGCTTGAGACAGCCGGGGCTGCCTTGCAGCCCATCGCCGGCAAGCCAGCTCCCACAGGGAGCTCACAGCATTCAGCCGTGATGCCATCCTGTGGGAGCTGGCTTGCCGGCGATAGGGCCTGCTGCTACCCCGCGTAACCCAGCAGGTACAACAGCCCGGTCAAGGTCACCAGCGAAGCCACGGTCGACAACAGGATCGTCCGCGAAATCAGCCCCGCCTCGCGGTTGTAATACTCCGCCAGCATGAACGGCCCGGTGCCGGTCGGCAGGGCCGCCAGCAGCACCGCCGAAGCCGCCCACATGCTCGGCAGGCTGAACACCTTGTACGCCAGCACCCAGGTCAGCGCCGGCTGCCCCACCAGCTTCAAGCCTACCAATGGCCAAGGGCTGGCTTGCGCACCCGCGCGCTTTTCTGCCAGGAATGCACCCAGCGATATCAAGGCGCACGGCGTGGTGGCCAGCGCCAGCATGTCCAGAAAGTGCAGCACCGGCTCGGCCAGCCCCAACCCGCTCATGGCCCACCCCGCCCCCACCAGCGGCGAAATCACCAGCGGGTTCTTCGCCAACGCCTTGCCAACGACCACCACGGCGCGACCGATATGCCGCTCCTCCTGTAGCCCGACCTCGATCAGCGTCAGCGAAATGGCGAACACCAGGCACACCACGATCAACGATGAAATCAGCGCCGGCTGCAAGCCCGCCTGGCCGAACAGCAGCAGGCACAACGGGATGCCTATATAACCAGTGTTGGCATACCCCGCACTCAGCCCGTCGATGCTCGACGCCACCAGGCCGTGGCCGCTATTCAGGCGCCACAACAGCGTGACCACGAACATGGCCAGGGCGCCCGTGCCAAAGGCCGCGATGAACCCCGGGTGCCAGATCTCGCTCCAGGTGGCAGTGGCCGTTACCTTGAACAGCAACGCCGGCAGGCACAGCCAGACCACCATCTTGTTGATTTCGGCGGCAGCCTTGTCGCCCAGCTTGTTGGTCTTGCGGCATAGATAGCCGACGAGGATCAGGGCGAAGATCGGCGCAACAATGACGAAGATGGTGTGCATGTCAGGCCTTGCCGGCCAGCGGCGCCTGCGCACGTGCGCCCAACCGGCTCAGCCACACCGATGCCAGGATGATCGCACCGCCGATGAAGAGCCGCCCCAGCGGCTCGTGCTGGTTCCAGATCAGCAGGTTCAACAGCAACCCCACCGGCACATGCAAATTGTTCATGACCGCCAGCGTGCCGCCAGAAACCATGCACGCACCCTTGTTCCACCAGTACAGGCCCAGCGCCGTCGGGCACAGGCCTAGGAACAGCAGCACCAGCCATTGCACATCGGTACTCGGCAGGTGCTGGGTATTGCCGAACAGCAGGAAGGCCGGCAGCACCACCAGCAAGGCCCCCAGGTAGAAGTAGCCAAAACGGGCGTAGTGCGGCAGGTCACTGGGGTTGCGCGCGACCAGATGGCGGTACAGCACCTGGCCGGCGGCATAGGTGAAGTTGGCCAGTTGCAGCAACAGGAAGCCGATGAAGAACTCGCCGCTGATGCTGTCGAAGCGGATCACCGCGGCACCGGCTACCGCCACCAGCGCAGCCAGCAGCGCCCATGGGTTGAAACGCCGGTTCATGGCGTCTTCGATCAGCGTCACGTGCAACGGCGTGAGGATGGTGAACAGCAGCACCTCTGGCACCGTGAGTACGCGGAAGCTCAGGTACAGGCAGACGTAGGTGATGCCGTACTGCAATGCGCCGATCAGCAGCATCGAACGCATGAAGCGCGGTTCGACCTGGCGCCAGCGTGTCAGCGGCAGGAACACCAGGCCCGCCAGCAGCACCCGTGCGAGCACGGCGAAGTAGCTGTCGACGTGCCCGGCCAGGTACTCGCCGATCAGGCTGAAGGAAAACGCCTGGATCAGCGCGACGATTATCAGGTAGCCCATGGTTGCCTCTCATGAATCAAGGCCGCGACCTTAGCGGGTTGCGGTAAATGAGTTCAACCATGAGGAATGTAGGGGCTGTACCTGCCTCTTCGCGGGCACGCCCGCTCCCACAGGTACACCACCGGTCTCAGGTGCTGTGATATCCCTGTGGGAGCGGGCGTGCCCGCGAAGAGGCAGGCTCAGGTCCCCTCATGGCTCCACGCATAAAAAAGCCCGGCCATTGGCCGGGCAGGTACACCCAAAGGAGCAAAAACAGGTGTCAGGGTTGGGAATTCAGTAAATCTCAGGCCACCGCCGCCAGTTTGGCCTTGGCCTGGTTGACGCCCTTCTCGTGGAACTCGCCGCTCATGTTCAGGCCTTCGGCATGGATGAAGTCGACATCGTGAATGCCGATGAAAGCCATCACCTGGCGCAGGTACGGTTCCTGATGGTCGCTGGTGGCGCCGGCATGGATACCGCCGCGGGCAGTCAGGACGATGGCGCGCTTGCCGGTCAGCAGGCCCTGCGGGCCAGTGGGGGTGTACTTGAAGGTGATGCCGGCCCGCAGCACGTGGTCCAGCCAGGCCTTGAGGGTGCTGGGGATGGTGAAGTTGTACATGGGCGCAGCCATCACCAGCACGTCGGCAGCCAGCAATTCATCAGTCAATTCGTTGGAACGGGCCAGCGCATCCAGTTCGGCGGCGCTGCGCTGTTCTTCTGGCTTCATCCAGCCACCCAGCAGGTTGGCGTCCAGATGCGGCACCGGGTTTACGGCCAGGTCACGCACAGTAATCTGATCGGCCGGATGAGCAGCCTGCCATTGCTGAATGAAATCACGGGTCAGCTGACGGGAAACGGAATCCTGCTGGCGGGCGCTGCTTTCGATGATCAGTACGCGGGACATGGGGTGCCTCCATCGGCGAAAAGGGTGCGATTCGATGGAGGTGAGATTAAGGCTTGACCTATCGATAAAAAAGCGTAAAAAGTGGGTTCAATCAATCGATTAATCAGTTTTATTCCGCGCTGCAGTTCAAGGCGATCCGCAGTTTGATGATCTGCCGATTGAATTTGGCGGTGACATCGACGCTTTTGCCGGCCGGTACATTCACCCGGCGTACCCGCGGTGCTTCCGGGCCGTTGCGGAAGGTTACCTTGCACGCCGCCGGTACTTGCCCATAGTTGTTCAGGGTAATGGCGCCAATGTCGTAGGCCGTGTCATAGGCGGTGTAGTCGAGCTTGACCCCGGTCAGTTCCTTCTCCACATCGATGGGATAAGCCATGGCCCCGAGGGGCAGGCACATCAGTATTGCCGCACAACATTTCTTCATGGGCCGCTCTCCTTGAAAGAGCGCAGCTTAGGACAACAGGAGCGAAAGATGAAAGCGCCGCGCGTAACCCTTGACCAGTGGCGAACCCTGCAAGCAGTGGTCGATCACGGCGGGTTTGCCCAGGCCGCCGAGGCACTGCACCGCTCGCAGTCCTCGGTCAGCTACACCGTGGCGCGCATGCAGGAGCAACTGGGCGTGCCACTGCTGCGCATCGACGGCCGCAAGGCGGTGCTCACCGAGGCGGGCAACGTGTTGTTGCGTCGCTCTCGCCACCTGGTCAAGCAGGCCAGCCAGCTCGAAGACCTCGCCCACCACATGGAACAAGGCTGGGAAGCCGAGGTGCGCCTGGTGGTCGATGCCGCCTACCCCAGTGCGCGACTGGTACGTGCCCTGGCCGCGTTCATGCCGCAAAGCCGCGGCTGCCGGGTGCGCCTGCGTGAAGAAGTATTGTCTGGCGTAGAAGAAGTGATGCACGAAGGCATCGCCGACCTGGCCATCAGCAGCTACAGCATTGGCGGCTACCTGGGCGCCGAACTGAGCGCGGTGGAGTTCGTTGCTGTCGCCCACCCTGAGCACAGCCTGCACCGCTTGGGCCGGGAACTCACCTTCCAGGACCTGGAAAGCCAGCTACAGGTGGTCATCCGCGACTCCGGCCGCGCGCAGCCACGCGACGTCGGCTGGCTGGGTGCCGAGCAGCGCTGGACCGTCGGCAGCCTGGGCACCGCCGCCACCTTCGTCAGCAGCGGCCTGGGCTTTGCCTGGCTGCCCCGGCACATGATCGAGCGCGAGCTGACTGAAGGCGTGCTCAAACCGCTGCAGCTGGATCAGGGTGGCAGCCGCCACCCACTGTTCTACCTTTATTCGAGCAAAGAGAAGACCTTGGGCCCGGCCACGCAGATTCTCATCGACCTGCTGCGCAACTTCGACACCGCGCCACTGGACGTGCCCTTCGCAGCCCCCCCGCAAGCCTGAGAGGACCGCGCCCATGGCCTATTTCGAACACGAAGGATGCGCACTGCATTACGAGGAATATGGCCAGGGCGAACCCTTGGTGTTGCTGCACGGGCTGGGCTCCAGCTGCCAGGACTGGGAGTTGCAGGTGCCGGTGCTCAGCCGTCATTACCGGGTGATCCTCATGGACATCCGCGGCCACGGTCGCTCCGACAAGCCGCGCGACGGTTACCAGATCGCCACCTTCAGTGCCGACCTGCTGGCCCTGCTCGAACACCTGCACACGGGCCCCGTGCACTTCGTGGGCCTGTCGATGGGCGGCATGGTGGGTTTTCAGTTCGCTGTCGACCACCCGCAGTGGCTGCGCAGCCTGTGCATCGTCAACAGCGCCCCCGAGGTCAAGCGCCGCACCCGTAGTGACTGGGCCTGGTGGCTCAAGCGCTGGGGCCTGGCGCGCCTGCTCAGTGTCGAAACCGTCGGCAAGGGCCTGGCCGAGCGCCTGTTCCCCAAGCCCCATCAAGCAGACTTGCGGCAGAAGATGGCCCAGCGTTGGGCGCGCAATGACAAACGCGCCTACCTCAAGAGCTTCGACGCCATCGTCGACTGGGGCGTGCAGGAACGCATCGGGCAGATCCACTGTCCTACCCTGGTGATCGCCGCCGACCACGATTACACCCCGATACAACTGAAAGAGCGTTACGTCGCCCTGATGCCCAACGCCAGGCTGGTCGTAGTCGACGATTCCCGGCACGCTACGCCACTCGATCAACCCGAGGTCTTCAACCAGACCCTGCTGCAGTTCCTCGCAGCCGCTTCCACCTCTCAAGGATCTTTGAGCCCATGCTGAAAAAACTCCTGCTCACCGCCTGCTCGGTCGCCTTCGCCACCAGCGTCATGGCCTCCGACAAGACCCCGCACGTCATGCTCGACACAAGCTTCGGCCAGGTCGAAATCGAGCTGAACGCCGAAAAGGCGCCGCTCAGCACCAAGAATTTTCTGGCGTACGTTGACAGCGGCTTCTACAACAACACGATTTTCCACCGGGTGATCCCGGGGTTCATGGTGCAGGGCGGCGGCTTTACTGACCAGATGGCGCAGAAGAACACCAACGACCCGATCAAGAATGAGGCCAGCAATGGCCTGCTGAACACCCGCGGCACACTGTCGATGGCGCGCACCTCCAACCCGAACTCGGCCACCAGCCAGTTCTTCATCAACGTGGCCGACAACGATTTCCTCAACCCGGGGCGCGACGCCGGGTACGCCGTGTTCGGCAAGGTGACCAAAGGCATGGAAGTGGTCGACCAGATCGTCAACTCGCCAACCACCATCAAAAAAGGCATGCGCGATGTACCGGCCGACCCGGTCTACATCAAGTCGGCCAAACGCATCGACTGACCGCAGGCTGCACAAGGATGTGCAACCGCCTGAGGGCCGGATGAAACAGGAGTGTCGTTACCCATGCTGTACCGTCGTTTTGAACAGCTGATCGATATCTTTCGCGAAGCACCCAGTGAATCGCCACCCACCACCGTGTGGCCGTTCTACCTGTATTACCTGCGCCAGGTCTGGCCCAGCTTCCTCGCCCTGCTGGTGGTCGGCCTGTTCGCCTCGCTGATCGAGGTGGCGATGTTCAGCTACCTCAGCCGCATCATCGACCTGGCCCAGGGCACGCCGAATGCCAGCTTCTTCAGCGAGCACAGCGGTGAACTGATCTGGATGCTGGTGGTGATCCTGTTGCTGCGGCCGTTGTTTTTCGGCCTGCACGACCTGCTGGTGCACCAGACCATCAACCCCGGCATGACCAGCCTGATCCGCTGGCAAAACCACACTTACGTGCTCAAGCAGAGCCTGAATTTCTTCCAGAGCGACTTCGCCGGGCGCATTGCCCAGCGCATCATGCAGACCGGCAACTCGCTACGTGATTCCGCCGTGCAGGCGGTGGACGCGTTATGGCATGTGCTGATCTATGCGATCACCTCGCTGGTGCTTTTTGCAGAAGCCGATTGGCGCCTGATGCTGCCGCTGCTGGTCTGGATCGCCGGCTACATCGCCGCGCTGTTCTACTTCGTGCCACGGGTAAAGGAACGCTCGGTGATCTCCTCCGACGCCCGCTCCAAGCTGATGGGGCGTATCGTCGACGGCTACACCAACATCGCGACGCTGAAGCTGTTCGCCCACACCGAGTACGAGCAGCAGTACGCACGTGAAGCGATCCGCGAGCAAACCGAGAAAACCCAGCTGGCCTCGCGGGTGATCACCAGCATGGACGTGGTCATCACCACCCTCAACGGCCTGCTGGTGGTCGCCACCACGGGCCTGGCGCTGTGGCTGTGGAGCCAGTCGCTGATCACCGTCGGCGCCATCGCCCTGGCCACCGGCCTGGTGATCCGCATCGTCAACATGTCGGGCTGGATCATGTGGGTGGTCAACGGCATCTTCGAGAACATCGGCATGGTCCAGGACGGCCTGCAGACCATTGCCCAGCCGGTTACCGTCACCGATCAGCCCAACGCGCCGGCGCTCAAGGTCAGCCGCGGCGCGGTGCATTTCGATGATGTCGACTTCCACTATGGCAAGGCTGCCAATGTGATCGAAGGGCTCGACCTGAACATTCGCCCGGGCGAGAAAATCGGCCTGATCGGCCCGTCCGGGGCGGGCAAGTCGACCTTGGTCAACCTGCTGCTGCGCCTGTATGACGTGCAGGGCGGGCGCATCCTCATCGATGGCCAGAACATTGCCGAAGTCAGCCAGGCCAGCCTGCGCGCACAGATCGGCATGATCACCCAGGACACCTCGTTGCTGCACCGCTCGATCCGCGACAACCTGCTGTACGGCCGCCCCGATGCCAGCGAGGCGGAGTTGCACGAGGCGGTTCGCCGCGCCCGCGCCGACGAGTTCATCCCGCAACTGTCGGACGCCCAGGGGCGCACCGGCTTCGATGCCCATGTGGGTGAGCGTGGGGTCAAGTTGTCGGGCGGCCAGCGCCAGCGCATCGCCATCGCCCGGGTGCTGTTGAAGAATGCACCGATCCTGATCATGGACGAAGCCACTTCGGCGCTGGACTCGGAGGTGGAGGCCGCCATCCAGGAAAGCCTGGAGACGCTGATGCAGGGCAAGACGGTGATCGCCATTGCCCACCGGCTATCGACCATTGCACGGATGGACCGGCTGGTGGTGTTGGACAAGGGCCGGATTGTCGAAAGTGGCAGCCATGCGCAGTTGCTGGAGCAACAAGGGTTGTATGCCCGGTTGTGGCACCACCAGACCGGGGGCTTTGTCGGGGTCGACTGACTCCTGGACCGGCCCTATCGCCGGCAAGCCAGCTCCTACAGAATTACCACAGGCCTTGAAGTCTGTGGAGTACTTGTGGGAGCTGGCTTGCCGGCGATAGGGCCATTACAAACAATACAAAACCCTCAGTCCCGGCGGTAAGGCAACATCCCCCGCGCCTCCTCGGCATACCCCTTGACCCCTTCCCGCTCCTGCAGCAGAAAATCCTCCACCGCCCGCCGCAACCCCGGGTGCAGCAGGTAATGCCAGGACCGCGTCAACACCGGTTCAAACCCGCGTATCAGCTTGTGCTCGCCCTGCGCCCCGGCATCGAAACGCTGGTAACCCTCGGCAATGGCAAAGTCCATGCCCTGGTAAAAACACGTTTCGAAATGCAGCCGGTCGAATTCATCCAGGCACCCCCAGTAGCGGCCAAACAGGCTGTCGCCCCCCACCAGGCTCAAGGCCATTGCCACATCGCGCCCACCCTGACGGGCCATCACCACACGCAGCGCCTCGGGCATGCGTTCGGCCAGCAGGCTGAAAAACTCGCGCGTCAGGTAAGGCGCGCGTCGGCGCACCGCATAGGTGTTGGCATAACACAAAAAGACGAAATCCCACTGTGCCTCGTCCAGTTCATCACCGCGGTACCACCGGAATTCGATGCCCTGCCCTGCCACCTGCTCACGCTCCTTGCGCATCTGCTTGCGCTTGCGAGAGCTCAGGCTGTCGAGAAAATCCTGGAAGTCGCGGTATCCCCGGTTTTGCCAGTGAAACTGGCAGCCCAGGCGCTCCATCCACCCTGGCATGCCCGCCAACTGCGCGTCCAGCGCCGGGTCGGTGAAGTTGATGTGCGCACCGGAAAGCCCACCCTTGCCCAGATACTCCGGCAGGGCCTGCAGCATCAATAAACCGTCAGCCGGGTCGGCCGCCAGCAGGCGTGGGCCGCTGACCGGGCTGAACGGCACGGCGCCGAGCAGCTTTGGGTAGTAGGCAATGCCGGCCCGCTCACAGGCATCGGCCCAGCCATGATCGAACACATACTCGCCAAACGAATGCCACTTGCGGTACGCCGGCAACAGTGCCCGCACCTGCCCGTCACGCTCCAGCACCAGGTGCTCGGCGGCCCAGCCGGTGTTTCGCTGCACGCTACCGCTGTCTTCCATCGCGCTGAGGAAGGCATGGCGCAGGAACGGTTGGCCGGCCGGCACCAGGGCATCCCAGGTGGCCGCCGGAAGATCACGCAAATGGGCAAGGCTATACAGGCTGGTCACGGTTTCGGCTCGCTATCTGAAGGCCCTCAGTATCTCCAAGGATGGCCCGGCACTCAAATGACGAACGCCGGGCTGATCCTTTTATTCTCAATTACTTAACAGCAGTGCCACTAATTAGACATTAATCTGTCATTGGCCCCCGCAATACTTGCGCCTGTTTTCCGGAACCCCAGAACCTGTCTATTCAGGCCCTTTCCGAAGACATGCCAACGCAGGGGCAGGCGCTTGAGCCTCCCCCATTTTTTTCAGTAGGGAGAACCTTATGCGTCTTGTTTCTACACTTACCGGAGTGAGCCTCACCGGCATGATGCTGGCTCTGAGCGCCCCGGCCAGTGCTGCTGTCGACGCCAAGCTGCTCGAAATGCTCCGCGCCAACGGCTCGATCAACCAGGCGCAGTACAACGAACTGCAGGGCGACCTGGCAAAAGAAACCAAGGAAAAGGCCGACCAGAAAGCTCAGTCCGAACGCATGAGCTCGTTTGAACAAAAAGTGGCATGGGCCGCCAAGACCCAGATCAAGGGTGACGTGCGCCTGCGTTACGAAGACGTCAACGTCGATGACCCGAACAGCAGCAGCGGCAACCAGGACCGCCAGCGAGTGCGTGCCCGTGTCGGCTTCTACAGCGAGATCAACCCGCAGGTCGACGCCGGCGTTCGTATAGCCACCGGCAGCAGCGCCGACCGGCGCTCGACCAACCAGAGCCTCGACAACTACTTTGACAAGAAGTCCCTGTGGGTCGACCTCGCCTACCTCGACTGGCACCCTACTGCAGTCCCTAACCTGCACCTGATTGGCGGCAAGATGCCACAGCCTTGGGTAAGCATGGGCGACATCATCTGGGATAGCGACATCAACCCGGAAGGTGTGGCTGCCACTTACAAGGCTGACCTGGGCGCAGCCGAAGTCTTTGCCAGCGCCGGTCAGTACACCCTGAAAGACAACGTCGATGGTGATGGTGTCCAGTACAAGCACGATGCGCAGGTTTACCACGGCCAGTTGGGCGCCAAGTTCGCCCCGGCTGACGTGCTCAAGCTCACCGTGGGTGCCAGCATCTATGGTTACGACAACGACAAGGAAGCAGCCATCCTGCAGTCGTTCGGCAACACCACCAACGAGTTCAATCTGGTGGAAGGCTTTGGCCAGATCGATTTCACCGGCTTGGCCATTCCATTGTCGGCGTATGGTCAGTACGTGAAGAATACCGAGAGCACCGATGGCGAAGATCAAGCCTGGCTGGCTGGTTTGAAAACCAAGGTGGGAGCCTGGAGCCTGGACTACAACTACCGCGATGTACAGCGTAACGCGGTGGTCAGCCTGTTCACCGATTCGGACTTTGGCAACGGCTTCACCGGTTCGCGTGGTCACAAGTTCAAGGTCGGTTACGAGATCGACAAGAACTTCTCCCTGGGTGCTGCCTACCTGATGGCCAAGACAGATCTGTCGCAGCTGCCGAACAGCAATGCTGACGTAGACACCCTGCAGGTGGACCTGGAAGCCAAGTTCTAAGCGGCAACCTCTCTGCTTCACGCTGAAGCGGGAAACGCCGACCCCATCCGGCGTTTCCCGCTTTTTTTGCCTGTGAAATTGTAGGGGGCCGCAAAGCGGCCCCGGCTATCTCGGATCAGACCAGGCAATCAGCGCTTGCGCAAGATCACGCTACCAATCGAATACCCCGCACCAAACGAGCTCAACACGCCCAGCGAGCCCTTGGCCAGGTCATCTTGGTACAGGTGGAAGGCAATCACCGAACCCGCCGAACTGGTGTTGGCATAGCGGTCGAGAATGACCGGTGCATCTTCCTCGGCCACTTCACGCCCCAGCAGCTTCTTGACGATCAGGTGGTTCATGCTGAGGTTCGCCTGGTGCAGCCAGAAGCGCTTCACATCGCTCGGTTGCAGGCCGTTTTCCTGCAGGTGCTCACCGATCAGCTCGGCCACTTTCGGGCACACCTCGCGGAACACCTTGCGGCCTTCCTGGATGAACAGCTTGTCCGCTGCGCCTTCGCCCTCTTCCGCCGCACGGTTGAGGAAGCCGAAGTTGTTGCGGATGTTGTTGGAGAACTCGGTCCACAGCTTGCTGCTGACGATGTCGAACTGGTGCGCCGAGGTGGCCTGGTCGGCACGCTCGATCAGTACCGCGGTGGCGGCATCACCGAAAATGAAATGGCTGTCACGGTCGCGGAAGTTCAGGTGGCCGGTGCACACCTCCGGGTTGACCATCAGCACCGCGCGCGCCTGGCCCAGGGCCACGCTGTTGGCGGCGGTCTGGATGCCAAAGGTGGCGGACGAGCAGGCCACGTTCATGTCGAAGGCAAAGCCCTGGATGCCCAGCGCCTGCTGCACTTCGATGGCAATCGCCGGGTACGGGCGCTGCAAGTTGGAGCAGGCGACGATTACCCCGTCGACATCCGCAGCCGTGCGGCCGGCGCGCTCCAGGGCCTGGCGGGCAGCAGCCACGGCCATTTCGCAGAGCACCGACGGTTCGTCGTTGGACCGCTCTGGCAAGCGTGGTTTCATGCGCTGGGGGTCGAGGATGCCGGCCTTGTCCATGACGAAGCGGCTCTTGATGCCCGAGGCCTTTTCGATGAACGCCGCGTCGGACAACGGCGCCGCTTCGACTTCACCGCGCTCGATGGCGGCGGCGTTGTCCTGGTTGAACTGCTGCGACCAGGCGTTGAAGGAGGTCACCAGTTCTTCGTTGGAAATGCTCTGGGCCGGGGTGTACAGGCCGGTGCCGCTGATCACGACGTTATGCACGGTCGTTCCTCTGGTCAAAGGCCATCGCCACGGGGCGCTGGCTGGAAATATGACAGATTAATGGCACTTTAGTACCAATTTAGGCGCGTACGCTCACCCCTGTGGGAGCGGGCGTGCCCGCGAAGGGCCGCAAGGCGGCCCCAAATTGCATCAATATTGCCACAACTGTGGAAGTTTAGCCTTCCACCTGACTCCACTGTTTGCTCAATCGCTTGTCGGAAATCGGCACCTTGGTCCCTAACTGCTGGGCAAACAACGACACCCGATATTCCTCCAGCCACCAACGGTACAAAGCCAGTTGCTCATCACGCTTGCCCTCCTGGGCATGCTTGTCGGCACGGGCCTTGTACTGCGCCCACAGGTTGGCCAGCTCGCCGGACCAGACCCTGTCCTTCTGCACTTGCGAACCCAGCTTCTCAAGGCGCAGTTCCACCGCCTTGAGGTAGCGTGGCAGCTCCTTGAACCAAGCCGCGGGCGTTTCGCGCACAAAGCCCGGGTACACCAGGTTACCCAGCTGCTGCTTGATGTCGTTCAGCGCCACCGCCTGGCTCAGGTCGATCTTGCCCTTGAAGCGCTTCTGCAGGCCATGCCAGAGTTTCAGCACCTCCAACGTCAGGCGCGCCAGGCGCTCGGCATGCTCCGCCCAGCTGCCGCGCTTGCGCTCAGCCAGCCCGGCCAGGGCCGCGCCATCACGAGGCAGTGGTTGTTCGCCTTCGAGGATGCAGCTGTCCAGGCTGGCCAGCAGAATGTCTTCGACCAGCGCCTCGACCCGCCCCATTTCACGGTACAGCAGGCCCAGCTCGGTCAGCCCCGGCAGCTTGCCGCGCAGGAACTTGGCCGGCTCGGCCAGTTGCTGCAGCAACAGCCGTTGCAACGCGCGGCGGTGCTGGAACTCGGCTTCGGCCTGGGTCGAGAAGCGCCCTTCGCGCACGGTGCCGTTGTCCTCGACCAGCGCCGGGTACACGGTCATCGACAGCCCTGCAATCTTCTGCTGGGCGGTCTGTTTCACTTCGCTGAAAGCTTTGGCCTGCACCGGTTGTTCGCTTTTGGCATCACGCGGCACCGCCAGTGCTGCTTGGCTGGCAGCGGCAAAGCGTGCAGTCAGCTCGGCCAGGTCGCGGCCTTCGCCAAGGAACTTGCCTTGGCCATCGACCACCTCGATGTTCATCCGCAGGTGGCCTTCAACCAGTTTGACCGATTCTTCCCAGGCCTCATCGGACACCCGCGCACCGGTCATGCGCAACAGCTCCTGGCCCAGAGCCTGCGGCAGCGCCCCCTGGCCGAACGTCATGCGCGCCAGCGAGGCCTTGACGAAGTCCGGCACCGGCACGAAGTTCTTGCGCAGGGCCTTGGGCAGGTTGCGCACCAGCGCCACGCACTTGGCCTCCAGCAGGCCTGGCACCAGCCATTCCAGGCGCTCGCCGGGCAGGCTTGGCAACAGCGGTGCCGGCACCCGCACGGTCACGCCGTCACGCGGGTGACCGGGCTCGAAGTGGTAGCTCAGCGGCAGGCGCAGCTCGCCCACCTGCATGCTGTCGGGGTACTGCGCTGCCGTCACTTCGCTGGCCTCGCGGGCCAGCACGTCTTCCTCGCGCATGATCAGCAGGTTGGCGTCTTTCTGGCTGCCCATGCGGTACCAGCTGTCGAAGGTCGCGGTCTGGTGAATTTCTGCCGGCAGGCGCGCTTCGTAGAAGGCGTACAGCGTTTCTTCGTCGGCCAGAATGTCGCGCCGGCGGGCCTTGGCCTCCAGCTCGTCAAGTTCCTCAAGCAGGCGTTTGTTGGCCGTCAGGCACTTGGCCCGCGACTGGATTTCACCCCCCACCAGACCTTCGCGGATAAACAGCTCGCGCGAGGTAACCGGGTCGATCGGGCCGTAATGCACCGGGCGGCGGCCAACCAGAATCAGCCCGTACAGGGTGATCTGCTCATAGGCCACCACCTGCCCGCGCTTCTTCTCCCAGTGCGGTTCAAAGTGGTTCTTCTTGACCAGGTGGCCGGCCAGCGGCTCGATCCAGTCCGGCTCGATCTTGGCGACCATGCGCGCATACAGCTTGGTGGTCTCGACCAGTTCGGCGGCCATTACCCACTGCGGGCGCTTGCGCCCCAGGCCCGACGACGGGTGTACCCAGAAGCGCCGTTGGCGGGCACCCTGGTAGTCGCCATCTTCGGTCTTCTGGCCGATCTGGCTAAGCAGGCCACTGAGGATGGCCTTGTGCATCTTCAGGTAGTCGGACGGTTCCTTGTTCACCGTCAACTGCAGCTCACGGCAGATGAGTGCCAGCTGGCGGTGGGCATCGCGCCATTCACGCAGGCGCAGGTAGTTAAGGAAATTCTTGCGGCACCAGTTGCGCAGCGGGTTGGCCGTCAGCGCCTGGCGCTGCTCTTCGAAACCACGCCACAGGTTGACCAACGCGGCGAAGTCGGAGTCCACGTCCTTCCACTGTGCGTGGGCCTGGTCGGCGGCCTGTTGGCGCTCTGGCGGGCGTTCGCGCGGGTCCTGCACCGACAGCGCACTGGTGACGATCAGCACTTCCTGCAAGCTGCCCAGGCGTGCGCCTTCGAGCAGCATGCGACCCAGCCGTGGGTCGACCGGCAGGCGCGCCAGCTGGCGCCCGATCGGGGTCAGCTGGTTCTCGCGGTTGACCGCCGACAGCTCTTGCAACAGGTTGAAGCCATCGCTGATGGCCTTGCCGTCCGGCGGCTCGATGAACGGGAAGGCATCGATCGCGCCAAGGCGCAGGTGCAGCATCTGCAGGATCACCGCCGCCAGGTTGGTGCGCAGGATCTCCGGGTCGGTGAACGCGGGCCGGCTGTTGAAATCTTCTTCGCTGTACAGGCGTACGCAGATGCCGGGCTCGACCCGGCCGCAGCGGCCTTTGCGCTGGTTGGCACTGGCTTGCGACACTGCCTCGATGGGCAGGCGCTGCACCTTGGCGCGGTAGCTGTAGCGGCTGATGCGCGCGGTGCCGGTGTCGATCACATAGCGAATGCCAGGCACGGTCAGCGAGGTTTCGGCAACGTTGGTGGCCAGCACCACGCGGCGCCCGGTGTGTGGCTGGAAGATGCGCTGCTGCTCGGCCGGCGACAGGCGCGCGTACAACGGCAAAATCTCGGTGTGGCGCAGTTGCGCCTTGCGCAGGATCTCGGCGGCATCGCGGATTTCCCGCTCGCCCGGCAAAAAGATCAGCACATCGCCCGGGCCCTTGCCCTCACTGCGCTCATGGTGCGCCAGCTCATCCAAGGTGGCGAGGATGGCCTGGTCGACGGTGAGGTCGTCTTCGATCTGGTTGCCTTCCTCGTCCTGCTCGCTGGTCAGCGGGCGGTACCAGGTTTCTACCGGGAAGGTGCGCCCGGACACCTCGATGATTGGCGCGTTATCGAAGTGCTTGGAGAAGCGCTCCAGGTCGATGGTCGCCGAGGTGATGATCAGCTTCAGGTCTGGCCGGCGATGCAGCAGGGTCTTCAGGTAGCCGAGCAGGAAGTCGATGTTCAGGCTGCGCTCGTGGGCTTCGTCGACAATGATGGTGTCGTAGCGCTCCAGCAGGCGGTCGTGCTGGGTTTCGGCCAGCAGGATGCCGTCGGTCATCAGCTTGACCAAGGTGTTGGAATCGCTCTGGTCTTCGAAACGCACCTGGTAGCCGACCAGCCCGCCCAGCGGCGTGCCCAGCTCCTCGGCGACCCGCGCCGCCACGCTGCGCGCGGCGATCCGGCGCGGCTGGGTGTGGGCGATCAGGCCATGGCTGCCACGGCCCAGCTCCAGGCAGATTTTCGGCAGCTGGGTGGTCTTGCCCGAACCGGTTTCGCCGGCGATCACCAGCACCTGGTTTTCGGCCAGGGCCTTCTTGATTTCATCACGCTTGGCGGCGATCGGCAGGTTGTCGTCGTAGCGCACGGTCGGCACGCTCTGCTGGCGCGCGGTGACCTGGGCGCAGGAGGCCTGGACCTTTTCCACCCACTGCGCCAGCTTCGCCTCGTCGGGGCGCTTGCGCAGTTCGTGCAGCTGCCGGCGCAGGCGATGGCGGTCGGCAATCATGGCGTGGTCGAGGTTTTGCAGCAGTTTGTCGATGGCGTGGTCAGTCATGGGGCTTTTTAGTGATGCAGGTGAGCCTGCTTTTTCATGATCGGCATTCGAAGGATGCGCGATTGTCGCAGATTTGCCGGCTTTCTGCTGCCTGTGCCGGCCTTATCGCCGGCAAGCCAGCTCCCACAAGTACTGCACAACCCTCAGGCCTGTGGTGATCCCTGTAGGAGCTGGCTTGCCGGCGATAGGGCCGGCACAGGCAGCCTGAATGTTTAGCCCGGTGCGATGTAAAGGTTGCCATTCACTGCTTTAATCAACCTTACGCCGCATGTGAGTATCAAAGGCATGACTCCCGTCCAGCCCATCGCGCCACCGTCCTCTCGCCCTTCGCTCCCGAAGGCCCGGAGCCGTGCCGGGGAAAATCCGCTGGTTCACATCATCCTCGCCTTCTGGGCCCTGTGGCACTGCCGCCACGCGCGCCCACCGGACACCTCGCTCACGCCATTGTGACCAAACACGGCCGGCGTCTGGCCGTTTGACTCAACTGGGCCGCCTGCTTGTGCGGTGGCCCTGTGCGCACGCGAGCGAATCAATCATGCACTTTGCACCCGTAGAGCAGGCTACCCGTTTCCTGGCCGACAACCCCGATATCGAGCTGTTCGAACTGTTCATCCTCGACGCCAACGGCGTACCGCGCGGCAAGCTGCTGCATCGCGAAGAACTGCTGGCCGTGTACCAGACCGGCCGGCCGCTGCCCAGCACCATCCTCGGCCTGACCCTGAACGGCGACGACGTGGAAAACTCGGGCCTGGTGTGGGACGTGGGCGACATCGACTGCCGGGCCTACCCGCTTGAAGGCAGCCTGGTGCGCTTGCCGTGGCGCCGCGTGCCAACGGCTGCAGTGCAGGTCAGCATGCACCCGAGCGAGGGCCTGCCGGCCAGCGTCGCCGACCCGCGTCATGTGTTGCTGCGCACCATCGAAGCGCTGAAAGCCGACGGCTACCACCCGGTGATGGCCTGCGAGCTGGAGTTTTACCTGCTCGACCAGCAACGCGACGCCCAGGGCCGCCCGCAACCGGCGCTGGACAACGATGGCGGCCGCCCGCGCACAACCCAGGTCTATGGCCTGCGCGAACTGGAGCAGATCGAACCGTTCCTCGCCGACCTTTATGCTGCCTGCAAGGCCCAAGGCATTCCGGCGCGTACCGCCATTTCGGAATACGCCCCAGGCCAGGTGGAAATCACCCTGGAGCACGGCGATGCGCTGCAGGCGATGGACCAGGCCGTGCGCTATAAGCGGCTGGTGAAAGGCGTGGCCCACGCCCACGGCATGCAGGCCTGTTTCATGGCCAAGCCGTTTGCCAACCTGGCCGGCACCGGCATGCACATGCACCTGAGCCTGGCCGACAGCGCTGGCAACAACCTGTTCGCCAGTGAAGACAAAGCCGGTACCCCGCTGCTGCGCCAGGCCGTGGCCGGTATGCTGCGCCACCTGCGCGATTCGCTGCTGCTGTTTTGCCCCAACGCCAACTCGTTCCGCCGCTTCCAGGCCAACAGCTATGCGCCGCTGGCACCGACCTGGGGCGTGGACAACCGCACCGTGAGCCTGCGCGTGCCAGGCGGCCCGGCCAACAGCCGGCATGTGGAACACCGCATTTGCGGCGCCGACGCCAACCCGTACCTGGCTGCAGCGGCGATTCTCGCCGCCAGCCACAGGGGCATCCGCGAGCAGCTGGACCCGGGCGCACCGGTGGAAGGCAACGGCTATGCCCAGGCCACCGAACACCTGCCTACCGATTGGCTGACTGCCCTCGACGCCCTGCAACATTCCCATTGGGCCCGCGAAGCATTGGGCGAAGACTTCCTTGGCGTGTACCTGAAGGTCAAACGCGCCGAGTACCGCCAGTTCATGGCCGAAGTCAGCGAGCAGGACTGGCGCTGGTACCTGCACCAGGCCTGAGCCCCTACATAACAAGGAACACCCATGAACGCAGCATTCAACAAAGGCCCGGCGCAGCGTGCGCCGTCCTACTACAGCGCCTCCCTCAACGACCACACCGAGTACCCGCAGCTCAAGGGCACGGTGCAGGTGGATGTGGCCATCATCGGCGGCGGCTTCACCGGCGTCGCCACGGCGGTGGAGCTGGCCGAACGTGGCCTGAAGGTGGCCATCGTCGAAACCAACCGCATCGGCTGGGGCGCCAGCGGGCGCAATGGCGGCCAGGTCACCGGCAGCCTGTCGGGCGACGAGGCCATGCGCACGCAGATGCGCAACCACCTGGGCGCCGACGTCGACGATTTCATCTGGCACCTGCGCTGGCGCGGGCACCAGGTGATCGAACAGCGCGTGGCGCGCTATGGCATCGACTGCGACCTCAAGCACGGCCACCTGCATGCGGCGATGAAGCCCTCGCACATGGACGAGCTGCGTGCCTTCGAGGCCGAGGCCCAGCGCCGGGGCATGGGCGAGCAGGTGCAACTGCTGGACCGCGCGGCAGTGGCCGGACACCTGCAAAGCCCGCTGTACCTGGGTGCGTTGAAGAACCTGCGCAACCTGCACCTGCACCCGCTCAACCTGTGCGTGGGTGAGGCCCGCGCTGCCCACAGCCTGGGTGCGCTTATCTTCGAGAACTCCGAGGTGCTGGACATCGTCCACGGCCCGCGCCCGGCGGTGGTCACCGCCCACGGCCGGGTAGAGGCGCGCCAGGTGATGCTGGCCGGCGATGTGTATCACAAACTGGAAAAGCGCCAGCTCAAGGGCAAGATCTTCCCGGCCATGGGCGGCATCGTCACCACCGCGCCGCTGGGCGAGCTGGCCGAGCAGATCAACCCGCAGGACCTGGCGGTGTACGACTGCCGCTTCGTGCTCGACTATTACCGCCTGACCGCCGACAAGCGCCTGCTGTTCGGCGGTGGTGCCAACTATTCCGGCCGTGACTCACGGGATATCGAAAGTGAACTGCGCCCGTGCATCGAGCGCACCTTCCCGGCATTGAAAGGCGTGCCGATCGAGTTCCAGTGGAGCTGCGCCATGGGCATCGTGGTCAACCGCATCCCTCAGCTGGGCAGGCTGTCGGACAACGTGTGGTACTGCCAGGGTTATTCGGGGCACGGCATTGCCACCAGCCACATCATGGGCGAGATCATGGCCGAGGCACTGACCGGGACGCTGGAGAAGTTCGACACCTTTGCCCAGTGCAAGCATGTGCGGGTGCCGATGGGGGATTTGCTGGGCAACCCGCTGCTGGCGGCGGGGATGTGGTACTACCAGATGCTGGAAAAACTGCGCTGAGCCTGAAAGCGGTGCAACCTCTGTAGGAGCGGCCTTGTGTCGCGATCGGGCCGCAAAGCGGCCCCAGGTTCTCAGCCGCAATGCTGAAATTGTTGGGGCCGCTTTGCGGCCCCTTTCGCAGCACAAGGCTGCTCCTACAGGGACCGCGCTGGCGGGGCGTCAGGCGATCTTCTTCAAGCCTTGCTTCTTGAGCTCTTCATCGCGCAGCTCGCGGCGCAGGATCTTGCCCACGTTGGTGGTCGGCAGCGTATCGCGGAACTCGATCAGGCGTGGCACCTTGTAGCCGGTAACGTTGGCACGCATGTGCTCCATCACCTGCTCCTTGGTCACGGTCATGCCCGGTTTGACCACGATGAACACCTTGATCACTTCACCCGACTTCTCGTCCGGCACACCAATGGCTGCGCACTGCAGCACGCCCGGCAAGGCCGCCAGCACGTCTTCCAGCTCGTTGGGGTAAACGTTGAAGCCCGAGACCAGGATCATGTCCTTCTTGCGGTCGACGATGCGCATGTAACCGTCGGCCTGGATCAGGGCGATATCACCGGTCTTCAGCCAGCCTTCGCTGTCGAGGATCTCGGCGGTGGCATCTTCGCGCTGCCAGTAGCCCTTCATCACCTGCGGGCCCTTGACGCACAACTCGCCCACTTCGCCCAACGGTAGCTCGTTGCCGGCGTCATCGATGATCTTGCACAAGGTCGACGGCACCGGAATACCAATGGTACCCACCTGGTTGGCTTCTGCCGGGTTCACCGCCGCCACCGGGCTGGTTTCGGTCATGCCGTAGCCTTCGCAGATGGCGCAACCAGTAACGGCCTTCCAGCGCTCTGCCACGCTCAGTTGCAGGGCCATGCCGCCCGACAGGGTGATTTTCAGCGCCGAGAAGTCCAAGGCACGGAACGCCTCGTTGTTGCACAGGGCAACGAACAGGGTGTTGAGGCCGACAAAGCCGCTGAACTTCCACTTGCCCAGTTCCTTGACCATGGCCGGCAGGTCACGCGGGTTGCTGATCAGCACGTTGTGGTTGCCGATCAGCATCATCGCCATGCAATGGAAGGTAAAGGCGTAGATATGGTACAGCGGCAGCGGGGTGATGAGAATTTCGCAGCCTTCGTGCAGGTTAGCGCCCATCAGCGCCCGGCATTGCAGCATGTTGGCCACCAGGTTGCGGTGGGTCAGCATGGCGCCCTTGGCCACGCCGGTGGTGCCGCCGGTGTACTGCAGCACAGCCACGTCGTTGGCCTGCGGGTTGGCCTCGGTCACTGGCTGGCCCTTGCCCAGGGCCAGGGCGTCGTTGAAGCGCACCGCCTGCGGCAGGCTGTAGGCCGGCACCATCTTCTTCACGTACTTGATCACGCTGTTGATCAGCAGGCGCTTGAGCGGCGGCAGCAGGTCGGCCACTTCGGTGACGATGACGTGCTTGACCTGGGTCTTGGGTACCACCTTTTCGGCCAGGTGGGCCATGTTGGCCAGGCACACCAGGGCCTTGGCGCCGGAGTCGTTGAACTGGTGTTCCATCTCCCGCGCGGTATACAGCGGGTTGGTGTTGACCACGATCAGCCCGGCACGCATGGCGCCGAAGACCGCGACCGGGTATTGCAGGACATTGGGCAGTTGCACGGCAATGCGGTCACCCGGCTTGAGGTCGGTATGCTGCTGCAGCCAGGCGGCAAACGCCCCCGACAGCGCATACAGCTCGCCATAAGTGATAGTCTTGCCCAGGTTGCTAAAGGCCGGTTTGTCGGCAAAGCGTTGGCAGGATTGCTTGAGTACTGCCTGGATATTGGGGAATTCGTCAGGATTGATTTCCGCCGTAACCCCGGCTGGGTACTTATCCTTCCAAAAATTTTCGATCATGGAAGCCCACTCCTTCAGCAACAGCGAAGTTCGATTGGCGCGTCGATGCGCTTATTATTGATATGAGACGGCGGTTCGTTGCAAACCGGATCGTCTGAAAGCGGGCCGAGAGTAACAGCTTTGCCTGGGGTCGCCTAGAGGCCAAAACAGGCCTTGCAGTCACAAAAATGACTCAATGAACAATACAGGTCATTTTTAGAGTTTTTAACCAAAATGTCGCAGATCAGGCTGTAATCATCATTTTAGAGCGGTTTTTAAAGCATTCGCGGGCAAGCCCGCGAATGCCATTTCGGTATCACGCTATGTCGCGCAGCTCCCGCCGCAGGATCTTGCCCACCGGCGTCATCGGCAACGACTCGCGCAGCACGATGTGCTTGGGTACTTTGTAACCGGTGAAGTTGGCTTTGCAGTAGGCCTTCAGCTCTTCCACGCTCAACCCGCCCTCGCGCGGCACCACGAACAGCTTCACCGCCTCGCCTGAGCGCTCGTCCGGCACGCCGATAGCCGCACAGTTGGCAACCTTGGGGTGGCCCATCACCACGTCCTCGATCTCGTTGGGGTACACGTTGAAGCCCGAGACGATGATCATGTCCTTCTTGCGGTCGACGATGCGGGTGAAGCCGTCCGGGTCGATCACCGCGATATCCCCGGTCTTGAACCAGCCGTCCGCATCCAGTGCTTGAGCAGTGGCCTCAGGCTGCTGCCAGTAACCCTTCATCACCTGCGGCCCCTTGATGCACAGCTCGCCCCGCTCGCCCAGCGGCAATTCGTTGCCGTCATCGTCGATAACCTTGAACGCGGTACCCGCCACCGGGATGCCCACGGTGCCCAGGCGCGCCAGCTGACCATAGGGGTTGGTGCTGGCCACCGGCGAGGTTTCTGTCAGGCCGTAGCCTTCGACAATGCGGCAGCCGGTCAGGGCTTCCCAGCGTTCGGCAGTGGCCTTGACCAACGCCGTACCGCCGGAGTTAGTGACCTTCAGCGCCGAGAAATCCAGTTGGCGGAAGCCGGGGTGGTCCATCAGCGCGACAAACAGGGTGTTCAGCCCCAACAACGCCGAGAAACGCCACTTGCCCAACTCCTTGATGAAGCCGGGGATGTCACGTGGGTTGGTGATCAGGACGTTGTGGTTGCCGGTGACCATCATGCACATGCAGTTCGCGGTAAAGGCATAGATGTGGTACAGCGGCAGCGGCGCGATCATCACCTCCTGGCCGTCCTTGAGCAGCTTCTGCCCGTCGGGGCCGTGCTGCGAGAAGCAGGCCAGCACCTGCAACATGTTGGCCACCAGGTTGGCATGGGTGAGCATGGCGCCCTTGGCCAGGCCGGTGGTGCCGCCGGTGTACTGCAGCACGGCAATATCGTCCAGGCTCAACGGCACCGGTTTGGGCGACTGCTCGCGGCCCAGGCGCAGCACCTGCTTGAACGATATCGCCTGGGGCAACCGGTAAGCTGGCACCATCTTCTTCAGCTTGTCGACCACCGTGTTGATCAGCCAGCCCTTGGCGGCAGGCAACAGGTCGCCCATTTTCGCCTCGATCAGGTACTCGATGCCGGTGTCGGGCAGCACCTCCTGCACACGCTTGCCGAACATGTTCAGGTACACCAGCGCGCGTGCGCCACTGTCCTTGAACTGGTGGCGCATTTCGCGCTCGGTGTACAGCGGGTTGGTGTTGACCACGATCAGGCCGGCACGCATGGCACCGAAGACAGCGATCGGGTATTGCAGCACGTTGGGCATCTGCACCGCGATGCGGTCGCCCGGCTTGAGGTCGGTGTGCTGCTGCAACCAGGCGGCAAAGGCTGCCGAATGGCGCTCCAGCTCCGCGTAGTTCAGGGTCACGCCCAGGTTGCTGAACGCCGGGCGGTCGGCAAAGCGCTTGCAGGAGCGCTCGAACACCTCGACGACCGAGGTGTAGGCATTGATGTCGATGGTGGAAGGTACGCCCGCCGGGCGCTTGTCATTCCAGAAGTCGGCTTGCATTTATTATTGTTCCTCTGCCTGGACCTGCACTGCGTCCTTTAGTCCTTTACCTGATCGCCTGCTGGCGAAAAGGCGTTGATCCGACGTTAGCAGGTAAGCCCAGGACGGCATATACGCCAAGTGCCGCCATTAACATTGTGAATCTTATTTGTGCCCTTCCTGCAATCCGCCCGGTTGTGCATACACTGTTCGGGTACCTGTGCGCACAAGGACCCGCCATGCCCCACGACGCCTTCTGGCTTCCCGCCAGCGAGCACTGCAGCCTGTACGTGCACCAATGGCTGCCGGCCACACCGGTAAAAGCCGTGGTGCTGCTGGCCCATGGGATGGCCGAGCATGCCGGGCGCTACAAGCGCCTGGGGCATGCCCTGAGCGAGGCCGGCTTTGCCCTGTTCGCTGCCGACCAGCGCGGACACGGGCGCACCGCCGAACTGGGCAGCCTCGGCCTGTTCGCCCGCCATCATGGCTGGAATGCCGTAGTCAACGACCTTGGGCTGCTGGCCCAGCACATCGGCCAGCAGTTCCCGGGTACACCGCTGTTTCTGTTCGGCCACAGCATGGGCAGCTACATTGCCCAGGCCTACCTGCTGCACCACAGCGCCAGCCTGCACGGGGCGATTCTGAGTGGTTCCAACTACCAACCGGCGGCGCTGTACCGCGTGGCGCGGCTGATTGCCCGCCTGGAGGGCTGGCGCCAGGGGCCGCAAGGCAAGAGTGCGCTGATCGAATGGTTGTCGTTCGGTTCGTTCAACAAAGCCTTCAAACCCAACCGCACGGCGTTCGACTGGCTCAGCCGCGACCCGGCCGAGGTCGACTTGTATGTCAACGACCCGTTGTGCGGCTTTCGCTGCAGCAACCAGCTGTGGCTCGACCTGCTGCAAGGCTTGGCGCAGATCAGCCAGCCGGGTAACCTCGCGCAGATCGATCCGAACCTGCCCATACTGGTGATCGGTGGTGAATGTGATCCGGTCAGTGCCGGCAAGCGTCTCACCCATCTGGCCGACGCCCTGCGTGCGACCGGCAATCGACATGTACAGCTGCGCGTCTATCCTGAGGCGCGGCATGAAGTACTCAACGAAACCAACCGTGACGAGGTCACCGCCGATATTCTCGGCTGGCTTGAACAGGCGCTGGCCCTTGGCCGCCCCGTGCGTAGTGAATGATCGCCGCCCTCGCCCAACGCTTAAGGAAGCACCGATGTCCCAGGTCACCAACACGCCTTACGAAGCCCTCGAAGTTGGCCAGACGGCCGAGTACAAGAAGTCCGTTGAAGAACGCGACATCCAGCTGTTCGCTGCGATGTCCGGTGACCACAACCCGGTTCACCTGGATGCCGAGTTCGCCGCCAAGAGCATGTTCCGCGAGCGTATTGCCCATGGCATGTTCAGCGGTGCGCTGATCAGTGCCGCAGTGGCCTGCACCCTGCCTGGCCCTGGCACCATCTACCTGGGCCAGCAGATGAGCTTCCAGAAACCGGTAAAAATTGGCGACACCCTGACCGTGCGCCTGGAAATTCTCGAGAAGTTGCCCAAGTTCAAGGTGCGCATCGCCACCAATGTGTACAACCAGAACGATGAGCTGGTGGTGCAGGGTGAGGCCGAGATCCTGGCGCCGCGCAAGCAGCAGACAGTCGAGCTGGTGTCGCCGCCGAATTTCGTGGCTAGCTGAAAACTGAATAAGCCAGTTCCGGCCCTATCGCCGGCAAGCCAGCTCCCACAGGATCATCATAGGCCTGCACATTGTGGTGGTCCTGGGGGAGCTGGCTTGCCGGCGATAGGGCCGGCACCGCTACTCTCATTCAAGCGCCTGTAACCGCTGTTCGATATGCCGCCGCTCCGGCGCCTGCCGGGTCAGCGCCAGCGCCTGCCGCCACGCCGCACGCGCCTCCTCCACCTGCCCCAACTGGTAGTGCAGCTCGGCCCGCGCCGCGTGCGCCAGGTGATAGTCCAGCAGTTCACCGCGCGCCAGAATGCCTTCGACTTCCCGCAAGCCAACCGCCGGCCCATCGCGCTTCGCCAGCGCCACCGCCCGGTTCAGTTCCACCACCGCTGACGGCCAATGCCGCTGCAACACATCATACAGCCCGACGATTTCCGCCCAGTCCGTCTCTTCTGCCGTTGCCGCTTCAGCGTGCACCGCGGCAATCGCCGCCTGCACCGTATAGGCACCGAACGCCCGGCTTTGCAGGGCCACGCGCACCAGCTCGCAGCCCTCGTCAATGCGTTGCCGGTCCCACAGGCTGCGGTCCTGCTGTTCCAGCAGCACCAGGTTGCCTTGGGCATCGGTTCGCGCCTGCTGCCGGGACGCCTGCAGCAGCATCAAGGCCAGCAGGCCGATCGCCTCTGCGTCCGGCAGCAATTGCACCAGCAGCCGCGCCAGGCGAATGGCTTCATCGCTCAGCTCCTGCTGCAGCAGTGACTCGCCCGATGACGCCGAATAGCCTTCGTTGAACACCAGGTAGATCACCCGTAACACGCTCTCCAGGCGCTCGGGCAGTTCACCCAGCTCTGGTACCTGGTACGGGATGCCGGCATCGCGGATCTTGGCTTTGGCGCGCACGATGCGCTGGGCGATGGTGGCCGGGCTTTGCAGGAAGGCGCGGGCGATCTGCTCGGTGGTCAGGTCGCAGACTGCGCGCAGGGTCAGCGGCACCTGGGCATCGGCGGACAGCGCCGGGTGGCAACAGGTGAAAATCAGCCGCAGGCGGTCGTCCGCCAGCAGCTCTTCTTCGCTGGGGTCCTGCGCCTGGCCATCGAGCAGCATGCTCAGTTCCGCCTGGGAGCGGTCGAAACGGGCGCGTCGTCGCAACGCATCAATAGCCTTGAAGCGCCCGGTGGAAACCAGCCACGCCCGGGGGTTATCGGGGATGCCCTCGCGCTGCCAGCGCTCGACGGCGATGAAGAACGCGTCATGCATGGCCTCCTCGGCCAGGTCGAAATCACCCAGCAGGCGGATCAACGTCGCCAGGATGCGCCGCGACTCCCGCCGATACACCGCCTCGACTTCGGCGCGCACCTGCGCCAGTGCTGTCATCAGTCGGGCATCCGTTGGGTCACCACCTCCACCAGGCGGTCCAGGCTTTCTCCCCAGCCCTGATAGAAGCCCATTTCTTCATGGGCACGGCAGTCGGCAGCATTCCAGTGCCAGGCGCGGGCGGTGTAGCGGGTTTTGCCCTGCTCCTCGTCAAAGCTGATCACAGCGGTCATGAAGGCCTTGTCCGACGGCACCCAACCGGGGCCGAATGCATCGGTGAACACCAGCCGACGCGGCGCGGCAATGTCCAGAAACACGCCTTGGGTCGGGTATTCGCTACCATCTGGCGCGCGCATCAGGGTGCGGAATACCCCCCCGACCCACAACTGCATCTCGCACTCCGGGGTGGTCATGCCATGCGGCCCCCACCACTGCATCAGCCACCGGGGCTCGGTCCAGGCGCGAAACAGCTTGGCCGGTGGTGCGTCGATCAGGCGGCTGATAGACAACTCGTGTTGCGCTTGCGTGGGGTGTGCAAGGCTCATGCTGATGGTTCTCCGTAGCTGTCAGGGTTGCAGTTCACGCACTGGTCGCACCTCGACACTGCCGACCCGTGCCGCAGGGATGCCCTTGGCGATGTTCAGCGCTTCGTTCAGGTCGCGGGCCTCCACCAGGTAAAAGCCGGCAAGTTGCTCCTTGGTTTCGGCGAACGGGCCGTCGGTCAGGCTCATGTGCCCGTTACGCACACGCACCGTGGTGGCGGTTTGCACAGGCTTGAGCGCCTCGGCCGCCAGCATTCGCCCCGAGCCATGCACGGCTTCGGCGTAGGCCATGCATTCGGCGTCTTCGGGGCTGTCGGGCAGGCTGTGCAGCAGCCCCTCGTCACAATAGACCAGGCACAGGTATTTCATGGTCGCCTCCAGGGCAGCGGCAAAGTGCGTTTGGCGATAACGGCTCAGGGCTTGAGATCGAACAGGGCTTTTTGCGTTTCCATGTCGAAAGGTGCCGACCAGTGCTCGTGGATCACCTGCCACTGGTCACCTTTCCGACGATAGCCCACGGTGGCGCGCATGAAGCCGCACTGGCTTTCGTCGTCGCCCGGGCCGCAGCGGTTCAGCCAGTGGGCCAAGGCAAGGTCGCCAGAGGCATGTACGGTGAGTTCGGCCAGTTCGAAGACCATGGGGCCGGTGCACATGCCCATGCACATTTCCCAGTGCGCCGTGTAGGCGGCCTTGCCTTTGAATTGCAGGGCCTGGATGGCATCGAAGGCAACGATGTCATCGGCATAGGGGGCGGTGATGCTGGGGATGTCGCGATCGCGCACGGCCTGCATCCAGCGCTCGATCAGTTGGCGGATCTCGGTTTCGGCTGCGGTGCTCATCGAGGGTTTCTCCGACAGTACATAGGTTTTGGCACGCAGTGCGGCGTGCCTTCACCTATGGTCGAACGGAGAGCAGAGTAATCGACAACGCTTGAAAATATTCTGAATGCTGATGGCCCCATCGCCGGCAAGCCAGCTCCCACAGTGATTACACAAAGCCCGAGGCCTGTGCAGCACCTGTGGGAGCTGGCTTGCCGGCGATGGGGCCATCAGTCATTGCCCCGATCAACCTTGCTGACAACCTTCACCCATGGCCCGGTACTGGATGGTATGCACCTGGCCCTGGTGGTCTTCGTAAGTCATGGTCGCAGGTACCACTTCGCAGACATTGGGGATGGTCGAGAGGTTGATCACCCGTTTGATGTCCAGGTTCATGGTGTAGTCGTACTGCTGGGCCACAGGCTGGCTGGAGACAGGTTGGGCCTCATCGGCAAGGGCGAACGAGGACATACCGACCAATGCAAGAATCAGTAATGGTTTCATGTGAGTGTGCCTTTTGAGCATTCAAGCTGATCGATTGACTTCTAATGCCGTCAATGGCGCGGAGAAGTTGCCATCTACGGTGAAGATGGCACGAAGTACCGATCCCGCTTCGTACTGCCAGGGGGGATGAGTAAAATTCTACTCCCGGTTCGCAATAGTTGAACCCTGAAGTCGGATATTCACCCTTGCCGCATTTGCAACAATCTGCGTCAAATTGGCCGCAACATCTCAGGCCAGAGCCTTTGGCCAGCTTTCAGGGCAGGACCCGCCATCTCATTAAAAAATATTTACTGCTCGACACTCTCGGCCACAGAACGCCGGCTGCTGGACCACTTTTACCGCCAACACGCCTCGCGCATGCGTGCTGCGGGCGACGCTGAACTGTGGGTGGCAAGGGCCCCGGGCATTATTGCAGGCTTGAGTTTGAGCGCGGTAGGCGAAGGCTTATGGCTGACGGGGCTGTTTGTCGACCCGCAGCAACGCGGCCAAGGGGTGGCTGGGCAATTGATCGAGGCGGCGCTGAAACAGGCAAAGGGGCCGACCTGGCTGTTCTGCCACCCGGACCTGGTGCCGTTCTATGAGCGCCTGGGTTTCCACATGGCCGGGCAACTGCCAGAACCCCTGGCCAGCCGCCTGCAGCGCTACCAGCGCAGCAAACGCCTGGTGGCCCTGCAGCGGGGTCAGTCGTCGCTGACCTCAAGCCCGGGGAACAGGACCTCGGTGTAGCCGAACTTGGCAAAGTCCTGGATACGCGAAGGGTACAACCGGCCGATCAGATGGTCGCACTCGTGCTGCACCACCCGCGCATGGAAGCCGTCGGCAAAGCGGTTGATCGGGTTGCCATGGGGGTCGACCCCTTCGTAGCAGATATGCTTGAAGCGTGGCACCACACCCCGCAGGCCCGGTACCGACAGGCAACCTTCCCAGCCGTCCTCCAGTTCAGTGGACGTGGGCGTGATGACCGGGTTGATCAAAATGGTCTGCGGCACCGCTTCGGCATCCGGGTAGCGCTCGCTACGCTCGAAACCGAAAATCACCAACTGCAGGTCGATACCAATCTGTGGCGCGGCAAGACCGACGCCGCCCACATGGCGCATGGTTTCGAACATGTCGTCGATCAGTTGCTGCAATTCGACAGTGCCGAGCATGTGCTCGGGCACTGGCGGGGCGATGCGCAGCAGGCGTTCGTCGCCCATCTTGAGAATGTCACGGATCATCTGGGGTTCGGCTCGGAAGGTTGGTGCTGGCTCGGTTGCGGGTGTTCATGGCCCAGCACGGTGATGGTTTCCGGGGCCTTGTGCCCTTCGAAATCCTTCTCGCCAGGGTTCTTGCCCTCGCTCGACATGTGCTCGATCACCGCATTCATCTCCGCGCCCAGCAGCAACACGGCAGCGGAAATATAGAAATACAGCAACAGCACGATGATTGCACCAATGCTGCCGTACATGGCGTTGTAGTCGGCAAAGGTTTTCACGTAGTAGGCAAAGCCCAGTGACGCCACGATCCACACCACCACCGCCAGCACAGAACCGGGCGTGATGAAGCGAAACTTCTGTTTCACGTCAGGCATTACGTAGTAGATCAGGGCCACCGCCACCATCAGCAATATGATGATCACCGGCCAGCGCAGAATGGTCCAAAGCGTGACGATGAACTCCTGCATGCCGATCTGGGCGGCGATCCACTCCATCACCTGGGGGCCCAGCACCATCAGTGCTGCAGCCGCCAGCAGCATGCCAGCCAGGCCGATGGTATAAAAAATGGAAAGCGGGATACGCTTCCATACCGGGCGGCCCTCAGGCACATCGTAAGCGGCGTTCATCGCGCTCATCATCAGGCGCACGCCGGCCGACGCGGTCCACAAGGCGATCACGATACCCACCGACAACAGCCCGCCCTTGGACTGCTGCAACTGGTCGATCACCGGGTTGACCTGTTCCAGCGCCTGAGGTGGCAGCACCAGTTCCGATTGCAGGCGCAGCCATGAAAAGAAGTCCGGCAAATGCAGGAAACCAATCAGGGCAATCAGGAACAGCAGAAAAGGGAACAGCGAGAACAGCGCCTGGTAAGCCAGCGCGGAGGCGTAGGTGGACATCTCGTCATCAAGAAATTCCTTGATGGTACGAACCAGCACGCGGTGCAAGGGCAGGCCCTGCAGGGCGGAAAAAATCATAGCGTCTCCTTTCGCCGCTCGATCGATTCAACAGACAAGTCTAATAGACCATACCGCTGCTGTGCTGCTCCCGGCCAATGCATCAAAAAATGTGTAAGCCTGTATCAGCCTCTTCGCGAGCACGCCCGCTCCCACAGGTACGTGCGTGTGGGAGCGGGCGTGCCCGCGAAGAAGCCGGTTCAGGTTGCCTTAAATCAAGGCTTCTTCACTGCATCCTTTACATCGCCCTTGACCTGCTGCGCCTCGCCTTTAAGCTCCTGCGCCTTACCCTCAGCGCGCAGCTTGTCGTTGTCGGTCACCTTGCCAACACCCTGTTTCACGTTGCCGATTGCTTCGTTGGCCAGACCTTTCGCTTTGTCTTTAGTACCGCTCATGGCAAAACTCCTGCAAATGGAGACACGTGAACCGTGTCGACAGAAGGTGGACCCAACACCCTCGCCCAGAGTTTCAACGGATTTTCCAGTCACAAGCCGAGCGGTAAAACTGCGGGCGAATACCGCACCAAATCCACCCGGCGCACCTACGCAGTTCACGCAGCTGCCCTAGAATCCCCGCAAACGTCCGCCCACAGCAGGCTGGCACTCGATAAGAACAATGTTTTCCGGATACCCGCACCCATGCGTCTGATGCCTGCGCTGGTGGCCTTGCTGCCACTGCTCCCCCTGCCCGCCCTGGCCGCCGCACCGGCCAACCCCGAAACCCTGCGTGTCGAGCGCTACGCTGACGACGACCAGCCCGGCTCGCTGCGCTGGGCCATCGAAACCAGCAACCAGAACCCCGGCCACTACAGCATCGACATTGCTGCAGTCGGCAAACCGCCCTACGTGATCCGCCCCAGCCGTGCACTGCCGGAAATCAAGGGCCCGGTGCGCATCACCGGCCTGCCTTGGGCGCGCGATGGCCAATACATCGCCATCGACGGTTCGGCCTACATCAAGGACCAGGGCGTACGCACCTGCCCCGGCGCCCTGCCCGGCCAGTTCGGCACCAACGTGCGCACCACCACCAACCCCGGGCTGGTGCTGCGCGACACCCAGGGCGTGCACCTGCGCGGCCTGGAAGTGCGCAACTTCTGCATCGGCATCCTGGTCAACCGCGCCAGTGGCAACGTGATCGAAGATAACCGCATCGTCGCCAACAAAGGTGGCGCGGGCATCATGCTGACCGGTGACGACGGCGCGGGTAACCCCACCGCTACCACCACGAACAACAACAAGGTGCTGCGCAACCAGCTGATCGACAATGGCGACGGCCTGGAGCTGACCCGCGGCGCGGCATTCAACCTGGTGGCCGACAACCTGTTCCGCTCCACTGCAGCCAACCCCGAGCCATCGCAGGGTATCGAGATTCTGTTGGGCAACGACAACAGCGTGGTGCGCAACCGCTTCGAAAACTACTCCGACGGCCTGCAGATCAACTGGGGCAAGCGCAACTACCTGGCCGCCAACACCTTCAGCGGCAACTCGATCGGCGTCAGCGTCACCGGCGAGGGCAACATGCTCGACGGCAACCTGATCCACGGCAACCGCATCGGCGTGGCCCTGCGCCCGGAGCCGGAGGCCACCGCCACCCGCCTGAGCGGCAACCGCATCTGGGGTAACAGCCAGGATATCCGCCGCTGCGAAGCCGGCGGTTCGTGCGTGCCGGGCCAGCGCACCGGTGCCATCGTGTTTGGCGTGCCAGCGCAGGCGCATGCGCTGTATGTGGGTTCACGCGGGGTGGGCGCCGACTTGCCGAAGAAAGACCAGGCGATCATCTGCGATGCCAACGGCGAGCCCAAGCCTTGCCAGCCGCTGCCCAATTATAACCAGCAGGCGCCACGCCTGATTGCGCTGGAAGGCAATGTGTTGCGTGGTGAAGTGCAGGGGCCGGTGTCGAGCCTGCTGCGGGTGGAGTTCTTTGGCAATGCCGAGGCGGATGGCACCGAAGCGGAGCAGTACCTCGGGGAGGTGCTGGTAAACAGTGGCAAGCAGGGGCAGGCGCAGTTTGCGCAAGTGCTGGAGAACATCGGCGGGTTGCGCAGCTTTACTGCGACCGTGACGACAGCTGACGGAGCAACTTCCGAGTTGAGCCTGCCGGTTCGACGCTAACGCTACCGGCCTCTTCGCGGGCTTGCCCGCTGCCACAGGGACCGCACGGGTTACAAACCTGTGGTAAACCTGTGGGAGCGGGCAAGCCCGCGAAGAGGCCGGCACAGGCAACGCAAGTTACAAACCTTGCCCCGCCCCGTGCCACCCCTCACAATGCAGGCCTTCATAGCGTCAACCCGCAGGAACCTGCATGAAACTCGACAAACCCGCCGCCATCGCCCGGCGCAACGAAGCATTGGCCAAGCCGGTGCTGAACAGCAGCAACACCCTGTTCGCCATCCTGGACAACAAACGCAACCTGTGGTGGTTCGAAGTGCCCGTGAAGCTGCTGGGCAAGGGCCAGGCCGACTGGGTCAACCTACTGCTGCACACGCCAGAAAGCGATGAGCTGCAGCACCTGAAGGTGCCCACCAACTTCCTCAAGGCTCACCTGGAGCAGATGGAAGTGCGCAAGCCCGGCAAGCGCCGCTCCACCATCAGCCTGGCCCTCAGCGCCGACCGCGACTCGCTGCTGCGCGACACCCGTCCGGGCGGCGAGCAGCTGGACTTCCGCAACTTCGTGCAGGGGTAAGGCCGTCAGGCCTTTTCGATACGGTCGTCATGGATGACGATCAGGCCCTGCTTGAACAATGCGCCGATGGCCTTCTTGAAGTTGCCCTTGCTGACGTTGAACAGCTTGCTGATCAGCGCCGGGTCGCTCTTGTCGCACACGGCCAACACCCCACCTTCAGCCTCCAGGCGCGCCATGATCTGCTCTTGCAGGCTGTCGGCCAGGGCCGCACCTACCGGTTGCAGGCTCAGGGCGATCTTGCCGTCGTGGCGCACCTCCTTGATGAAGCCCTTCTCGTGCATGCCCGAACGCAGGAACTTGAACACCTCGTTCTTGTGGATCAGGCCCCAGTGGCGGTTGTTGATGATGGCCTTGAAGCCCATCGGCGTTTCGCCGGCCACCAGCAGCTCAACCGGTTGCCCGACTTTGTAGTCGGCCGGGGTGACGTCCAGGTAACGGTCCAGGCGTGAGGTGGCGGTGATGCGGCGGGTGCGCTTGTCGAGGTAGACGTGCACCACGCAGTAATCGCCGATCTTCAGCTGCCGTGCCTCTTCCGAGTACGGCATCAGCAGGTCCTTGGGCAGGCCCCAGTCCAGGAAGATGCCGGCACCGTTGATGTCCTTGACCTTGAGGCTGGCAAACTCACCCACCTGCACCTTGGGCTTTTCGGTGGTGGCGATCAGCTGGTCTTCGCTGTCCAGGTAGATGAATACGTTCAGCCAGTCATCCACCTCGGTTTCGGCGTTTTTCGGGATGTAGCGCCCGGGCAGCAGGATCTCGCCATCGGCGCCACCGTCCAGGTACAGGCCGAAGTCCACGTGCTTCACGATTTGCAAACTGTTGTAACGCCCAAGCAGAGCCATTTCCGATGATCCTCAAGACAAGGCGGCTATTCTACACCTGAAGCCACCGGATGGCCCGACCACTGATACGGTGGAACTGCCAACCCGCCCTTGCGTCTACCATCTGGCCAGACTGAGGAAGGAACAGCACATGCCGCTACGCCTGCCCAAAGCCCTGCTCATCGCCATCGCCTTCGCCCTGGCCCTGGCCGCCTGCAGCCGCATCGACCTGGCCTACCGCAACCTGGACCGCCTGGTGCCGTGGTCGCTGGGTGATTACCTGGACATGAACAGCGAGCAGAAGGCCTTGCTCGACGACCGCTTGCGCGAACACCTGGCCTGGCATTGCAAGACCCAGCTGCCCGGCTACATCGACTGGCTGGACCGGGTACGCGGTATGGTCGCCGATGGCCAAGTGACCGACCAGGCGCTGGAGCAACGTACCCGCGAGGCCCGTGAGGCGATTGGCCGGGTGGCAGAGGAAATCACCCCGTCGGCCACCGAACTGTTGCGCGGCATGAGCGACAGCCAGGTGGCGGAAATGCGCGAGGCGTTCCGCGAGGACATCAACGAACGGCAGAAAAAGTACGTGGATACCCCGCTGCCCAAGCAGGTCGCCCGACGTAGCGAACGCATGGAGAAACGCCTGACTCCGTGGTTTGGCGAGTTGACCGCAGCACAGAAGCAGCGGGTGCAGGCCTGGTCCGCAGCGCTGGGCGACCAGAACCGCGAATGGATCGCCAACCGCGCCCACTGGCAGCAGCAATTGTTGCTGGCGATGAACCAGCGCAACGACGCCAGCTTCGAGCCACGCCTGGCGACACTGCTGCAACGCAAGGAAAGTTTGTGGACGCCTGAATACCGCTCAGCATTTCAAAATACCGAACAACAGGCGCGCAGTTTGCTGGTGGACCTGGTGCAGCAGAGTACGCCGCAGCAGCGGCGGTTCTTGCAAGACAAATTGAGCAAGGTGCGCACGGACTTCAGTGAGCTGAAATGTTTGAAGGGTTGAAGTCACTGGCTGCCTCTCCTGGCCCTATCGCCGGCAAGCCAGCTCCCACAGGTCCCCGAGAAAGCTCGGCCCTGTGGTAAGCCTGTGGGAGCTGGCTTGCCGGCGATAGGGCCAAGACAGGCCAAGCAATTAGCGGGCCTTGCGCCGGTAGGGAAACACATCAATCACCTTCCCCTCGCGAATGGCTGCCTGCAGCCCCTTCCAGTAATCCGCGTCATACAACTCCCCATGCAAGCGGCTGAAAAGCCGGCGCTGGCCGAGATCGGCAAACAGGAACGGCGGAAACTCTTCGGGGAACACGTCGTGCGGCCCGATCGAGTACCACGGCTCGCCCGACATTTCGTCCTCCGGGTAACGCGGTGGCGGGATGTGGCGGAAGTTCACTTCGGTCAGGAAGCTGATCTCGTCGTAGTCGTAAAACACCACCCGGCCATGGCGGGTAACGCCGAAGTTCTTCAGTAACATGTCGCCGGGGAAAATGTTCGCCGCCGCCAGCTGCTTGATGGCCAGGCCGTAATCCTCCAGCGCCTCCAGCACCTGGCCTTCGCTGGCATGCTCCAGGTACAGGTTCAACGGCGTCATGCGCCGCTCGGTCCAGCAGTGACGGATCAGTACCGTGTCACCCTCCAGTATTACCGTCGACGGCGCCACCTCCAGCAGTTCGGCCAGGCACTCCGGAGCGAACTTGCCCTGTGGGAAGCGAAAATCGGCAAACTCCTGGGTATCGGCCAGGCGCCCCACGCGGTCGACGCTTTTCACCAGCCGATACTTGTCGATCACCGTCGCGCGGTCGACGGTTTTCGATGGCGAGAAGCGGTCCTTGATGATCTTGAACACGGTGTTGAAGCCCGGCAGGGTGAACACGCTCATGACCATGCCGCGCACCCCAGGCGCCATGACGAAGCGGTCTTCGCTGCCGGCCAGGTGGTTGATCAGCGCCCGGTAGAACTCCGACTTGCCGTGTTTGTAGAAACCGATGGAGGTGTACAGCTCGGCAATGTGCTTGCCCGGCAAGATGCGCTTGAGGAAGTTGACGAACTCTGCGGGCACCGGCACATCGACCATGAAATAGGAGCGGGTGAAGGAAAAGATGATCGACACCTCGGCCTCGTCGGTGATCAGCCCATCGGCCTCGATACCATGCCCTTCGCGGTGCAGCAGCGGTATCACCAGCGGCCACTGCTCGTCGCTGTTGTACAGCCGGCCGACCAGGTAGGCCCCCTTGTTGCGGTACAGCACCGGCGAAAACAGCTCCACCGCCAGCGTCGGGTCCTTGCAAACCCAGTCGGGCAGGCACTCGCGCAGTTGCTCCTCAAGGCGCGACACGTCGCTTTCAAGGTCGCCATAAGCGAATGCATAGTCGGAAAGAATCGCCCGCAGCAGGCCCTGCAGGTTGCCATCGGGGCGATAGGTACAGGTTTGTGTGGCACGCTGGTGGCTGCGGATAGACGGCCGGGTGGTGTGGATGAACATGCAGCCGTCGCTGATCTGGTCATGGCTGAACAGGCTGCAGAACAACGAGTTGTACCAGGTCTCGGACAGTTCATCGTCCAGGCGCGGGTCGATCAGGCGTATGTAGGCACTTTTGACTAGAGGCCACTGCTCGACCTCCAGCAATACCTCATCATCGAACGCATCACGCAGCCAGCCGTTGACCTCGCCGACCTTCTGTTCGTAAAGGTTGATCCGAGCGGCGGCTGATCGCTGGCTGTCTTGCCAACGCGCCTGCTCGAAGCGCTCGCGGGCGCCGAGGGTGATACGGCGAAAATGCTCGCGATAATCGTCGAAGCCATCGAGGATCATCCGGGCGATCTCGCCGGCAGGCCAGTGCTGGGTCATGCAGGACACCTCGGTGCGGGGTGAGATAGACAGCTTAGTCGCACTATCGAGGGTGTGGAGCCTGTGCCGGCCTCTTCGCGGGTAAACCCGCTCCCACAGGTAACGCACGGCACTTGAAGCTTGTGGTGTACCTGTGGGAGCGGGTTCACCCGCGAAGGGGTTGGGACAGGATTGCACCGCAAGAAAGCGCAAGAATCCCCCCGCCCCCTGGCGTACACTCGCGCCCTGCCCTGTACCCGGAGACCGCCGTGAGCCCCATCGCCCTAGCCCGCCTGCTGACACTTGCTGCCGTCTGGGGGGCGAGCTTTCTGTTCATGCGCATCATCGCCCCCGAGCTGGGCACGGTGCCGACCGCGTTCTTCCGTGTATCCATTGCCTGCCTGGGGTTGATCGGCATCGTCGCGGTCGCCCGCGTGCGCTGGGACTTCCAGGGCAAGCTGGGTGCCTGCCTGGTGCTGGGCATGATCAACTCCGGTATCCCGGCCACCTTCTATTCCGTTGCCGCTCAGGTATTGCCGGCCGGCTACTCGGCGATCTTCAACGCCACCACGCCACTGATGGGCGTGCTGATCGGCATGCTGTTCTTCCGCGAGCCCATGACCCTGGCCAAGTTGTGCGGCATCTTCCTTGGCCTGTTTGGCGTCGGCATCCTCAGCGGCGCCGGCCCGGTCGCGCTGGATCTGGCCCTGCTGCAAGGTGCCCTCGCCTGCCTGGCGGCCACCACCTGCTACGGCTTTGCCGGCTTCCTTGCCCGCCGCTGGGTCAGCGGCCTGGACAGCCGACTTTCGGCACTGGGCAGCATGCTCGGCGCCACCTTGCTGCTAAGCCCGCTGTTCGCCTGGAGCGCGCTCAGCCAGCCGCCTGCCAGCTGGGGCGGCTGGCAGGTATGGCTGTCGCTGCTGGGCCTGGGCCTGTTGTGCACGGCGTTCGCCTACATCCTGTACTTCCGCTTGCTTGAAGAAATCGGCCCGGTCAAGGCCAGTACCGTGACCTTCCTCATTCCGGTATTCGGCGTATTGTGGGGGGCATGGCTGCTGGATGAGTCGCTCTCCATGGGGCACCTGTACGGCGGCTTGCTGATTGCCGCGGCACTGTGGCTGGTGCTGCGCCCGACGCGCAGCTGAAGCGGGGCCCACGATGAACAGCATGTACAAAAAGGTCCTGTTCCGCCTGGAACAGGACGAGAACGGCTACCCGCCGGCCTCGGTCGAGGGCCTATGGGCCAAGGCCGTGGAAGGCGGCTATACGGTCGACAACATCCCCTTCCATGTTTACGGCATTGCACCAGGTGATGTAATCACCACCCGTGAAGAAAACGGCGAAACCTGGTTCGATGCACTGCGCAGCAGCAGCGGCAGTTCGGTATTCCGGGTGCTGGTAAAGCCCCCGGAAACCCTGGACCAGGTACGCGCGGCCTTGCAGGACTTCGGCTGCAACTGCGAAACCGAGCAGGCCGTGAAGATGCTGGCTGTCGAGGTCCCGCCGCAACGTTCGCTCGACACCCTGCTGTACTACCTGCTCACCCAGCGCGAAGCCGGCCTGCTGGACTTCGAGGAAGGCGTGCTACGCCACGCCATCCCCGAAGAATTCCGCTAGGGCCTACGCCTGGGCAAGGCGCGCGGCGGGCTTGCGAAACACGAACAGCAGGCCTACCACGATCAACCCCATGCCCAGCAGGCTGAGCGGTGCCAAGCGGTTGTCGAAGATCAGGAAGTCCATCACCGCAGTGACTGCCGGCACCAGGTAGAACAGGCTGGTGACATTGACCAGGTTACCCTTGGCGATCAGCCGGTACAGCAGCAAGGTCGCCAGCAATGAAACCACCAGGCCCATCCACAGCAACGCGCCGACAAAGCCGCCGGTCCACTCGACATGCAGCGGTTGTAACGGTGCGAACACCGCGCACATGGCAAAGCCGGCGAGGTACTGCAGCGGCAGCGTGCCCATGGGGTTATCGGTGATGCGTTTCTGCAGGATCGAGCCCACGGTCATGCTGGCCAGCGCCAGCAGGGCAAACAGCATCCCCGCCAGCGACACCCCGCCCAGGTTGATGCCTTGGTACACCACCATGATCAAGCCGCCCAGCCCCAGACCCAGGCCGAACAGACGGCTCCAGGAACGTTGGCGCTCCATCAGCACCACGGTAAGGATCGGTTGTACCCCCATGACCGTCGCCATGACGCCAGGGGTGACATGGGTGTTGAGCGCCAGCAAGTAGAAGATCTGGTACGCGCCGAGCAGCACACACCCGGTACCCAGGGCGCGCAGGATGGCGCCGCGGCTGCGCGGCCAGCGCAGCCCCAGCAGCGGGCCGATCAGCAGCAGGCCCGCGAGGGCCAATGCCGAGCGCAACAGCAGGAAGGCGAACGGGCTGGCATGCGCCAGGCCCAGCTTGGAGACGATCGCACCGCTGCTCCACAGCAGGACGAACAGGCTGGTCGTGGCCGCCGAGGTCACGGATGCTTTGGTAAAGACAGACATGTATTGCCACCTGATAGTAGGCAGATAAGCCAAACGGACGGCGTGCGCTTCAGCGAGGGAAGTAGCCGACCGTGTTCAGTAGGTTGCGTGTGCGAAGGGGTTCGGCAAGAAGCCGATCAGCCCAGCACGACCACGCAAGGAGGCGGAGCTACGCCGCCTACAACGCCACTGACAGGTGGTGGGTAATGACTGATCATGACCGGCTGCTGGCTGCCACGCACGACCATGCCCGCGACTGGCGCGAGGGCAAAGCTTGTGGTGGAAGGGATGGCTGGCATGAACAGGGTCTTCGAGGAAGTGAATGCACTGGAATATAGCGTGGGATTCTTCGCGGGACAAGCCCGCTCCCACAAGCGCGCCATCGTCCTCGAAGGACGAAGAGAACCTGTGGGAGCGGGCTTGTCCCGCGAAGAGGCCGGGTCCGACAACAAAAAATCAGAACAACCAGTGATACAGCAGGTACACCACCACCACCGCCAGCACGGGCCGCAGCACGCGGTAGGCCTTTGGGTTGGCACGCTTGAACTGCTTCACGTGGGTGCTGATTTTATTACTGAACCGCTTGCTCCAGGCATACGCCTGGTTGATGCCGCCCACGCGCTCGTCGTCGGTGTTCTGCGGTGCAGTGGCGCGGCCGAGGAAGGCGCTGACCTGGCGGTTGATGCGGGTCATCAGCGAGCTGCTCAGCGGGCGCTCGATGTCACAGAACAGGATCACCCGGGTAACGTCGGTCTCGTTCTTGACCCAGTGCACGTAAGTTTCGTCAAACATCACGTCCTCGCCGTCACGCCAGGCGTATTCCTGGCCATCGACGTAGATGCGGCAAGCATCGGAGTTCGGCGTGGACAGGCCCAGGTGGTAGCGCAGCGAGCCTGCGAACGGGTCGCGGTGCGGATTCAGGTGGCTGCCGCCGGGCAGCAGCGCAAACATCGCGCCCTTGACGTTGGGGATGCTGCTGACCAGCTCGACAGTGCGCGGGCACAGGGCTTCAGCCGAAGGCAGCGGTTTGTCGTACCACTTCAGGTAAAAACGCTTCCAGCCTTTCTTGAAGAACGAACCGAAGCCGGCGTCGTTGTCCTTTTCGGCGGCGCGGATGTAGCCTTCGTCGAACAGGCGCATGGCCTCTTCGCGGATGTCCTGCCAGTTGTCCTTCAGCACGTCCAGCTCAGGGAAACGCTGGCGGTCCAGGTAGGGTTTGGACGGCACACCGGAAAACAGGTACATCAAGGCGTTGTACGGGGCAAACAGCGCCGAATGGTTGACGAACTGGCGCAACACCGGCAGGCGGGCTTTGCCGCGCAGGTGCACGAACAGCACGCTGCCGAAAAACACCAGCAAGACGCCCGCCTTGGCTGCAAAGGAAAAGGTCATGCTTTCACTCCTTGGGGAAGAGCCAGGGCTGCGCCACCTGCTCTCCTGAAAATCATCCTGCCATCATAAACCGATCCCGCCGCGGTAAAAACAACCCGGGCGGGATCGCATTCATGAAGATTTTGCAATAAACCAGGCCGCCGATTGTTGCGCAGGGTCAGCGGCAAGGCCGATTACTGCTGGTTTTCCTGCTCGCTGAACATGTCGCTGAACAACATGCTCGACAGGTAACGCTCGCCCGAATCGGGCAGGATTACGACGATGGTCTTACCCTGCATTTCCGGTTTTTCGGCCAGGCGCACGGCGGCGGCCATTGCAGCACCACAGGAAATCCCGCAAAGAATGCCCTCTTCCTGCATCAGGCGAATGGCCATGGCCTTGGACTCTTCGTCGGTCACCGTTTCGACCTGGTCGACAATCGACAGGTCGAGGTTTTTTGGCACGAAGCCGGCGCCGATGCCCTGGATCTTGTGCGGGCTGGGCTTGAGTTCTTCGCCGGCCAGGGTCTGGCTGATGAGCGGCGAAGCCACGGGCTCCACAGCCACCGACAAGATCGCCTTGCCCTGGGTGTGCTTGATGTAGCGCGACACGCCGGTGATGGTGCCGCCCGTGCCCACGCCCGCCACAAGTACGTCGACGGCGCCGTCGGTGTCGTTCCAGATTTCCGGGCCGGTGGTTTTTTCGTGGATGGCCGGGTTGGCCGGGTTTTCGAACTGGCCCGGCAGGAAATACTGGGCCGGGTCGGAGGCGACGATTTCGTTGGCCTTCTCGATGGCACCTTTCATGCCTTTGGCCGGGTCGGTCAGCACCAGTTCGGCACCCAGCGCCTTCAGCACCTTGCGGCGCTCCAGGCTCATGGAGGCTGGCATGGTCAGCATCAGCTTGTAGCCCCGTGCGGCGGCGACGAAGGCCAGGCCGATACCGGTGTTGCCTGAGGTGGGCTCGACGATGGTCATGCCCGGCTTGAGCTTGCCGCTGCTCTCCGCGTCCCAGACCATGTTCGCGCCGATGCGGCATTTGACCGAATAACCCGGGTTGCGCCCTTCGATCTTGGCCAGGATGGTTACGCCACGCGGGGCGATGCGGTTGATCTGCACCAGCGGCGTGTTACCGATGGAATGGGCGTTGTCTGCAAAGATACGGCTCATGGCAGGAGTCCTTGGCATGAAAAACAGCGGGAAAGACCTAAAGGGTAAGCCCCGACCGGTGGCCCGTAAAGCCTGTTCGAACTCGGCTGGGCGTGTTGCGGTCAACCGCACATCCCGCCTTGGAGACGTCCCGATGAGAGCCCGTTATCGCTGGCCGCTGATCGGCCTGGGCAGCCTGGTGGTGCTGCTGGTGGCCCTGCACCTTGCCCTGCCCTACCTGGTGCGCAACTACCTGAACGAAAAACTGGCCGACATGGGCGATTACCGTGGCCAGGTGGCCGATGTGGACCTGGCCTGGTGGCGCGGCGCGTACCAGATCAACGGCCTGAAGATCGTCAAGACCAGCGGCAAGGTGCCGGTACCGTTTCTGGACGCGCCGCTGATCGACCTTTCGGTCAGCTGGCATTCGCTGTGGTACGACAAGGCCGTGGTGGCCGAGGTGACCTTCGTGCGCCCGGAGCTGAACTTCGTCGACGGCGGCAGCAAGCAAGCGTCGCAGACCGGCCGGGGTACCGACTGGCGCCAGCAACTGGAAAAACTGCTGCCCATCACACTCAACGAGGTGCGTATCGACAACGGCGTGCTGACGTTCCGCAACTTCAACTCCAAGCCACCGGTCGACCTGAAGGCCACCCGGCTGAACGCCAACATTCGCAACCTGACCAATGTCCGTGACCCCAAAGGCCGTCGCGATGCGAGTTTTGAAGGTACTGCACTGATCGCGGGCGATGCGAAGGTAGAAAGCCGTGCCACGTTCGACCCGTTCAGTGATTTCGATGACTTCGAATTCAGGCTGCGCGCCACCGGCATCGAGCTGCGCAAACTGAACGACTTCGCCAGCGCCTATGGCAAATTCGACTTCAATGCCGGGCATGGGGACGTGGTCATCGAGGCGCAGGCGGAAAACGGTCGGCTTAACGGCTACATAAAGCCGCTGCTGCGTGACGTCGATGTATTCGACTGGCAACAGGACGTCGAGGAAAAGGACAAGGGCTTCTTCCGCTCGGTGTGGGAAGCGGTGGTGGGGGCGACCGAGACGGTACTGAAGAACCAGCCGAAAAACCAGTTCGCCACCCGGGTGGAGCTCAGTGGCAGTGTGCGCAAGCAGGATATCAGCGCCTTTGAGGCGTTTTTGCAGATCCTGCGTAACGGGTTTATCCAGGCGTTCAATGCCCGCTACGAGCGAGGGGCGCCGGATTCCGACTGAGTGGGCGTGACGGGGCATTCAGGGACTGAATACCCGGTCTGCGTTTCCAGCCGCTCAACCCCGCGTTATAGTCGGTAACAAATCGAAAACAGGTGTTGGGCCTTTCGCGGGCGTGCCCGCGAAGAGGCCCTGACAGGCATACGGCAGAGGACAGACCCCATGAAGTTCGAAGGCACCCGCGACTACGTCGCCACAGACGATCTGAAACTGGCGGTAAACGCGGCCATCACCCTCGAACGCCCGCTGCTGGTCAAGGGCGAGCCCGGCACCGGCAAGACCATGCTCGCCGAACAGCTGGCGGCCTCGTTCGGCGCGCGGCTGATCACCTGGCACATCAAGTCCACCACCAAGGCCCACCAGGGCCTGTACGAGTACGACGCGGTCAGCCGCCTGCGTGACTCGCAACTGGGCGTGGACAAGGTGCACGATGTGCGCAACTACCTGAAAAAAGGCAAGCTGTGGGAGGCTTTCGAGGCCGATGAGCGGGTCATCCTGCTGATCGACGAAATCGACAAGGCCGACATCGAGTTCCCCAACGACCTGCTGCAAGAGTTGGACAAGATGGAGTTCTACGTCTACGAAATCGACGAGACCATCAAGGCCAAACAACGCCCGATCATCATCATTACCTCCAACAACGAAAAAGAGCTGCCGGACGCCTTCCTGCGCCGCTGCTTCTTCCACTACATCGCCTTCCCCGACCGCACCACGCTGCAGCAGATCGTCGACGTGCATTACCCGAACATCAGCCAGTCGCTGGTCAGCGAAGCGCTGGATGTGTTCTTTGACGTGCGCAAGGTACCGGGCCTGAAGAAAAAGCCGTCCACCTCCGAGCTGGTCGACTGGCTCAAGCTGCTGATGGCCGACAACATTGGCGAAGCCGTGCTGCGCGAACGCGATCCGACCAAGGCCATCCCGCCGCTGGCCGGCGCGTTGGTAAAAAACGAGCAAGACGTGCAGCTGCTGGAGCGCCTGGCCTTCATGAGCCGGCGCGGCAACCGCTGACAGGAGCCGGGCCATGCTGCTCAACCTGTTCAATGAAATGCGCGCGGCCAAGGTGCCGGTGTCGGTACGCGAGTTGCTGGACCTGCACCAGGCCCTGCAAAAGCATGTGGTGTTCGCCGACATGGACGAATTCTACTACCTCGCGCGCGCCATCCTGGTGAAGGACGAACGCCATTTCGACAAGTTCGACCGGGCCTTTGCTGCCTACTTCAAAGGCCTGGAAAACCTCGACCGGCACATCGAGGCGCTGATCCCCGAAGACTGGCTGCGCAAGGAATTCGAGCGTTCGCTCACGGATGAAGAGCGTGCGCAGATCCAGTCACTGGGTGGCCTGGACAAGCTGATCGAGGCATTCAAGAAACGCCTTGAGGAGCAAAAGGAACGCCACGCCGGCGGCAACAAGTGGATCGGTACCGGCGGTACCAGCCCGTTCGGCTCGGGCGGCTTCAACCCCGAAGGCATCCGCGTGGGCGACGCTGGCAAACGCCAGGGCAAGGCGGTGAAGGTGTGGGACCAGCGCGAGTACAAGAACCTCGACGACCAGGTTGAACTGGGCACGCGCAACATCAAGCTGGCCCTGCGCCGGCTGCGCAAGTTCGCCCGTGAGGGCGCCGCCGAAGAGCTGGATATCGACGGCACCATCGACCATACCGCGCGGGACGCCGGCTTGCTGAACATCCAGATGCGCCCCGAGCGGCGCAACACGGTGAAGCTGCTGTTGCTGTTCGACATCGGCGGCTCGATGGACGCCCACATCAAGGTTTGCGAAGAGCTGTTCTCGGCCTGCAAGACCGAGTTCAAGCACCTGGAGTACTACTACTTCCACAACTGCGTGTACGAGTCGGTGTGGAAAAACAACCTGCGCCGCACCTCGGAGCGCTATTCCACCTTCGACCTGCTGCACAAGTATGGCGACGACTACAAAGTGGTGTTCGTCGGCGATGCGGCCATGGCGCCCTACGAAATCACCCAGCCGGGCGGCAGCGTGGAGCACTGGAACGAAGAGGCCGGGTATGTGTGGCTGCAGCGCTTCATGGAAAAATTCAAGAAGATCATCTGGATCAACCCGTACCCCAAGCAGGCCTGGGACTACACCGCTTCGACCCATCTGGTGCGGGACCTGATCGAGGACAAGATGTACCCGCTGACCTTGCAGGGGCTGGAAGAAGGGATGCGGTACCTGTCCAAATGATGTTGCCGGTACCGGCCCTTTCGCGGGTAAACCCGCTCCCACAGGTACTCCACATTCCTCAAGGGCTGTGTTGTACCTGTGGGAGCGGGTTTACCCGCGAAGAGGCCGGTAGCCTCACCGCCAACGGTCCAGATATATCTGCTGCTCCCGCCAGGCCTCATCCTGCACCACCGCCCTGAACCGCACCACCGCCCCCGGCATGCACTGCGCCAGTTGCGCCAGCGCCAACGGTGTCAACGCCCCCAACCGCGGATAGCCACCAATGGTCTGCCGGTCATTGAGCAACACAATCGGCTGCCCATCCGGCGGCACCTGCACCGCCCCCAGCGGTATCCCTTCAGAAATCATCGGCGCCCCCTGGTAAACCAGCTGCGGCCCCAACAAGCGAATGCCCATGCGGTCGGCCCGGCTGTCCAGCGTCCACTCCCGATTGAAGGCTTCGAACAGGGTGGTACCACTGAAATCACCAATCTGTGCACCCATCACCAGGTCGAGCACAGGCTTTTCTGCGTACTGCGGGCGCAGCGCTTGCGGCACCTCGCGCAGGGTTGTATCGCTACCGGTAAACGCTAACGCCTGGCCTTTAGCCAGCGCCGCACCCTGGCCATCGATGCCACCCAGTGCTTCACGTACCACCGTGGCACAACTGCCCAGTACATCCTCGCCCAGGAACCCGCCCGGTGCCGCCAGATAAGCCCGCACGCCCAGCTTTGGCTGCTTCAGGGTCAAGCGCTGGCCCTTGCCCAGGGCAAAGCTGCGCCAGGGCGCGACAGGCTGGTCATCGACTCGGGCATCCAGGTCGGCACCGGCCAGGGCCAGCACGCAATCCTGTTCGGCCACTATGCAAAAGCCACCCAGCGCCACCTCGACCACCGGTGCCCCCAACGGGTTGCCCAGCAGCCAGTTGGCCCAGTGCATGGCCACCCAGTCCAGCGCGCCGCCCTGGGTCACGCCCAGGTGACGCACGCCAAAGCGGCCAGCATCCTGCAACTGGCACAGCGGCGTACTGGCCTCGATCTTCAATTGCTTCATCCTTGTGCCTCCACATCGCCGCCCAACGCCAGGAACTCGCTGCGCGAAACCGGCACGAAACGCACCCGGTCGCCGGGTTGCAACAGGCTGTAGCCCTCACGCTCGCGGTCGAACAAGCGCACCGGCGTGCGCCCGATCAGGTTCCAGCCACCCGGCGATACCGCCGGATACGCCGCCGTCTGGCGCTCGGCGATGCCCACGCTACCCGCCGCCACCCGCTTGCGCGGGGTGCTCAGGCGTGGGCTGGCCAGGCGTTCGTCGACCAGGCCCATGAAACCGAAACCGGGGGCGAAGCCCAGGGCGAACACGGGATAATCACGTTCGCTGTGCAAGCGCACAACCTCGGTTTCACTCAAGCCGCTGCGGGCCGCCAGCACAGGCAGTTCAGGGCCGACGCTGGCGTCGTACCACACCGGGATCTCGTGGCGGCGGCCGCCGCTGCCAGTATCTGGCTGCAAACCCTCCAGCGCCTGGTTGATCAGCGCCCTCGCCTGGCCTGGCGGCAGGTCGAACTGCACCATCAGCGTGGTGTAGGACGGCACCAGGTCCAGCAGGTGCTCGCCGAACACGGCGCTCAGGCGCTGGCTGGCGGCGAGCATCCACGGCATGTTGGCCTCGTCGATACGGTCGAACAGGCGCACCATCAGGCTGTCGATGGCCACCACTTCGATGCGCCTTTTCATCGCGGCTCCAGGGCGTCGAGAGCCTGGCGTATCTGCCGCACCGCCGCCACCGAACTGTCGTTGTCGCCATGCACGCAGAGGGTGCTGGCCTGCAGGCGCAGGGCGCCGCCATCGTCCGCCACCAGCGTATCGCCACGGGCCAGGCGCACCGCCTGCTCCACCACCAACGCCGGGTCGTGATGCACCGCGCCAGGCAAACGGCGCGACACCAGATGGCCGCTGGCGGTGTAGGCGCGGTCGGCGAACGCCTCGAACCACAGCGGCACACCGATTTCATCGCCCAGGGCCTGGGCGGCGCGGTTGTCGGCGGTGGCCATCAGCATCAGAGGCAGATTGCTGTCGTAGGCCGCCACAGCTTCCAGCACGGTGCGCAGGTTGAGCGGGTCGGCCATCATGTCGTTGTACAGCGCGCCATGGGGCTTCACATAAGCCACGCGGCCACCCAGCACTTTGCAGATGCCGTCCAGCGCACCGATCTGGTAGTGCAGCAGGTCGCGGATTTCCTCGGGGCTGCAGGCCATGGAGCGGCGGCCGAAGCCGACCAGGTCCGGGTAGGCCGGGTGCGCGCCGATGGTTACCCCATGCTCCAGCGCCAGGGCCACGGTGCGGCGCATGATGCCGGGGTCGCCGGCGTGGTAGCCACAGGCAATGTTGGCGCAATCGATGTAGGGCATTACCTCGGCGTCCAGGCCCATGCGCCAGCTGCCGAAACTCTCGCCCATGTCGCAATTGAGTAGCAGGCGTTCCACCAAGCGGTCTCCCTTGTTGTTGTTCATAGGCCTACCTTACCGCGCCTGCAGCTGTTTGCCGCGTGTTTCCGGCAGGCTCAGGGCCGCCACGATCACAATCCCGTAGGACACCGCAGAGAACACGCCGATACCCACGCCCAGCGGCACGTTCTGGCCGAGCATGCCGATCAGCAACGGGAACAGTGCCGCAATGACCTTGCCAATGTTGTAGCAGAAGCCCTGCCCCGAACCGCGAATGCGCGTAGGGAACAGTTCGGTCAGGAACGCCCCCATGCCGCTGAAGATGCCCGAAGCGAAGAAGCCCAGCGGGAAGCCCAGCCACAGCATCACGCCATCGCTGACCGGCATCTGCGTGTACAGCAGCACGATGACGAACGAGCCCACGGCAAACAGGATGAAGTTCTTCTTGCGCCCCAGCAGATCGGACAAGTACGCGCTGACCACATAGCCCACGTACGAGCCGACAATCACCATGGCCAGGTAGCCACCGGTGCCCAGCACGCTCAGGCCGCGCTCGTTCTTGAGGAAGGTCGGCAGCCACGAGGTGATGGCGTAGTAGCCACCCAGTGCACCAGTGGTCAGCAGCGACGCCCGGACGGTGGTCCAGAGCATGCCCGGGGCGAAGATTTCGTAGAAGTGCGAAGGTGCCTCGGCGCTTTCCACCGCCTTGGCTTCGCGGTACACCTCCGGGTCCTTGACCAGGCGGCGCACGAAGATCACGAAGATAGCCGGTACCAGCCCCAGCAGGAACAGCGCGCGCCAGGCCTGCTCTGGCGGCAACCAGGAGAACAGCAGCGCGTAGAGAATCGCCGTGAGGCCCCAGCCGATGGCCCAGCCGGACTGCACCATGCCCACCGCCTTGCCACGGTCCTGGGCGCGGATCACCTCGCCGATCAGCACCGCGCCAGCGGTCCATTCACCACCGAAGCCGAAGCCCATCAGGGTCCGGGCGATCAGCAGTTGTTCGTAGTTCTGGGCAAAGCCGCACAGGAAGGTGAAAAAGGCGAACCACAGCACCGTCAATTGCAGGGTGCGCACCCGGCCGATGCGGTCGGAAAGGATACCGGCGATCCAGCCACCCACGGCCGAGGCGATCAGCGTGCTGGTATGGATCAACCCGGCTTCGGTGGTGGTGATGCCCCACAGCATGATCAGCGTGGGGATGACAAAACTGAGCATCTGCGTGTCCATGCCGTCCAGGCCATAGCCGATCTTGCAGCTCCAGAAGGTGCGCCGTTGCTGTTTGTCGATGTCGCGGTACCAGGCGAAAGGCCCGGACGAAGGTGGGGAACTGACCTGCTGCTGCACGCCGGTGGGGTTCATGGATGCCTCGGCTTGTTGGTATTGTTTTATGGGCGACATAAAGCGTCGCGGCCTGGGTGCCATTGTTCAGAGGCCGCGACAATTGAGTCCAACGATAAAAACCGCCGGTCTGGAACAAGAAAAACTGATCATGAACCTTCGCTTCCTCGAAACCTTCGTCTGGGTCGCCCGGCTGAAAAGCTTCCGCCTGACGGCAGAAAAGCTGTTCAGCACCCAAGCTTCCGTGTCCAGCCGCATTGCCGCGCTGGAGGCAGACCTTGGTGTGAAGCTGTTGCTGCGCGATTCACGCGGTGTGAGCCTGACCCCGGAAGGCGGCAAGGTACTGGAGTACGCCGAACGCATGCTGGAAACGGCCAAGGCCATGAAGCAGTCGCTGGACAGCGACCGGGCCAAGGTCGGGCGCATTCGCATCGGGGTGATGGACACGGTGATCCACACCTGGATGAGCGCGCTGGTGGCGGAGCTGACCGAGCGCTACCCGCAGGTGGAAATCGAACTGGTGGCCGATACCGCGCTGAACTTGCGCGAGCAGCTGCAGAAGGGCTTTCTCGACGTGATTTTGCAGACCGACCTGCTGCGCGAGCAATCGATCCGCAGCCTCGACCTGGCGCGCTACCCCATGGGCTGGGTGGTGGCTGCTGGCTCGCACCAGCACCGTGATTATGCGTCGCTGGCAGAGCTTGGGCGCGAGCGCATCATCACCTTCTCGAAGAATTCACGGCCCCACCAGGAGGTGTTGAGCTTGCTGCAGGCTGCGGGGGCAGAGGCGCCGCGGTTGAACTGCGTGAACTCGGTGGCGGCGATTACCCGGCTGTTGCGCGACGGGTTCGGCATTGGCGCATTGCCGCCAGCTCTGGTGGATGCCGAGCTGGGCCGGGGCGAGCTGGTGTTGCTGCCAGGGCTGCAACCGCCGCCGAGCCTGGAGTTGGTGGTGGCGTGGCAGACCGGGGTGGCGTTGGTGGACGAGGTGGTTGGTGTTTGCCGGCAGGTGCTGGAGCGGTATGCACGGGATGTAGGTGGGCAGCGGATAGTACTCATCTGACCCGCTAACGCGGTCTTTGTGGGAGCGGCCTAGCGCCAGCTTTCTTTCACCGCCCTGCGCCGCCCGCCAAGGATCACCCAGCCAAGCCCCAGCAACAGGCTTTCGACCACAAAGGCCAGCACAAACCCTGCGCCAACACCCCAGCCAATCGCCTCGGGCACCAGCAGAATCTGGTAGCTGTAGCCATTGAGCGTTTCTTCGCGCAGCTGCGGGTCGGCCTGCACCAGCACATGCCAGGTACGCTGGGCCCACGGCCCTTGCAACGCCTGCCATTCGTTTTCCAGCAGTTCGTTGCGGATCATCAGGCTTTCGATGCTGTTGGCATCACTGTTGAACACCGGGTCGTCACTGCTGCGGTAATGCTGCAGCAGGGCCTGGAGGTCGCCCTTGAAAAAGCGCTCGGCCGTTTGCCTGAACCCGTCCAGCGACTCGCGCGACTCGAACAGGTGCGCCTCCACCCGCTGGCTATAGTCCTTGACCAGCCCCGGAACCTGGATACCGGCCAGCAGGCCGAAGGTGAACAGCAGCAACCGCAGGTAACTTCTGAACATGCAGCGTCCTTAGCTTTGGCCGTGTGCCACGCATTCGCCGTGCCGCCACAGGGCCCATTGACCCGGCTCGTAGCGGTGCCAGGTCTCGTTCTCGGTCAGGGCCTCGGTGGCAATCACCGTGACCACATCGTTGGGGGTGGTTTCGGTATGAAAATCGACGATCAGGTCGACATCCTTCAACCGCGCGGCACCAAACGGCGCACGACGGGTAATGTGCACCAGCTTGGTCGAGCAGAAGCAGAACAGCCAGTCGCCGTCGCTGAGCATGCAGTTGAACACGCCCCGGCCACGGTAGCCGGCACAGGCTTCGACCAGCACCGGCAGCAGCTGCTCAACCGGCACCGGCTCGGGGAAGGCACTGCGGATGCGGTTGAGCAAGTCGCAGAAAGCCGCTTCGCTGTCGGTGTCGCCCACCGGCCGGTAGAAGCTGGCCAGGCCCTTGAAGTCGCCCAATTGCCCGTTGTGCGCGAAGCACCAGTTGCGGCCCCACATTTCCCGCACGAACGGGTGGGTGTTGGACAGGCAGACCTTGCCGACGTTGGCCTGGCGGATATGGCCGATTACCACTTCGCTCTTGATCGGGTAGCGCTGCACCAGGTTGGCCACTTCCGACTCGCTGCTCGCGGCCGGGTCCTGGAACAGGCGCAGACCACGGCCTTCGTAGAAACCGATACCCCAGCCATCACGGTGCGGGCCGGTACGGCCACCGCGCTGCATCAGGCCGGTGAAGCTGAAAACGATGTCGGTGGGGACGTTGGCACTCATGCCCAGCAGTTCGCACACAGGCGTGTCTCCTCCGTTTACAGACGGGGCTCGACCCGGCCATTGCCGCGGGGTGCGGCAGGGCGTGGGTCGTCGCGGTAACGGTCGCCGCGCTCGGCGGCCAACGGGGCTTGCCCGGCGACCTGGTTATCTTCGTCCACCTGGCGCTTGGCGGCTGCCTCGGCTTGCGCACGGCGCTCGCGGGCGCGTTTTTCCAGCGGCCAGCGCACCAGCACAAAGAGGAAATACAGGCCGAAGGCAATCATGCCGTACATGGCGAAGTCGGACACCGCACGCCAGGCGTTGTTGCCGACCTTGAAGGCGAGGTCCAGGGCGGTGATGGCGATGGCCGGGGCGAAGCTGTCCTTGACCGGATCGACCACGGTCGGGGTCAGCAGCAGCACTGCCAGCACCACCCGCAGCGGTTCGCGCAGCCAGCGCCACATCCAGCCGGTGACCTTGAAGGCCACCAGCAGGCAGCCCAGGGCGGCCACGGCGTACAGGCCCCAGGCGAAGGTATAGTCGTTCTCGGTCATGGTGTTCGTGCAAGCCAGGCAAAGAGATGCCTATGATAAACACTTTTCCGGGCGCAGACAGTGTTTGCCTGTACCGCCCTCTTCGCGGGCACGCCCGCTCCCACAGGGACCCCACAGCCCTCAAGAGCTGTGGTGCTCCTGCAAGAGCCATAGGCACTGCACAGTAGCCAAGCCAGTGGTGGCCATGTGGGAGCGGGCGTGCCCGCGAAGAGGCCCGTACAGGCAACCCCAACCAAGAGACCCTCAATGCAAACCAAGCCCCAACCTCCCATCGCCCACGCCGACAACGCCGCCGACCCGTACGCCTGGCTGCAGCAGCGCGACACCCCCGAGGTACTCGCCTACCTGCAAGCCGAAAACGCCTACCAGGAAGCCTGCCTGGCCGACCAGGCCCCGTTGCGTGAGCAATTGTTCGAAGAGATCAAGGGCCGCATCCTGGAAACCGACCTGTCGCTGCCGGCACCCTGGGGCCCCTACCTGTACTACACCCGCACCACCGCAGGCGACGAATACCCACGCCACTACCGCTGCCCACGCCCGGCCGACGACTCGAACACCGTCGATGAAAGCCAGGAGCAACTGCTGCTCGACCCCAACGCCCTGGCCAATGGCGGCTTCCTGTCGCTGGGGGCGTTCAACGTCAGCCCCGACCACCGCCTGCTGGCCTACAGCCTCGATACCAGTGGCGATGAAATCTACAGCCTGTACGTCAAGGACCTGGCCACTGGCAGCATCACCGCCCTGCCCTTCGACGACTGCGACGGCAGCCTGACCTGGGCCAACGACAGCCAGACGCTGTTCTTCGCCGAACTGGACGACACCCACCGGCCTTGGCGCCTGCGCCGCCACACCCTGGGCACCGACGATGCGCAGACCGTGTTCGAAGAAGCCGACGGGCGCTTCTTCCTGCACTGCTACCGCACCAGTTCCGAGCGCCAGCTGGTGCTGCTGCTGAACAGCAAGACCACCAGCGAGGCCTGGGTACTGGACGCCGAAACCCCGCAGGCGCCGTTCACCTGCCTGGCGCCGCGTGTCGAAGGCCATGAGTACTTCCCCGACCATGGCCAGCTCGAGGGCGAGTGGCGCTGGTTTATCCGCACCAACCAGGACGGTATCAACTTTGCCCTGAACCACGCCCCGGTCACACCGGTGCCCAGCCGTGAACAATGGCAGGTGCTTGTGGCACACCGCGATGCGATCATGCTCGAAGGCCTCAGCCTGAATGCCGGCGCCCTCACCCTGAGCCTGCGCGAAGGCGGCCTGCCGATCATCGAAGTACGCCCGCAAGGCCTGCCGGCCTACCGCGTGGAACTGCCCGACGCTGCCTACAGCCTGTACGTGCAGGACAGCCTGGAGTTCGCCAGTACGCGCATACGCCTGCGCTACGAAGCGCTCAACCGCCCAGCCCAGGTGCGCCAGTTGGCGCTGGCCACGGGCGCCCAGGCGGTGCTCAAGGAAACCCCGGTGCTGGGTGCGTTCGATGCCGATGACTATGTCAGCGAGCGCCTGTGGGCAACCGCCGCGGACGGCACCCAGGTGCCGATCAGCCTGGTGCGTCGTCGCCAGGACCTGGGCAAAACCGTGCCGCTGTACCTGTACGGTTACGGCGCCTATGGCGAAAGCCTCGACCCGTGGTTCTCCCATGCGCGCCTCAGCCTGCTGGAACGCGGCGTGGCCTTTGCCATCGCCCATGTGCGCGGCGGCGGCGAACTGGGCGAGGCCTGGTACCGCGCCGGCAAGCAGGAGCACAAGCCCAACACCTTCAGCGACTTCATCGCCTGCGCCGAGCACCTGATCGCCGAAGGCGTGACCACGGCCGAGCGGCTGGCCATCAGCGGCGGCAGCGCCGGCGGCCTGTTGATGGGCGCGGTGCTCAACCTGCGCCCCGAGCTGTTCCGCTGTGCGATTGCCGAAGTGCCGTTTGTCGACGTGCTCAACACCATGCTCGACCCCGAGCTGCCGCTGACCGTGACCGAGTACGACGAATGGGGCAACCCTGAGGAGCCGCAGGTGTATGAACGGATCAAGGCTTATGCGCCGTACGAGAATATAAAAGCGCAGACCTACCCGGCGATGCTGGTGGTAGCGGGCTACAACGACAGCCGCGTGCAGTACTGGGAAGCAGCCAAGTGGGTGGCGCGCTTGCGGACGCGCAAGACCGACAACAACCTGCTGCTGCTCAAGACCGAGATGGGGGCTGGGCATGGCGGGATGAGCGGGCGGTACCAGGGGTTGAAGGATGTGGCCCTGGAGTATGCGTTCGTGTTTGGCGAGCTGGGTGTGGCATAAAATTCGAGCACCCGCGCGGCCCCTGTGGGAGCGGGTTTACCGCGAAGAAGGCACCGCGGTGGTTGGCACGGGCTTCGCCCGTGTTCGCGGGTGAACCCGCTCCCACAGGGACCGCGGTGGATCTTGCGCACATGCGTTCTTCCCACAGCGGCCAGAGCAGGCGCGCCGTATTCAATCATCCTCTACCGCCGGCCTCGGCGGGTCTTGGCGCAACCCCGGCAATGGCTGGTCCTTCGGCGGCCCGGGCACTGGCATCGGCGGCAACAAGGGCGCCCCCGGCTGGCTGTCGTAGGCCTTGGGCGGTGTACTCGGGGTTATCTGCGGGTATGGCGTGGGCGTGGGCGTACCCGGTGCACCAGGCACTGGCGTAGTGAGACGGGGTGGCGTGCTGGCAGCTTCGGCCATGGGCAGGCCGGCCATCAACAGCGCGGTCAGGATCGCATGAAACATCAGCAACCTCCTGTCGGGAACCTGCTTACAGGCTACGCCTAAATCACCGCTTTCGCCTGTCCGCTTGCCCTGCAAGCGCGCTAGACTCAATGCCATAACTGTCATTTGCCTGATCAGAACAAAGGAAACACCATGAGCTCCACCTCTTCCGCCGCCGCCACCGCGCGCCTCGACCGCATCCTGGCCGATGCCAAGCGTGACAAGGAAATGGGCTACCGCGACAAGGCCCTGAGAATGTACCCGCACGTGTGCGGCCGCTGCGCCCGCGAATTCGCCGGCAAGCGCCTGAGCGAGCTGACCGTGCACCACCGTGACCACAATCACGACAACAACCCGCAGGACGGCTCCAACTGGGAGCTGCTGTGCCTGTACTGCCACGACAACGAGCACTCGCGCTACACCGACCAGCAGTACTTCAGCGAAGGCTCCACCAGCACGCCGAGCATCGCCAAGGCCACCCACAACCCGTTCGCCGCGCTGGCGGGCATGTTGAAGAAAGACTGACCATCGATTCGGCCCCCGCTGTTACCGGGCAGCCCGTATAATCGCGCTTTTTTCGCGAAGGGCCCCGGTACGTGGCAAACAAACGATACAGCTGCATCGGTCTGTTCAACCCAAAGTCGGCAGAAAACGTCGGTTCGGTGATGCGCGCTGCGGGCTGCTATGGCGTCAACTCGGTGTTCTACACCGGCAAACGCTACGAACGCGCGCGTGACTTCGTCACCGACACCAAGCGCGTGCACTACGACATTCCGTTGATCGGCATCGATGACCTGCAGCGCATCATCCCGCTGGGCTGTACCCCGGTGGCGGTGGAGCTGGTGGAAGGTGCGCGACCCCTGCCGGACTATACCCACCCGGACCGGGCCATCTATATCTTTGGGCCAGAAGACGGCAGCCTCAGCCCCGAGGTGCGGGCGTGGTGCGAAGAGACCATCTACATCCCCACCGAAGGTTGCATGAACCTGGCGGCGACGGTGAATGTGGTGCTGTATGACCGCTTGGCCAAAGGGCTGAATACCCGCTCGGGGCCCAAGTTCAAATAAAAAGGCCACTTTTGCGCTGGCCTGTACCGGCCCTATCGCCGGCAAGCCAGCTCCCACAGGTCGTGCACAGGCCGTGAAGACTGTGTTACCTGTGGGAGCTGGCTTGCCGGCGATGGGGCCAGCAAAGCCACCACAAAAACGGCCAGGTGCTGAGCTCCGTCAGAACAGCACCGGTCTTGCTCAGATCACGCAGCATTGATCCAGATGGTCTTCAGCTCCGTATACTGGTCATGTGCCCAGATGGACTTGTCGCGCCCACCGAAGCCAGACTCTTTGTAACCACCGAACGGCGTAGTGACGTCACCTTCGCCGAAGCAGTTGACCGTGACCACGCCCGCGCGGATTTCACGCGACAGGCGCAGCGCATTGCGCAGGCTACCGGTGTACGCCGAAGCCGCCAGGCCGTAGATGGTGTCGTTGGCCAGCTCGATGGCTTCATCGATGGTCTCGAAGCTGGTCACGCTCAGCACCGGGCCAAAGATTTCTTCCACGAACAGCTTATTGTCGCGGCCTACGTTGTCGACGATGGTCGGCTGCACGTACACGCCTTGCTCGGTTTCGCCACCCTGGACGATGCTGAGTTTCTGCTCGGCAGCGTATTCCAGGTACGACTTGACCTTCTCGAAGTGCGACTTGCTGACCATTGCGCCCAGGCGATTGTCCGGGTCCATCGGGTCGCCCAGTTTCCAGTCCTTCAGGTGCTTGGCCATCAAGCCGAGCAGCTCATCCTTCACATCCTTGTGCACGATCAGGCGTGAAGAAGCAGAGCAGTTCTCGCCCATGTTCCAGAACGCGCCGGCGGTGACGAACTGCGCCACTTCGTCCAGGTCTTCGCAGTCGTTCATGACCACAGCCGGGTTCTTGCCACCCAACTCCAGGACAATGCGCTTGAGGTTGGACTCGGCAGCGTATTTCAGGAACAGGCGACCAGTGTCGGTGGAGCCGGTAAAGCTGACCATAGGGATGTCCATGTGGCGGCCAATGGCCTCGCCCACTTCACGGCCACCACCAGGCACCAGGTTGAACACACCGGCCGGAATACCCGCCTCGTGGGCCAGCTCGGCCACGCGCAGGGCGCTGAGGGTGGTTTCCTTGGCGGGTTTGACCACGATCGAGCAACCGGCGGCCAGCGAAGGGGCGATTTTCCAGGCCAGCATCAGCAGCGGGAAGTTCCACGGCAGCACCAGGCCGACCACGCCGATGGCTTCACGCACCACCATGGTCACGGCAGCGTTGCCGGTCGGGGCGGTGGCGTCGTAGATCTTGTCGATCAGCTCGGCGTGCCAGCGAATGGTGTGGATGGTTTCTGGCACGTCGACGGTCTGGCACTCGCTGACCGGCTTGCCGCTGTCCAGCGCTTCCAGCACCGCCAGTTCGTGGGCGTTGTCTTCCAGCAGCTGGGCGAACTTCTGCAGCACATGCTTGCGGTCGTTCGGCTGCATCTTTGACCAAGTGCCCTCTTCGAACACACGCTTGGCAGCCGCCACGGCCACGTTCACGTCATTGACGTCGCAGGCGGCGACTTCGGCCAACTGCTTGCCGGTGGCCGGGTTGGTGGTGACGAACGTGCGGCTGCAGATGGCGTCGCGGAATTCACCGTCGATGAACGCCCGGGTACGCAGCTGCAGTTTGGCGGCGATGGCCGCGTATTGTTCCTTGTTCAGCAATTCAGCCATTGTGCCAGCCTCCTTATTTGATCAGGGCGATGGTGGCTTTCAGTTCGGTGACCACGCGCTTGAGTTCCTGCTTCTCGGCATCGTCCAAGTCGTACAGCGGCTTGCGCACGCCGCCGGTCTTCAGGCCGTTCAGCGCCACGCCGTTCTTGATGGCCTGGACGAACTTGCCACCTTCCAGAAAGTCCATCAGCGGCATCATGGCGGCCATGATCTTGCGGCCTTTGGCAAAGTCCTTTTCGATCACGCAGGCCTCGTACAGGGCCACGTGCTCACGCGGAATGAAGTTGGAGCCGGCGCAGACCCAGCTCTGGGCGCCCCAGGCGAAGAATTCCAGGGCCTGGTCGTCCCAGCCGCACGACAGCTGGATGTTCGGGCGATGGATGGCCAGGCGGTGCAGTTGGGCCATGTCGCCGGAGCTTTCCTTGATGGCGACAATGTTCTTCACATCAGCCACGGCATCGAAAAACGCTTCGCCCATGCTTACGCTCATGCGGCCCGGGTAGTTGTAAAGCATGATCGGCAGGTCGGCAGCGGCGTCGACCGCTTTGACGTGCAAGGCGATTTCCTGTTGGGTCGGCAGGGCGTACGGCGGGGTACCCACCAGCAGCGCGTCAGCCTTGATTTCCTTGGCGTGCTGGGCGAAAGCCACGGCGTCTTCGGTGCGGATGCCACCGGTGCCAACGATCAGAGGCAGGCGGCCATTGAGCACGTCCTTGGCCTGGGCGGCCAGCTCGATGCGCTCCTGGGTGGTGTGGGCGTAGTACTCGCCGGTGGAGCCTCCAATGATGACGCCGTGAACCTTCGACTCGACCAGGTATTCGAGTACCTCGGCGAACGCCGCCTTGTCGATCGAGCCGTCCGCAGCCAGCGGGGTGATTGCCGGGGTGTAGATGCCTTCGAATTTCACGGTATGTTCTCCAGTGCGTTGCTCAGTGTTGTAAAGGCGCGCCACGCAACCACGCGGCGGCGTAAGGTTTCAGCTCAACGAAGCCGCTTGTTGCAGGTTCAGCGAACGGGTTTCCGGGGCCAGGGCGACCGAGAAGGCCAGGCCGACAAAGGTCACGGCAGCAGCGGCATACATGGTGGCGCCGATGCCGTAGCTGTCGAGGGCGATGGGCACCAGCCAGGTGCCGACTGCGGCACCTACCCGCGACATGGAGGTGCCCACGCCCACGGCGCCGGCACGGATTTCGGTAGGGAACAGTTCGTTGGGGTACACCAGTTGCAGCACCTGTGCGCCACCGATGAACAAGGCATAGGCACCGAACAGCACCAGGATGAGCATCTCGTTGCCATTGCTGAAGGCACCCAGGCCCAGCAGTGCCAGCCCCGACCAGAAGAAGCTGTGCAGCAGCGTGGTGCGCCGACCGAGGGTGTTGAGCAGGCGGGTGCCCACGATGCAGCCCACCACGAACAGGAAAGTGATGGCGATGGAACCGATCGATGCCCAGTCACCTTTCAGGTTCAACGCGCCCAGCACTTTCGGGGCAAATGCGTACACGGCGAACACTGGGATCACCGAGCAGGTCCAGAACATGGTGACGAACAGCATGCGTTTGCCGTAGCCAGAGTGCAGCAGGCTGAGGAACGACAGCTTGCGGGTCTTGGGCTCTTCAGGCAGGTTCTTCAGCGAAAAACCGTTGCCGTACACCCGCTTGATCACCTGCTCAGCCTCGGCCGAGCGGCCTTTGCTGATCAACCAGCGTGGCGATTCGGGGGTACCCAGGCGGATGGCGAACAGCAACGCACCAATACCGGCAGCACTGGCCAGCACCAGGCGCCAGGCATCGTCGCCACCCTGGCGCAAGATTGCCTCACCGGCCAGGTAGGCAGTAGCGGCGCCGGCAAACCACAATACCGTCAGGGTTGCCAGGCGCGGGCCCCGGTTCTTCCTGGGCAGGAACTCCACCAGCAGCGACGTTGCAACCGGGTATTCGATACCTACGGCGATACCGATGGCGAACCTTAGCAGGAACAAGACCAGCGCCGACTCCACCCAGAACTGCGCCACCGAGGCCAGGATGAACAGGGTCGGGCCAACGAAGAACACCCGTTTGCGGCCAAAGCGGTCGGTCAGCCAACCGCCGAAAAAGCCACCGAAGAAAATACCGATCAGCGCCGAAGCGGCGATCATGCCCTGCCAGAAACTGTTCAGGCTCAGGCCTGCAGACATCTGCACCATGGCCACGCCGATAATGCTCAGTACATAGCCATCGACGAACGAACCGCCGCCGGAACGCAGGGTCAGCAATTGGTGGAAGTTGTTGATCGGTACATCTTCAATCGAAACATTCGGATTTGTCATTGTTATTCCTACCCCGTCTGCTATATGCACATTTTCAAGGCGAGCGTGTCCGCGAAACTGAAAACCGTCTTCAGCCCCGGGTGTTCGGACGACGCGTCTCGATCATCAATTTCGGGCAAGCCGCGCCCGTGCCGGCCAACTGATGCCGACGTAAAATGCTTTATGGTCTAACTCAGATAACGATCAGCTTTCTTTGCCAGCGCGGAATTGTCCCCACATCAGGTTTGCGTTCAAGCCCAGGGAAACCAAAGGCTTGGGCGGGTTTACACAAGGCCCTGGGGCATTGAGTAAAAACTCGATCAGTTCGTTCTTGTCACCGGCCAGCCAGTCGGCCAGCAACTTGCCGGTGACCGTGCCACGGGTAACGCCCAGGCCGTTACAACACAGTGCACCGACGACATTCGGCGCCAACTTGCCGAAGAAGCCCATGTGGTTGCGCGACAGTGCCAGCGCACCGCCCCAGGTATATTCAAAGTTCACCCCAGGCAACGTCGGAAAACGCCGGGCGAAGGACTCGCGGTGGCGCTGAACAAAGCGTTCCAGATATTTGCGGTTGCTACGGCCGTCGGGGTTGTAGCTGAAGCTGTTGCGGATCAGCAGGCGGTTGTCGACGGTGCGGCGCAGGGTGGTGCCGAACGGGTCGGCCGGGATCACGCCCCAGTAGGGTTTGCCGCCCAGGCGCGCCTGTTCTTCCTCGGTCAGCTGCCGGGTGATGCTGGCGTAGGTAAACACCGGCAGCATGCGCCCCTTGAGGAAACCGAAGCTCATGCCGAAGGCGTTGGTGGTGAGCACCAGCTTGTCGGCGGTGATCGAACCCTTGGCGTGGCGCAGCACCACCTTGTCGCCGTACTCGACGTTGGTAATCGGTGTGTGTTCGTACAGCGAGACGTTGGGCGGCAGGCTATCGGCCAAACCTTTGACCAATGCCGAGGGTTGCAGCAAGGCGGTGCCCGGCGTGAACAGGCCCTTGCGGTAGAAGTCAGTGCCGATATGATCGGGCAGGTCGCGGCCCTCGATCACTTCGTAGGGTTGACCCAGTTTGTCCAGGCCGCGGCGGTAGGCATCCAGCACGGCAATGCCGCGGTCTTCGATGGCCGCCTGGTATTTGCCGCAAGGGCGGAACTGGCACTCGATGTCGTAGCGCTCGATCAGGTCCTTGAGGCATTGCTGGCCACCCAGGTTGAGCTTGAGGATCGTCTTGGCGATGTCGATGTCACCAATGTAGTCCTCGGCGCCGATATCGTGCGGCAGGTCGATGGCAAAGCCGGCATTGCGCCCGGAAGTGCCAAAGCCAACCTCCTGGGCTTCGACCAGCACGATCTCGTCATGCGGAAAGTTCGTTGCCAGCTGCCGAGCGGCCGCCAGCCCGGTGAAGCCTGCGCCGACCACCACCCAGCGCGCCTGACTGTGCCCACTGTGGGTCGGCCGTGGCGTACGTGGTTTGCTCAGGTGGTACCAGCCACAGGTGGCATCATCGGCAGGTAACGAACTTATTCTTGTCATCTCACTAACCTGGATCTTGTTGTCGACGGGTGGTCAACGCCGGTGGCCTGACCTTGGTAGTTCATATCTGAATCGGTACATCCAGCCCTTGCGGCGCGGCGTACTCGGCCATGCGGCGGCGCGACAGTTCGAAGTGATCGCGCACCAGCTGGCCAGCCGCTTGCGGGTCGCGGCGCTCGATGGCCTGAATCATCTGCTCGTGCTGCTCGCAGGCGATTTCGAGGTCGCGCTGCATGTCATCGGTAGTGGGATGGCGATAGAAGATCTTGCCCAGTCGGGTGTGATCGATCAGCAGGCGACGCAGGCTCGGCATCAGGTAGTCGTTGTGCGCCATCTTGCCGATTTCCAGGTGGAAGGCGTCGTTGTAGAGCACGCGGTTTTCAACGTCGCGTTCTTCGATGGCCTGACGGAACTGGGCCTGGATAGCCTTGAGCACTTCGATTTCTTCAGCGCTGGCGTAAGTGGCGGCCAGCTGGGTAGTGGCCACGTAGATAAGCGGCGCCGCAACGTAGAAGCTGTGCAGCGACTCGTGGCTCATGGCGGCGACGCGTGGCGCGCGGTTGGCTTCCAGCTCGATGTAGCCTTCAGCGGCAATCTGGCGCAGCAGCTCGCGCACCGGAGGGCGCGACAGGCCGAACTCCTCGCACAGGGCCAGTTCGTCCACCACCGCGCCCGGGGCCAGTTCCATACTCATGATCCGGCGGCGCAGCGCTTCGGCGAGGACGGCTTTGCGGTCCTGCGGCACATCTGCGGCGAGGGGTTGGGCGGGGGCTTTCATGGCGGCCTTCTTTATTGTCATAGCGTTGTGTCTACTATTTGTATAACGACTATAGGGCACTGTTAGACAATGTGTCTACAGCATTCTCGATGAACGGTGGAAACTCTCTAGCCCTTTGTTTACAAGGGTTACAGCGGATTCCAGGGTGGGATTAAACACCCCTGAGGCTGCATTGCCAAACCAGACAGGTAATTCGCCAAATGCGACACAGCGAGTAATTTTTGACGCCGCTGAGCGACCCGAATGAACGCTGGCGCCACCCGGCAGGTCAGCTGCTTACATTTCACACGGAGGTCTTGCCATGCTCGATATCCACTCTGCTGCGTCTTCGCAGCACAATGTCCATGGTCTGGAACGGGTCAGTTCGCTGGCTGGCGGGGCGCTGATGGTGAGCAAGGGGCTGCGCCATGGCGGCCTGGTCGGATTGCTGCAACTGGTGGTGGGCGGTATTGCGGTGGCACGCGGTGTCAGCGGACATTGCTCGACCAAGGCGTGGTGGCAGCGGCATCGGCAGGAGTACCACCGCTTGCGTTCGGATATAGAACACAGTGCGGCGGAGCTGGAGGTGTTGAAGGCCAGCGCCAAGGCGGCGACCAGTGGAGTGACGGTGACCGGGAAGGATCCGTTGGCTGACAGTTGATCAAGGCACCTGCCCGCTCTCAAAGGCGTGCACAGCCCTTGTAGGAGCGGCCTTGTGTCGCGAAAGGGGTGCGAAGCGCCCCCAAAAATCTCAGATTAGTTGCAGATATCGCTGGGGCTGCTTCGCAGCCCTTTCGCGACACAAGGCCGCTCCTACAGGAATTGCGTATCGCTTCGTACACGCGAACTTAGCGTAATGCCTTGCTCTGTAGCACCTCGGACTTGCGCCCCAGCACGTTCTCGCTGATTTGCACGAACTCTTCGGTGCTTACGCTGGGCAGGCGCATCAGCCCCCGTACCACATCATCTAGCGAACGCTTGGCCTGGGTGTGGATGCGGATTTCCTTGTCCAGAGCCTGTAGCAGGATCACCCCGCGGGCCACCTGAGCGGGGCTGGCGCGTTCGCCTTTGAGCCGGGTGACCTTGGCGCCCTGCTTGCTCAGGCGTGCCTGCCAGGCCTGGTAGCGGTCATCGCTTACCCCGCCCGAACGGCGCAGCAATTCGCTGGCGTAGTAGTCGGTCAGGCTCTCCACCAGCCAGTCACTGCCGTCACGCCCACGGATCTGCGCAAACAGTTGCACCACTTCGCGCAGCAACGGGCTGCTGCCGTTCTCGCTGATCATCGGGCGGGCGCTGTGCAGGTACAGCGAACCCTGCGCTGCCATTGCCCCGCGCCACATGCCGTCACGCGCACCGACCAGCAGCAGCTTGGGCGGGTTGCGCGGGAATACCGCCTGCAACTGCGGCCAGACGTAGGTCAGCAAGGTCAGGCTGTCCATGCGCCGCATGCCCTGCCCCACCGGCGCGGCCACCGTGACCTCGGTATCGCCCAGGCGGGCACGGCGGCTGCCCAGGTCGCCGGCCAGCATCCAGCCAGTCGGGCGGTCGAACAGGCGCGAAACGTTGTCGATGCGGAACTTGTCCTTGCCAATGCGTGGCCAAGAGGTCTCGATACTCTTCCACCCCTCGGGCAAGTCGAACGCCAGGCGCGCCACAAGCTCCGTGCCATCTTGCTGGTCAAGCCGCGCAGGCGGTACCAGCTGGTCGCCGAGGAACAGCGCCCAGTGCGGGGTAACACGCGAGGAATAGGCACCGCTGGCGAGCTTCTGGTCCAGTTGCACGCGGTAGCTGAGGCTGGTCTTGCCGGCCGCTGGCTGCCACACGCCACGCTGGCCCTTGAGTTGCCATTGGCCATCGGCCTGGAAGCCGCTGAAGGCCCCCGCCTTGCCCAGATCGAAGTCGAGGCTGCGCACAGCACTGCCTTCAGCCAGGGTCAGGCGGACCTCCGCCTGGCCACTGGAGGGCAACAGGCGCACCTGGTAGTCAAGGTCGACCTTTTTCGCCCAGGCTGGCGAACTGGCCATCAGGCCCAACAGCAAAAACAGCTGGCAACGCATACAGAAACTCCTTGTTTCCCCGTGGCAGCGGGCCGCACCGGTCAGCTGGCGCGGAAGATCAGGTGGTCTTCCCAGTCGTCTTCGTGCACATCCTGCTCTCTGAGCATACGCCCCGCCTGGGAAATGCGCTGTTCATGGACCTGCTGGCGGTCGCCGCAGACAAGGTGGTGCCAGCCCGGCAGGTCCTTGCCCTCGCTGACCAGGCGATAACCGCACGTGCTCGGCAGCCATGTGAACTGGTCCGCCTTGCCGGGCGTGAGCTGGATGCAGTCGGGCACGTGGGCGAAGCGGTTGGGGTAGTCGCTGCACTGACACGTGTCGTGGTCCAGCAACTTGCAGGCGATACGTGTGTAATAGACGCTGTTGTCGTCTTCGTCCTCAAGCTTTTGCAGGCAGCACAGGCCGCAGCCGTCGCACAGCGACTCCCACTCTTGCGGGCTGAGTTGTTCGAGGGTCTTGCGCCGCCAGAACGGCGCGTTTTCAGCGATCATCACACGGTTTCCTGCATTCATCTTGGGGCCACGGCGCGCGGCGGCGCCAGTCTAGAGCCTGGCCTTCGGCAAAGCCAGACCGCTTGTCAGTCGCGACGGGACGCAGTAGCGTGCCGCTTTCCCGTCCGTTTGCAGGAGCTGTCATGAGCGCCACCCCCCGCATTGCCGATTACGCCATCAACGAACAGTTCATCAACCGCTGGTCGCCACGCGCCTTCACCGCCGAGCCGATCAGCGAAGAGACCCTGCTGAGCTTCCTGGAAGCCGCACGCTGGGCTCCGTCGGCGTACAACTCGCAGCCTTGGCGCTTCCTGTATGCCCGCCGCGACACGCCGAACTGGGAGCGCTACCTGAACCTGCTGGTGCCGTTCAACCGCAGCTGGGCGCAACAGGCCTCGGCGCTGGTGCTGATCATTTCCAAGACCACCTTCGCCGCCCCGGGCGCCACGGAAGAAAAACCGGCGCTGTGGCACACCTTCGACACCGGCTCCGCCTGGGGCCACCTGGCCCTGCAGGCCAGCATCAGCGGCTGGCATACCCATGGCATGGCCGGTTTCGACCAGGACCTGGCGCGTCAGGAACTGAAGATTCCCGAGGGCTACGTGCTGCATGCCATGGTGGCGATTGGCAAGCTGGGTGACAAGGCCAGCCTGGATGAAGCGCTACAGTCGCGTGAAGTGCCGAGCCCGCGCAAGCCGTTGAGCGAGCTGGCTGCCGAGGGTGATTTCAGCCTGTAAGCCTTGTGGAGGCCTTACTGGCCTCTTCGCGGGCTCGCCCGCTCCCACAGGCACGGTGTTGTGCCTGTGGGAGCGGGTTTACCCGCGAAGAGGCCAGCACAGGCACCACAAATCACAGGTACTGCACCACTCTCAAGGGCGGTGTTGTACCTGTGGGAGCGGGCGAGCCCGCGAAGAGGCCGGCACAGGCAACATCAATCAGTAGCCCCGGGCGAAGTCCACTTCCCCACGCAGCCCCTGCCCCGCTTCATAAGCCCGCACATTCTCGACAAACAACCGCACCATCGCCGTCGGCGAGGTGGGTGCCGAGCTGTGCCCGGTCAGCAACAGCCCCCACGCGGTCCAGAACGGGTGCTGCCTGGGCAACGGTTCCTGCCGGCAGACATCGATCACCGCACCCGCCAGATGGCCTTCCTTCAACGCCTCGACCAGGTCGGCATCGACCACCGCCACGCCACGCCCGGCATTGATGAACAACGCCGTGGGCAGGAAGCACTTGAACAGCGCCGCGTCATACAGGTCATGGGTAGCCGGGGTGTCCGGCAGCAGGTTGATCACGTAGTCGACCTGGCCCACCATGCGCGGCAAGTCGGCCAGGGCCGCCACCTCGACGAACGGTGCCTGTATCCGGGCAGTGCTTGCTACACCATAAAGGACCATCCCAAACGGTTGCAGGAACTCGGCCACACGCTGGCCAATGTCACCGGTGCCGACAATCAGCACCTTGCGCCCTTCCAGCGTGCGCCCTGGGCGGTCATCCCAGCGCCGCTCCACCTGGCTGACCAGGCGCGACAGCACCTCGCGCTCATGGCCGAGCATGTAGGTAAGCATGTACTCGGCCATCACCTGGCCGAAGATGCCCACCGCACGGGTCAGGCGGTAGTCACGCGGCAGGCCATCGGCCAGCAACGGCGTGATACCGGCCCATGTCGATTGTACCCACTCAGGCTTGAGGCCCTGGCGCAGCAAGCTCGCCAGCAGATCCGGCTGGCCCAGCCACACCGTGCACTGCGCTGCCTGACGGGCCAGCTCGGCGGAGTCACCGCTGGTAAGGATTTCCACTTCAGGCGCTTTTTCGCGCAAAAGCCCGGCGTATCGAGCATGATCATGCTCAGCAATCAGTACACGCATGGTCAGACCGGGTCGTTACGGCGCAGCAGCTCTTCGGGCAGGTGCTCGATGTACTCATCTTCCAGCGGCGGCATCTGCAGGTGGTAGCCCTGGTTGTCGAGGTTTTCCAGCACCTTGGTGATGTCCTCGCGGGCCAGCTTGCGCTCTGGGCTGAGTACCAGGTCAAACGCGTGGATGGGGGTGCCGAAGGCCGGCAGCAGGCCTTCGGGCACGCGCTCCAGACCATCAGCCTTGAGCACGTACAGGTACATTTCGTTCTTGCGGGGGCTCTTGTAGATCGAGCAAATGCGTTTCATCGGGTCTCTCCGGCACCTGCCAGGTTGTCCAGCAGGGCCTGGCCCATGCGCTCACGGCGCCAGCCGCGCAGCGAATCGGGCAGTTGATAAGGGCCATTGGGGTAGCCGCTCTTGAGCAGCGCCTCCAGGGCTTTCTTGCGCAGCATCAGCTCTGGGGCAATGCCCAGGCGCTCGCCTTCGGCCTGGCCGATGGCACGCAGCTGCTTGAGGACGCCGGCAGCCTCGATCGGCAATGGCTCGGGCAACGGCGCTGGCCACTGCTCGGCAGGCAGGCTGCCGGCACGCTTGATCAGCTGGATGAGAAACTCACCGTCCTGACGAATGGTGCGCGGGTGCATCTCGTCGATCTTGGCCAGCGCCGACAGGTTGTTCGGCTGGCTCTTGGCCATGGGCCACAGCGAGTGCTCCTTGAGGATGCGGTTACGCGGCACATCGCGGTTGCGCGCTTCGCGCTCGCGCCAGGCGCACAGTTCGCGCAGCACCGCCAGTTGCTGGGGGGCGAGCTTCCAGGCCAGCTTGACGTCGCGGTACAGGCTTTCGGGCTCGACTTCACGGCGCAACGCGGCCACCAGCTCGGCGCCGTCTTCCAGCACCCAGGCGTACTTGTCGTCAGACAACCGCGGGCGCAGCACGGTAAACAGCTCGGCCAGATGCACGGCATCCTCGGCAGCGTAGCTGACCTGGGTTTCCGAGAGCGGGCGCTGCAGCCAGTCGGAGCGGGTCTCGCCCTTGGGCAGCTCGATACCCAGCACCTCCTGCACCAGGCGCGAATAGCCCATGGAGAAGCCCAGGTTCAAGTAGCCGGCAGCCAGCTGGGTGTCGAACAGCGGCTGCGGCAGCTTGCCGGTCAGGCGCAGCAACACTTCAAGGTCTTCGCTGCAGGCATGCAGCACCTTGACCACACCGCTGTCTTCCAGCAGGTCGGCCAAGGGTTGCCAGTTGCCGATCAGCAGCGGGTCGATCAGGAAAGCCCGCTGGCCGTCACCGATTTGAATCAGCCCGGCTTTCGGGTAGAAAGTGTCGACGCGCATGAATTCGGTGTCGACGGCGACGAAGGGCAGTTGGTGCCAGTCGCGGCAGTGTTCGGCCAGGCTCTGGTCGTCACGGATCCAGTGAATTTCGATAGCCACGAGGCTCTCCCACTAACATTGGCGCGCAGTATATACGGCGCGGGCACTGCTGGTGAAACCCGGGCCATCCTTGATATCGATCAGTGGTGCTGTTTGTGAGTGCAGCAACGGCGTTTCAGCGCTTGGCCGCCAGCCAAGGCCGGCAGCTGGCGAACATGTCCAGCGACTGTTGGTAGAGCTCTGTGTGCACCTGCAACAGGCCGAGCATGGAATGGAACAGGTTGTCCTGCGACAGCGGGGCATCGCTGAGCTTGGCCAGGCAGTCGGTGTCGAGGCCGAAGTCCTCTTTGTAGCTGTCGGAGAACCAGGTCAGCAGCGGCACGTGCTTCTGTTGCTCTGGGGCGATGGCGTAAGGCGTGCCGTGCAGGAACAGGTTGTACTCGCCCAGCGACTCGCCATGGTCGGACAGGTAGATCATGGCCGTGTCGACTTTGTCCTGTTTGCTGCGCAGGGTGTCAATCAGCGACGCCAGCACCTTGTCGGTGTAGGCCAGGGTGTTGTCGTAGCCGTTGATGATTTCCTGCTCGCTGCACTGGTTAAGCGCATTGCTCTGGCACACCGGCGTGAAGCGCTCGCCGCCATTGGGGTAGCGTTTGAAGTATTCCGGGCCGTGGCTGCCCATCTGGTGCAGCACCAGCACGGTATCCTTGTCGAGGTTGTCGATCAGCGCGTCCAGGCCTTGCAGCAGGATCTGGTCATGGCATTCGCCGTTGGCGCACAGCTGGGGGTCCGTGAGGTTGCTGACATCAATGAACTGCACGCGGTCACAAGTACCCTTGCAGCCCGACTGGTTGTCACGCCACTGCACGGCCAGGCCGGCACGCTGGAGAATGTCCAGCAACCCTTCGCGGTTCTTCGCCACGCGGGCGTCGTAATCCTTGCGCTTCATGCCCGAGAACATGCACGGCACCGAGACTGCGGTTTCCGTGCCGCACGAGTGCACGTCGGAAAACGCCAGCAGGCCCTGCTCCCTGGCCAGGTTCGGCGTGGTATCGCGGTCATAGCCCAGCACGCCAAAATGGTCTGCCCGGGCACTTTCACCGACGACCAGCACCGTCAGCGATTTGCGCTCATGTTTTTGCCAGGCGGCATCACGCTTGGCATCTTCGCCATAATGCTGGAACGGGCGCGAGGCAGTACCGACGCGCTCGCTGACATACCCAATGGAGGCCCCGACGATATTGCTCGGGGTAAGCATCAGGCGCAGTTCGTGGTGGTTGCGAAACAGAGACGACAAGCCTTGATAATTGACCAGCGCCACCGAGCCAAGGGCCACGACACAGGCACCACTGACCACCAGCTTGCCCAGCAACTCGCGGTGCCAGGGGCGGTAGGTGATTTGTGCCTTCCACAACAGTACCGAAGGCAATACACCCAGCAGCAGGATATAGGCGGCAAACTTCAAAGACATCAGGTCGCGCACTTCTGCAACATTGGTCTCAGCCATGTTGCGGAACATGCCGGCGTCAATAAGTACACCGTACTGGTTCATGAAGTAAGCCACACCCGCGCCACTCATGAACAACACGATAAGTACTGGCTTCAATACATAACGGAAGGCAAGCAACGTGAGGATGAGGTTGAAGGCGAACAGCATCAGCACCGCAAACGCCAGGCTCAGCCAAAGCCCCGACAGGCCGGCGGGTACCACCTCTTGCAAGTGCTCCCAGAGGAACATGTTCAAGCCGATCAGCAGGTAAAGGCTGGCCAGCAGCGTGACCCATTCAGTCCGCAGGGATTTGAAGTTGAGCATCAGCGTTCGCAATCAAGAGTGATTATCAGCCCCCGGCCGGATGGCACTGAGGGAAAGTTGGCCGAACTCTAGAAAGCGCGTCATCAATTTTTTGTGAAAAAGACGGTAACAATTTCGTGAAGCTTCGTCTTTTATCAATTACGTGAAAGCCATTCAGCTGCCATTCAGCCAAGCCGCCATCACAAGCCTGCGCAAACGCGGCTATCCTCAGAGGTCAGGACCTTACCGACAACCCTGACAGAGGTGAAGAAATGCCAGTTCCGCATGATCTGCTCGCTGACCTGCACGTTACCGCTGATGCATTCCAGGCGCTCATTGACAAAGACCAGACGCTGCACACGCTGCACAAGGAATACAACGCCAAGGACAAGGAGGTGGTCGCCGCCGAAGGCAACGGTACCAACGACGACGCCGTCAACCGGCTGCGCAAGGAACGGTTGCTGATCAAGGACAAGATCGAACGGATCATCCATCCGCCCAAATCCTGACAAAAATTCATCAAACCTGCTGGCCTCTTCGCGGGCTCGCCCGCTCCCACAGGGTCGTCACAGCCCTCAAGACCTGTGCAGTACCTGTGGGAGCGGGCGAGCCCGCGAAGAGGCCAGCAGCCCTTACACTGCAGCCAGCGCTGTCAGTGCACCATCCAGGTCCTCGATCAGGTCGCGGTAGTCCTCGATCCCCATCGACAGCCGCAGCAGGTTCTCACTGATCCCCATTACGCCTTTCTGCTCCGGGCTCAGCGAGCAATGCGACATGGTCCACGAGTGGTTGATCATGCTCTCCACCCCGCCCAGCGAGTCGGCCAGCACAAAGATCTGCAATGCCTCGACCAGGCGGTTGAGCGCGGCCCGATCACCCTTGACCTTCATCGCCACCACCGCCCCGCCACTGCGCATCTGGCGTTTGCACAGGTCATGCTGGGGGTGGCTTTCCAGCCCTGGGTAATACACCTGCTCGATCTGCGCATGCCCTTCGAGGAAGCGTGCCACCTGCAGGGCGTTGCTGCATTGGCGTTCCATGCGCACATCCAGGGTTTTCAGGCCGCGCAGGGCGAGGTAGCAGTCGAACGGCCCCTGCACCGCGCCAATCGCCATGCTGATGCGGCGCAGGCGTGCCAGCAGTGCATCATTGGCCGCTACTACAACGCCACCGGTCAGGTCGGAATGGCCGCCGATGTACTTGCTGGCCGAGTGCATCACCAGGTCTACGCCCAGGGTGATCGGGCGCTGGTTCCACGGTGAGCAGAAGGTGTTGTCGATGCAGGTAAGAATACCCCGCGCCTTGGCCAGGTCGCACACCGCCTTGATGTCGACCAGGTGCAGCAACGGGTTGGTCGGCGACTCGATCCAGATCAGCTGGGTTTCTGGCTTGATGGCGGCGGCTACGGCCTCAAGGTCGTTGAGGTCGACATAGGTGGTGGTCAGGCCCGAGGTGCGGCTGCGGTAGTCTTCCAGGATGCGGAAGGTGCCGCCATACACGCCGTTCATCACTACCACATGGGAGTCCTTGGGCAGCAGCTCCAGCACCGTCGCAGTGGCATTCACCCCCGAGGCACAGGCCACCGCGCCCACGCCTTCTTCCAGGGCGGCGACACAGGTTTCGTAGGCATGCCGGGTGGGGTTGCCGACCCGGCTGTAGGAGTACTCCGGCTTGTCGTCCAGGCTGCGCTTGGTGAACGAGCTGGCGGTGACGATGGCCGGGAAGATGGCGTTTTCGGCGACGCTGAACTGCTCGCCGGCGTGAATGGTTCGGGTGGCGAAATTGCGCGGCTTGTCGGACATGGTCAGGCCCATTGGCAGAGTGAAGGCTGCAACTATCGCACAACCCAAATCGTCTGGCCTTGGGGTAATCTGTGAAAAATTTTTCTACACGGCCCGCGCGCGATATGGACAGTTTCGACCAGCACATTCTTACCCTGCTTCAGCGCGATGCCTCGCTCTCGCTCAAGGACCTGGCCGAGGCCGTCAACCTGTCCACCACGCCGTGCTGGAAGCGGGTAAAGCGCCTAGAAGAAGAAGGCTACATACTCGGCCGTGTCGCCCTGCTGGCCCCCGAACGGCTAGGGCTGGGGCTGACGGTGTTCGTCCAGCTCAAGACCCAGCGCCACGACAGCGCCTGGCTGGAGCAGTTTGCCGCGACCGTGACCGGGTTCGAGGAAGTGATGGAGTTCTACCGCATGTCGGGGGACTGGGACTACATGCTGCGGGTGGTGGTGGGGGATATTGCGGCGTATGACCGGTTCTACAAAAAGCTGATTACCCGTACCGATGGGCTGTCGAACATCACCTCCAGTTTTGCCATGGAGCAGATGAAGTACACCACGGCTTACCCGGTGCATCGTTCCTGATTCTGTATGGCTGCACCGGCCCTATCGCCGGCAAGCCAGCTCCCACAGGTTTATCACAGGTTCTGAAATCTGTGCGGTCCTTGTGGGAGCTGGCTTGCCGGCGATAGGGCCCTTGCAGGCAACCTGTCAATCCGCGGCCAACGCCGCGGCAATGCGGTTCCCTGCCTTGGCTTTTTCGACCTTGATGGCGACAAACTTCGAGGTCGGGGTGTAGGTCCCCTCACCATAACTTTCCAGCGGCACCAGTGGGTTGGTCTCGGGGTAATACGCCGCCGCTTGCCCTTCAGGCACGTCATACGCCACCAGGCGGAAGCCGGAGACGCGCCGCTCCACGCCATCCTCCCACAGCGACACCAGGTCTACCTGCTCACCCGGCTCGAAACCCAGGCGGCGGATGTCGGCCTCGTTGACGAACACCACCTCACGCAGGCCAAACACCCCGCGGTAGCGGTCGTCCAGGCCATACAGGGTGGTGTTGTACTGGTCATGTGAACGCAGCGTTTGCAGGATCAGGTCGGGCTTGTCACCCCGTGCCAGTACCTTGGCGTTGATCAACTCTTCCGGCAGTGCGTGGGGCATGAAGCGGGCCTTGCCCGTGGCCGTGCGGAAGCTGCGATCGGCAGCGTTGTTGCCCAGGTGGAAACCGCCCGGGCTATGCAGGCGTTCGTTGAAGCCGGTGAAACCTGGGATCACGTCGGCGATCATGTCACGAATGCGGTTGTAGTCGGCCACCGCATACTCCCAGTCGATCGGCTGATTGCCCAGCGTGGCCTTGGCCATACCGGCGATGATCCACGGTTCCGAGCGCATGTGCGGCGAGCGCGGGCGCAACTGGCCGTTGGAGAGGTGCACCATGCTGAAGGTGTCCTCCACGGTCACGCCTTGCGGCCCTTCGGCCTGCAGGTCGATTTCGGTACGGCCCAGGCACGGCAGTATCAGCGCATCGCGGCCGGTGACCAGGTGCGAGCGGTTGAGCTTGGTGGAAATCTGCACGGTCAACGCGCAGTTCTGCAGCGCCGCGTGGGTGCGCAGGGTGTCCGGAGTGGCTTGGGCGAAGTTGCCGCCCAAGGCGATGAACACCTTGGCCCGCCCCTCTTCCATGGCCTTGATCGCCAGCACCGCGTTGTGCCCGTGGGCCCGCGGCACCTGGAACTGGAAGCGTTTCTCGATGGCATCGAGCAGCGCTGCCTTGGGTTTTTCGTCGATACCCATGGTGCGGTCGCCCTGCACGTTGCTGTGGCCGCGCACCGGCGACAGGCCGGCGCCGGGTTTGCCGACGTTGCCGCGCAGCAACTGCAGGTTGACGATTTCCTGCACAGTCGGCACCGAATGGCGGTGCTGGGTAACGCCCATGGCCCAGCACATGATCACCCGCTCGGCCTTGCGGTACATGCGTGCGGCCAGCTCGATCTCAGCCAGGGTCAGGCCCGACTGTTTGACGATGTGCGCCCAGGAGGTGGCGTCCACCGCCGCTAGGTACTCATCCAACCCGCTGGTGTGCTCGGCGATGAAGGCATGGTCGAACACCGCCGGCTCGCCCTTGGCCTGGGCTTCACGCTCCCACTGCAACAGGAACTTGGCAATGCCACGCATGGCCGCCATGTCACCACCCAGGGCCGGGCGGAAGTAGGCGCTGGACGTCGGCTCAGAGCCGTTGCTGAGCATTTCGAACGGGTGCTGTGGGTGTTGGAAGCGCTCCAGGCCACGCTCTTTCAGCGGGTTGAAGCACACCACCTGGGCCCCACGCTTGACCGCCTCACGCAGCGGTTCGAGCATGCGCGGGTGGTTGGTGCCGGGGTTCTGGCCGATGACGAAGATGGCGTCGGCCAGCTCCAGGTCGTGGAACACGACAGTGCCCTTGCCCACCCCGAGGGTTTCCGACATGCCTGCGCCGCTGGCTTCGTGGCACATGTTCGAGCAATCGGGGAAGTTGTTGGTGCCGTAAGCGCGCACGAACAGCTGGTAGAGGAACGCCGCCTCGTTGCTGGCCCGGCCCGAGGTGTAGAACTCGGCCTCATCGGGCGACTGCAGCGCACGCAGGTGCGTGGCGACCAGCTCGAAGGCCTCCTGCCAGGTGGTTTCGACATAGTGATCGGTGGCAGCGTCGTAACGCATCGGGTGCGTGAGGCGGCCCTGATATTCGAGCCAGTAGTCGGTCTGGTCCCTCAGCGCGCTGACGCTGTATTTGGCGAAGAAAGCCGGGTCGACCGAGCGACCGGTCGCCTCCCAGTTAACCGCCTTGGCGCCGTTTTCGCAGAACTTGACCATGTCGCTTTCCGGCGACTCGCCCCACGCACAGCCGGGGCAGTCGAAGCCGCCGTTCTGGTTGGTCTTGAGCATGGCCCGCAGGTTCTTGAAGGCATTTTCGCTGCCCAGCCAGCTTTTGGTGACGCTCTTGAGCGCCCCCCAACCGGCGGCGGCGCCTTTGTAGTCCCTGATGTGTTCGTCCTGGCTCATGCGATGAATCCTCACGCTTCGATGCTTTTTTCCAGCCTATTGAGCGTGAGGCAGGGGCGTCCAATCGAAAGATCTTACGGTGTGATAAGCGGTTTCGATCATGGGCCGGAATGGGGGTTGTAGTATTCGCGGGCACGCCCGCTCCCACGGGATTACCTTGCACCTCAGCCCTGTGATGTACCTGTGGGAGCGGGCATGCCCGCGAACGAGGCGACTCGGTCAGGCATTGGGAATGCCATGATAGAGGCCGTCGATCAAGCAGTCGGACAAAGCAATTTGACGCCCCTGCGGCCAGGTTATAGCTTGGAGATGTGTCCCAACCCATTCGAGCGCGAACGTGGAACAGAACAGCCGGGCCCTGATTGACGGCTTCAACCGGAAAATCGACTACCTGCGGATGTCGGTCACCGACCGCTGCGACTTCCGTTGCGTGTACTGCATGGCCGAAGACATGCAGTTTCTGCCGCGCCAGCAGATCCTCAGCCTCGAAGAACTGTTCCAGGTGGCCGAACGTTTCGTCGCCCTGGGCACCCGCAAGATCCGCCTGACCGGCGGCGAGCCACTGGTACGCCAGGGCATCGTCGACCTGTGCGGGCGCATCGCAGCCCTGCCCGGCCTGCGCGAACTGTGCCTGACCAGCAACGGCTCGCAACTGGGGCGCCTGGCACAGCCGCTGTTCGATGCCGGCGTGACGCGCCTGAACATCAGCCTCGACAGCCTGGACGCCGAACGCTTCAAGCAGCTGACCCGCACCGGCGACCTGCATCAGGTCATCGCCGGTATCGACGCCGCACGCAAGGCCGGCTTCAAGCGCACCAAGCTCAACTGCGTGGTGCTCAAGGGCCGCAACGATCATGAACTGGTCGATCTGGTGCGCTTTGCCATTGATCGCGAACTGGACATCACCTTCATCGAAGAAATGCCGCTAGGGGTGATCAGCGAGCATGAACGCGGCGAGTCGTTCTGCTCCAGTGATGAAGTACGTGAGCGCCTTGCCGAGCAGTTCACCCTGATCGAATCCACCGAATCCTCACAGGGCCCGGCCCGCTACTGGCGCCTGGCCGAAACCGCGAACACCCGGGTCGGCTTCATCTCGCCGCACAGCCACAACTTCTGCGCCACCTGCAACCGCGTGCGCCTGACGGTCGAAGGCCGCCTGCTGCTGTGCCTGGGCAATGAACATTCCGTGGACCTCAAGCATGTGCTGCGCGCCCACCCCGGCAACGCCGAACGCCTGGAAAAGGCCATCCGCGATTCGCTGCACCTCAAACCCTACCGCCACCACTTCGAAGTCGGTGGCGACGTGCAGATCCTGCGCTTCATGAACATGACCGGCGGCTAAGCGGCCGTCTCTGGATTTCCATGATCGTCCACCCAACCCCCGATGTGCTGCGTGTGCTGTTCACCCTCAAGGGTTCGATCGTCAAGCGCATTGCCCTGCGCTGCCTGATGGTGACCTTGCTGGCAGCATTGATCGTGCTGGTCGAGCGCCATTACCCGGCGTTTTTCTACCCGGTGAGTGCCACGCCGTTCACCTTGCTTGGCCTGTCGCTGTCGATCTTCATGAGCTTTCGCAACAACGCCTGCTATGACCGCTGGTGGGAGGGCCGCAAGGCCTGGGGCAAGCTGATCATTGAAACCCGCTCGTTCGTACGCGAAAGCGTGGTCATTACAGATGAAAAACTGCGTAGCGACCTGCTGCGCAGCCTGTGTGGTTTCGCTCATGCGCTTAATGCACGATTGCGTAACGAGGACGAACGGGTAGCTGCCAGACCGTGGTTGGCCCGGCCCGATGCGATCAGCCCACACAATGTGTGTGACGGCATCCTGCGTGAAATGGGCGAGCACTGTTCGCGCTTGGCCGCGCAGCAGCAGATCAGCGATTGGCGCTACAGCCTGCTGGAGCAGCGGCTGGTGGGGCTGACCGAAGTGCAGGCCACCTGTGAGCGGATCAAGGGTACACCCTTGCCGTTCCCCTATACGCTGCTGCTGCACCGCACCATCTACATCTTCTGCATTCTGCTGCCGTTTGCCCTGGCCGAGCCGCTGGGCTGGCTGGCGCCGCTGTTCACCACCATCGTGGGGTACACGTTCTTCGGGCTGGATGCGATTGGCAACGAGCTGGAAGACCCGTTCGGGCGCGATGAAAACGATTTGCCGACCGATGCCATGGTGCGGACTGTGGAGCGCGATGTGCTGGCGGGGTTGGGGGAGCAGCAGTTGCCGCCGGCGTTGTTGCCGGTGGGGTATGTGCTGAGCTGAGCAAATGCGCCGTCCTGTGCTGGCCCTTTAGCGGGTAAACCCGCTCCCACAGGGACTGCACAAAGACCAAAGGCAGTGGCGATCCTGTGGGAGCGGGTTTACCCGCGAAAGGGCCGGTACAGGATCCAGTTCACCCCCGGCTTGCGCAGGCCTCGATCGGCAACAGGTGTTTGACGAAGTTGCACGGCCGATGGCGGGCATCCAGCTGCTCGGCCAGGATACCCTCCCACGCGGTACGGCAGGCCCCGGTAGAGCCAGGCAGGCAGCACACCAACGTTTTATTGGACAACCCGGCCAACGCCCGGCTCTGCACGGTCGAGGTGCCGATATCCAGAATCGACAGCGCCCGGAACAGCTCACCAAAACCGTCGATGCGCTTGTCCAGCAGGCACTCGACGGCTTCCGGCGTGCTGTCTCGCCCGGTAAAGCCGGTACCGCCGGTAATCAGCACCACCTGCACCTGCTCATCGGCGATCCAGGTCGCGACCTGGGCGCGGATCTTGTACAGGTCGTCCTTGAGCAGCGCCCGCGCCACCAGCCGGTGGCCGACCTCTACCGAACGGCTGGCCAGCAGCTCGCCAGAGGTGTCGTTGTCGTAGGTACGGGTGTCGCTGACGGTCAGCACGGCGATGTTCAGCGGTACGAAGACCGCATCGGGTTGGATGCGCACGGTAAAACTCCTTGATGGCATTGTCGCCACGCTAGAGCCACGGCCCGAGGGCGTCCAATCGATATGGCGTACCGGGCGATCAATGACATCTATCGCAGACGTGGGTTAAGGTCTGCATAACCAGACGCCAGGCACTTTCATGGACATCAAGCAGCTCAAGTTCCTCATCGCCCTCGACCAGACCCGCCACTTCGGCCAGGCCGCGGCGCTGTGCCATATCACCCAGCCAACGCTGTCCATGCGCCTGCGTAACCTGGAGGACGAGCTTGAGCTGGTGCTGGTCAAGCGCGGCCAGCGCTTCGAAGGTTTTACCGAAGCCGGCGAGCGCATCCTGGCCTGGGCCCGCACCCTGCTCGCCGCCCACGACGGCCTGCAGGCCGAGGCCGCCAGCTGCCGCGGCCAGGTGGTCGGCAGCCTGCGCCTGGGTACGGTGCCGCTGGCCAGCTTCAACCCCATGCACCTGCTGCTGCCACTGCGCGAAAAATACCCCGAACTGCACTTTCAACTCAGCTCGCTGAGCTCGGAACAAGTCATCGACGGGCTCAGCCGCAACCAGCTCGACCTGGGTATTTGCTACCTGGACCAGGTCAATACCAGTTTTTTCGAAGTGATCGAACTGGGCACCACCACCATGGGCCTGCTGCACGACACCCGGCACTTCCAGTTTGCAGGCGACCCGCTGCGCTGGGATGCACTCAGCGATATACCGCTGGGCTTGCTGAGCAAAGGCATGCACTACCGCCAATCATTGGACCTGAGCTTCCGCAGCCGTGGCCTGGAGCCGAATGCGGTGCTGGAGAGCGACTCGACCTTCCAGCTGATCCAGGCCATCAACACCGGCATGTGCTGCGCGATCATGCCGCTGGACTGCGGCCTGGAAGACCTCAGCGAGCACCTGCGCATCGTGCCGGTGGCCGACGCCGCCATCCACAGCCAGGTCGGCCTGCTGTTGCGGCGCAGCGAGCCGCGCTCGGCGATTGCCGAACAGTGCTTCGCCGAGGCGCGAGCACTGTTTCAAGCCACCTGATCGCTGGTTGCCTGGCGATACTGGCGCGGGGTAAAGCCGGTCAGTTGCTTGAACTGGCGGCTGAAGGCGCTGTGGTCGGTGTAGCCGCAGCACATCGCCACTTCCGTGATCGGCAGCTCCGAATGCAACAGGCGGTGGGCGTGCTCCAGGCGTGCCTTGTGGATCATCTGCCGGGGCGTGAGGTGGAACACCCGCTTGCAATAGCGCTCCAGCTGGGCCACGGAAATACCGGCGATGCGGGTGAGCTCGCCCATGCTGATCGGCTGGTGAAAGTGCTGGCGAATGTGCTCGTCCACCGCGGCCAGGCGTTGATAGGCGGGGTGGCTGTCGGCGGCTGATTGCAGGTCGACCGAAATGCCAACCAGGCCGATGATCTCGCACGCCTGGTTGTACAGCGGGCGCTTGTGGGTCAGGCACCAGCCGGGCTCGCGGCTACCGTACAGGTGCAGCTCCAGTTGGTCCTCTAGCACCATGCCTTCCTTGAGCACCCGGCGGTCCTGTTCGGTGTAGCCGGGGCCCAGCTGTGCCGGGAACACCTCGGCGCTGGTCTTGCCCAGCAGCGGTTGCAGGCGCTTGAGACCACAGCGCTGGACCAGGGTGTTGTTGGCCAGCACGTAGCGGGCGGCCAGGTCCTTGATGAAGATCGCGGCGTTGGGGATGGCGTCGAGGATCGGCAGCAGCAGCGACACACCGGCGAGCAGGGCCTCGAGGTTGGCGGGGCGGTGCTGGTCAAGGGACTGGTAGAGGGTTGCCAGGGGAGTATCGGTCATCTGTCGGTTCTCTGCTGGCTGTGGCGGCCTCTTCGCGGGCTCGCCCGCTCCCACAGGTCCTCCACACGTTTCGGATTCTGCGCCGTACCTGTGGGAGCGGGCATGCCCGCGAAGAGGCCGGCACTATAATCACACCCTTACAGGCCTTGTGCGATGTGGCCTACAGCCTATCTACCAGCCCACCCTGGCCGCCAGCATTTTTTGCAACTGTGCCGATTTCGTCATCCCCCCTGCAGAAAACCATCAAGAACCGTCGCCCCGACCGGTTCACTCTATGCCCCACGCAAGCCGCCCAAGTCCTACAAGAGCGCGGCCCAAAAAGCCGCATCTCGTGACATCAGACCTGCCTATCCAATAACCAACAAAAAGGCGAACCCATGTCAGGCAAATTCAAGAAACAGTTATCACTGCTGGACCTCACCTTCATTGGCCTGGGGGCCATCTTCGGCTCCGGCTGGCTGTTCGCCGCCAGCCACGTGTCGGCCATCGCCGGCCCGGCCGGCATCCTCTCCTGGTTCCTTGGCGGGTTCGCCGTACTGCTGCTGGGCATCGTCTACTGTGAACTGGGCGCCGCCCTGCCACGTGCCGGTGGCGTGGTGCGCTACCCGGTTTACTCGCACGGCCCACTGCTCGGCTACCTGATGGGTTTCATTACCCTGATCGCCTTTTCCAGCCTGATCGCCATCGAAGTGGTCGCCTCACGCCAATACGCCGCCGCCTGGTTCCCCGGGCTGACCAAGGCCGGCTCCAGCGACCCGACCGTGCTCGGCTGGCTGGTGCAGTTCGCCCTGCTGGGGCTGTTCTTCTTCCTCAATTACCGCAGCGTGAAAACCTTCGCCAAGGCCAACAACCTGGTCAGCGTGTTCAAGTTCATCGTGCCGCTGCTGGTGATCGGCGTGCTGTTCACCTTCTTCAAGCCAGAAAACTTCGAGGTCCACGGCTTTGCCCCGTTCGGCCTGTCCGGGGTGGAAATGGCCGTATCGGCCGGCGGCATCATCTTCGCCTACCTGGGCCTGACGCCGATCATTTCGGTAGCAAGCGAGGTGAAGAACCCACAGCGCACCATCCCTATTGCACTGATTTTGTCGGTGCTGCTGTCCACCGCGATTTACGCCCTGCTGCAACTAGCCTTCCTCGGCAGCGTGCCGACCGAAATGCTGGCCAACGGCTGGGCCAGCGTGACCAAGGAACTGGCCCTGCCCTACCGTGACATCGCCCTGGCCCTGGGTGTGGGCTGGCTGGCCTACCTGGTGGTGGCCGACGCCGTGATCTCGCCCAGCGGCTGCGGCAACATCTACATGAACGCCACCCCGCGCGTGATCTACGGCTGGGCGCAGACCGGCACCTTCTTCAAGTACTTCACCCGCATCGATGCAGAGTCCGGCATCCCGCGCCCGGCCCTGTGGCTGACCTTCGGCCTGTCGGTGTTCTGGACCCTGCCGTTCCCCTCGTGGGAAGCGCTGATCAACGTGGTATCGGCTGCCCTGGTGCTGAGCTACGCCGTCGCCCCGGTCACCGTCGCCGCCCTGCGCCGCAATGCACCCCACATGCCGCGCCCGTTCCGGGTCAAGGGCATGGCCGTGCTCGGCCCGCTGTCGTTCATCATCGCCGCGCTGATCGTGTACTGGTCGGGCTGGAACACCGTGTCGTGGCTGCTGGCCCTGCAAATCGTGATGTTCGTGCTGTACCTGCTGTGCAGCCGTTTCGTACCCACCCAGCACCTGTCGCTGGCCCAGCAGGTTCGCTCGTCGGCATGGCTGATCGGGTTCTACGCGGTGACCATCCTGCTGTCGTGGCTGGGCAGCTTCGGCGGCCTGGGGGTAATCGGCCACCCGCTCGACACCGTGGCCGTGGCCGCCTGCGCGTTGGGCATCTACTACTGGGGCGCCGCGACGGGCGTGCCTGCCCACCTTGTGCGCCTGGAAGGTGAAGACGAAAGCGAAGCCAGCGCTGAACCCTATACCGGCCGCCCTGCTGCCGTCGCTTCCTGATCTTTTACGCAAGGGACAAGCCCATGAAACAGATACACGTCATCGACTCCCACACTGGCGGCGAACCAACCCGCCTGGTGATGAAGGGCTTCCCGCAACTGCACGGCCGCAGCATGGCCGAACAGCGCGACGAACTGCGCGAGCTGCACGACCCGTGGCGGCGTGCCTGCCTGCTGGAGCCACGCGGCAACGATGTGCTGGTCGGCGCGCTGTACTGCCCGCCGGTGTCGGCCGACGCTACCTGCGGGGTGATCTTCTTCAACAACGCCGGCTACCTGAACATGTGCGGCCACGGCACCATCGGCCTGGTCGCCTCGTTGCAGCACCTGGGCCTGATCGCACCGGGTGTGCACAAGATCGACACCCCGGTCGGCCAGGTCAGCGCCACCCTGCATGAAGACGGCGCCATCACCGTCGGCAACGTGCCCTCCTACCGCTACCGCCAGCAGGTGGCGGTGGAGGTGCCTGGCCATGGCGTGGTGCATGGCGACATCGCCTGGGGCGGCAACTGGTTCTTCCTGGTTTCCGAACACGGCCAGCGTATCGAGTTGGGCAACCGTGAGGCGCTGACCGAGTACACCTGGGCCATGCTCAAAGCCCTCGAAACCCAGGGCATCACCGGCGAAAACGGCGCGCCTATCGACCACGTCGAGCTGTTTGCCGACGACGCCAACGCCGACAGCCGCAACTTCGTGATGTGCCCCGGCAAGGCCTACGACCGCTCCCCGTGCGGCACCGGCACCAGCGCCAAGCTGGCCTGCCTGGCCGCCGACGGCAAGCTTGCCGAGGGCCAGACCTGGGTACAAGCCAGCATCACCGGTAGCCAGTTCCATGGTCGTTACGAGCGTGACGGCGAGCACATTCGCCCGTTCATCACCGGCCGCGCCTACATGACCGCCGACAGCACCCTGCTGATCGACGAACAGGATCCGTTCGCCTGGGGCATCTGAGCCCCGGCTTTTTCGCAAACCCAATTTCGCCAGGAGTAACAACAATGACCAACAACATCTTCACCGGCACCATGCCCGCCCTGATGACCCCGTGCACCGCCGAGCGCAAACCGGACTTCGACGCCCTGGTGCGCAAGGGCCAGCAGCTGATCGAGGCCGGCATGAGCGCCGTGGTGTACTGCGGTTCGATGGGCGACTGGCCACTGCTGACCGAGGCCGAGCGCCAGGAAGGCGTGGCGCGCCTGGTGGCCGCCGGCATCCCGACCATTGTCGGCACTGGCGCGGTGAACACCCGTGAAGCGGTAGCGCATGCCGCCCACGCGGCCAAGGTCGGCGCCGCCGGCCTGATGGTCATCCCTCGCGTGCTCAGCCGCGGTGCCTCGCTGATCGCCCAGAAGCACCACTTCTCGGCCATCCTCGCCGCCGCGCCCAAGCTGCCAGCGGTGATCTACAACAGCCCCTACTACGGCTTCGCCACCCGCGCCGACCTGTTCTTCGAGCTGCGCCGCGAATTCCCCAACCTGATCGGCTTCAAGGAATTCGGTGGCGGTGCCGACCTGCGTTACGCCGCCGAGCACATCACCTCCAAGGATGACGACGTGACCCTGATGGTGGGCGTGGACACCCAGGTGGTGCATGGCTTCGTCAACTGCAACGCCACCGGTGCCATCACCGGCATCGGCAATGCCCTGCCCCGTGAGGTGCTGCACCTGGTAAGCCTGAGCAAGCAGGCGGCCAAGGGCGACGCCAAGGCCCGTCGCCTGGCCCGCGAGCTGGAAGCGGCGCTGGCGGTGCTGTCGTCGTTCGATGAGGGCTGCGACCTGGTGCTGTACTACAAGCACCTGATGGTGCTGAACGGCGACAGCGAGTACAGCCTGCACTTCAACGAAACCGACGTGCTGACCGACGCCCAGCGCAACTATGCCGAACAGCAGTACGCGCTGTTCCGCAACTGGTACGCCAGCTGGTCGGCCGAGCAGAACATCGCCTAAGCAGCCACTGCTTTCCCTGTGGGAGCGGGCGTGCCCGCGAACACCGGCGCAGCCGGTGTCAGGTACCGAGTTGCCTGATTCGCGGGCACGCCCGCTCCCACAGGGTTCGTAGTGCCCCCATGCATATGCATTAGATTTCCAAGGAGGCTACATGACCCTCACCGGCTACATGCTGATCGGCCAGACGCCGGTAACCGGCAGCCGCGAAGCCATCCGCGGCATCGACCCGGCCACCGGCGAGCCACTGGAACCGGCCTACCTGGGCGGCACCGGCGAACACGTGGCCCAAGCCTGCGCCCTGGCCTGGGCGGCGTTCGATGGCTACCGCGAAACCACGCTCGAACAACGGGCGAAATTCCTCGAAACCATCGCCACCCAGATCGAAGCGCTGGGCGATGCCCTGATCGACCGCGCCATGGCCGAAAGCGGCCTGCCCAAGGCGCGCATCCAGGGCGAGCGTGGCCGCACCTGCACCCAGCTACGCACCTTCGCCCGGGTAGTGCGGGCCGGTGAATGGCTGGATGTGCGGGTCGACAATGCCCAGCCAGAACGCCAACCCTTGCCGCGCGCCGACCTGCGCCAGCGCCAGGTAGCCCTGGGGCCGGTAGCCGTGTTCGGTGCCAGCAATTTCCCGCTGGCCTTCTCGGTGGCCGGTGGCGATACCGCGTCGGCACTGGCTGCTGGCTGCCCAGTGGTGGTCAAGGCCCACAGCGCCCACCCTGGTACCAGCGAGCTGGTCGGCCAGGCGGTGGCGCAGGCGGTGAAGCTGTGCGGCTTGCCGGCCGGCGTATTCTCGCTGTTGTACGGCTCCGGCCGTGAAGTGGGCATCGCGCTGGTCAGCGACCCGCGCATCAAGGCCGTTGGCTTTACCGGATCACGCAGCGGTGGTATCGCGCTGTGCCAGGCGGCCCAGGCCCGCCCGGAGCCGATCCCGGTGTACGCCGAAATGAGCTCGATCAACCCGGTGTTTCTGTTCGAGGCAGCCCTGCAGGCCCGCGCCGAAGCGCTGGCGCAAGGTTTCGTCGCCTCGTTGACCCAAGGTGCCGGCCAGTTCTGCACCAACCCCGGCCTGGTGATTGCCCCCCAAGGGCCGGCGTTACAACGGTTTATCGACGCTGCCAGCGAGCACGTGCGCCAGGCCGCTGCGCAAACCATGCTCACCCCGGGCATCTTCAGTGCTTACCAGGCCGGTGTCGGTGGCTTGGCAGGAAACGCCAATGCCCAGGCTGCGGCCAGCGGCCAGGCAGGGCAAGGCCCCAACCAATGCCAGGCGCAGTTGTTCGTCACCCAAGCCGAAGCCTTCCTCGCCGACCCGGCGTTGCAAGCTGAAGTGTTCGGCGCGGCGTCGCTGGTGGTGGCGTGCGCCAGCGATGAACAGGCACGCCAAGTGGCCGAGCACCTGGAAGGCCAGTTGACCGCTACCCTGCAACTGGACGATGCCGACATCGACCGCGCCCGTGCGCTGCTGCCGACACTTGAACGCAAGGCTGGGCGCATTCTGGTCAATGGCTGGCCGACCGGCGTCGAGGTGTGCGATGCCATGGTCCATGGCGGGCCGTTCCCGGCCACCTCCGATGCCCGTACGACTTCGGTGGGCACGGCGGCGATCCTGCGCTTCCTGCGGCCGGTGTGCTACCAGGACTTCCCCAATGCCCTTCTGCCGCAAGCCTTGCAGCACGGCAACCCGCTGCAACTGCGGCGCCTGCTCGACGGCAAACGGGAAGGCTAAGCATGGTCCAAACCCCTGAAGCCGATATCGCCGTGGTCGGCGCCGGCATTGTCGGCGTCGCCTGTGCCCTGCAACTGGCCCGCCAGGGCCGCCGGGTACTGCTGGTGGACCGTCAGGCACCCGGCCAGGGCGCGTCCTATGGCAACGCCGGGCATCTGGCCACCGAGCAGGTGTTCCCGATTGCCGACCTGTCTATTCTCAAGCGCTTGCCGCGCATGTTGCTCGACCCGATGGGCCCGCTGCGCCTTGACTGGAAGTACCTGCCCAAGGCCATGCCCTGGTTCACCCGCCTGCTGCTCAACCTGCGCCCGGCCCCGTTCCAGCGCAGTGTGGCCGGCATCCGCACGCTGAACGAGGCCAGCCTGGGTGCCTGGCAGCGGCTACTGGGCTCGATCGGGCGCAGCGAACTGTTCCAGGAGGATGGTTCGTTGCTGGTGTTCGAGAAGCCTGAGTCACGCCAGGCACTGGAGGCGTTGCGCACCCGCATGCAACAGCAGGCGGTGCCGGTGGACGTCTGGTCGGCCGAAACTGTGCGCGAGGCAGCGCCGCAACTGAGCCCGACACTGCTGGGCGGGCTGTTCTTTCCGCGCACCGGGCACTTCATCGACCCTTACCGGGTAGTGTGCGAATTGTTCGAAGCGGCCAAGGCCTGCGGCGTGCGCTTTGTTCAGGCGCAGGTCGATGGCGGGCAGTTGCACAGTGCGGGCGTTAGCCTGGCCAGCGACCAGGGCACGCTCAATGCCCGCCAGGTGCTGATCAGCTGTGGTGCCCATTCTGCGAAACTGACCGCCGCGCTGACGGGCAAGCGGGTGCCGCTGGACACAGAACGCGGTTACCACCTGATGTTGCCGGGTGAGCACCAGCGCCTGCCGTTTGCAGTCACCTCGCTGGAGCGCAAGTTCATCATGACGCCCATGGCCGAAGGCTTGCGCCTGGCCGGCACGGTGGAGTTCGCCGGGCTGGAGGCACCGCCTAGCATGCAACGGGCTTGGCAGTTGCACCGGTTAAGCCAGGGGTTGTTCCGGCAAGACTTGAGCGTCGAAGGGGCGACGCCGTGGATGGGTTTCAGGCCATCGTTGCCAGACTCGTTGCCGGTGATCGACCGGGTGTGTGATGGGCGGGTGCTGTTGGCGTTTGGGCATCAGCACCTGGGGTTGACCCAGGCGGCGGTGACGGCGGAATGGGTGGGGCGGTTGGCTGAGCGGGCCGCTGGGCCTGGGATGGCAGCCTACCGTCTGGATCGGTTCTAGATTGGGGGGGCCGCGGTGCGGCCCAATCGCCGGCAAGCCAGCTCCCACAGGATCATCACAGGCTTCAAGCCCTGTGCAATACCTGTAGGAGCTGGCTTGCCGGCGATTGGGCTGCGCAGCGGCCCCGGCATTCTCAGCGATAGCGCTCAAGCCAGTGCGCATACGGCGCCGGCAAGGTCCAGGAGGCTTTCTCCACCCCCAGCTCCTTGGCCGCAAAGTACGCCCAGTGCGGGTCGGCCAGGTGCGCACGCCCTACCAAAACCAGGTCCAGCTGGTTTGCCTGCAACGCGGCCTCAGCCAGTTGCGGCGTGCCAAAGCCCCACGCCGAAGTCACCGGCAGCTTCGCCTCACGGCGCACACGCTCGGCAATCGGCCCCATGAACGCCGGGCCCCACGGGATGTTGGTCTCGGGAATGGTGAAACCGACACTTACGCTAAGCAGGTCCAGGCCGCCAGCCTTGAAGCGGCGCGCCAGTTCGATCGACTCTTCCAGGGTCTGCTCGTCGCGGCCATCGTATTCCAGCACACCAAAGCGCGCGGTCAACGGCAGGTTTTCTGGCCACACTTCACGCACCGCAGCCAGGGTTTCCAGCAAGAAGCGGCTGCGGTTGTCAAAGCTGCCACCGTAGGCATCGGTCCGCTGGTTGGAATGTTCGGAGAAGAAGCTCTGGCCCAGGTAGCCGTGGGCAAAGTGCAGTTCGATCCATTCGAAGCCGGCATCACGCGCACGGCGGGCGGCATCGACGAAGTCCTGCTTGACCCGGGCAATGTCGTCCAGAGTCATTTCGCGTGGCACTTTCGGCAGGTGCGCGCCAAAGGCAATGGCGGACGGGGCGATGGTTTCCCAGCCACGCGCGTCGTCGGCGGCAATGTGGTCGTCACCCTCCCACGGGCGGTTGGCGCTGGCCTTGCGCCCGGCGTGGGCGATCTGAATGCCCGGTACGGAACCTGCGGCCTTGATGGCCTGCACCACCGGTACGAATGCCTGGGCGTGAGCATCGCTCCAGATACCGGCACAACCGGGGGTGATACGGCCTTCCGGTGCCACCGCAGTGGCCTCGACCACCAGCAGCCCGGCACCGCCACGGGCCAGGCCGGCCAGGTGCACGTGGTGCCAGTCGTTGATCATGCCGTCTTCGGCCATGTATTGGCACATCGGCGGAATAGCAATGCGGTTACGCAGGGTGACGTCTTTGAGGCTGTAGGGTTCGAACAGTGCGGACATGGGAAACTCCGGGTTCATTTCAATACTGTTGTTCGATCATAATCGAACTATGGCAATTAGTGAAACCCCCGTTATCATGTCGGCCATGCGAGCCTATAAACATCCCAACGCTGAACACCTGATCCTTGAACGCCTGCTCTATGCGCTCAGCGACCCCGTGCGCCTGGAAATCGTCCGCCATCTGGCCGGCGTTGCCGAGGCCAGCTGTGGCGAGCTTGACGGTGGGCGGCCCAAGTCGAGCATGTCGCACCACTTCCGCGTACTACGTGATGCGGGGTTGGTGCACACCCGCAATGTGGGGACGACCCATATGAATTCATTGCGCAGCGAAATGCTGGGCGAGCGGTTTCCCGGGCTGCTGGAGTGCATCCTGCGCCAAAGATGATTTTGCCGCAGGCCCCGGGGTAGTGATGAGCCCGTGGGCCCATCAATACGTCGAACCGCCGCGCAAAGGCCCGAACAGGCAAAAAAAAACCACGAGGTTTCCCCCGTGGCTTCTTTCACGACAATGGCCGATTACAGCGCCATGTCGTTCTCAGGCTTGCTTTCAACCGGCTCGCTGGCCGCGCCACCGAAATCGACGCTGGCGTCGATCACTGGCGGTTTCTCCAACTGCAGTACTTCAGCGGTATAGTTCCACTCTTTCTGGGTGGCCGCCGCCGAATCGTTCAGCTTGGTGCCGTAGCTCGGCACGATCTGCTTGATCTTGGCCTGCCACTCTGGGGTAGCGACCTTTTCCTTGAACACGGTTTCCAGCACGGTCAGCATGATCGGCGCAGCAGTCGAAGCACCTGGCGATGCACCCAGCAGGCCGGCAATGGTACGGTCTTCGGACGCGACCACTTCGGTGCCCAGCTTCAGCACGCCGCCCTTCTCGGCATCACGCTTGATGATCTGCACACGCTGGCCGGCCTGCCACAGGCGCCAGTCTTCCTTCTTGGCATTCGGGAAGTAGGTGCGCAGGGCTTCGAAGCGGTCATCGTCAGACAGCATCAGCTGGCCAGCGAGGTACTCCACCAGCGGGTACTGCTCGATACCGACCTTGGTCATCGGCCACACGTTGTGGGTGGTGGTGCTGCTCAGCAGGTCCAGGTACGAGCCGTTCTTCAGGAACTTGGTCGAGAAGGTGGCAAATGGGCCAAACAGGATCACGCGCTTGCCGTCCAGCACGCGGGTGTCCAGGTGCGGTACCGACATGGGTGGCGCGCCAGTCGAGGCAATGCCGTAGGCCTTGGCCATGTGCTGCATCGCAATGGTCGGATTCTCGGTCACCAGGAACGAGCCACCCACCGGGAAGCCTGCGTATTCCTTGGCTTCAGGAATGCCCGATTTCTGCAGCAGCTTCAGTGCGCCGCCGCCGGCACCGATGAACAGGAACTTGGCATCGGTAGCCGATTCGGTACCGTCCTTCAGGTTCTTGTACTCGACGTGCCAGGAGCCGTCCTTGTTGCGGGTGATGTCCTGCACTTCGCTGGACAGCTTCAGGTCGAACTTGTCCTGGGTCTTCAGGTGGCCGACCATCTGGCGGGTGATCTCGCCGAAGTTGACGTCGGTGCCGATTGGCGTCCAGGTCACGGCCAGCTTCTGGTTCGGGTCGCGCCCTTCCATCATCAGCGGGACCCACTTGGCGATCTGCGCGTGGTCCTCGGAGTACTGCATCGGGCGGAACAGCGGGCTGGCCTGCAGCGCGTCGTAGCGCTTTTTCAGGAACTTGATGTTGTCATCGCCCCACACGAAGCTCATGTGCGGAGTGGTGTTGATGAACGAATGCGGGTTCTTCAGCACGCCCTGGCGAACCTGCCAGGCCCAGAACTGACGGGAGATCTGGAAGGCTTCGTTGATTTCGATGGCCTTGGAGATATTGACGTTGCCGTCTTTGTCTTCCGGGGTGTAGTTCAGCTCGGCCAGCGCGGAGTGGCCGGTGCCGGCGTTGTTCCAGCCGTTGGAGCTTTCTTCAGCCACGCCGTCCAGGCGCTCGACCATCTCCATCGACCAGCTTGGCTCCAGCTCGTGCAGCCACACAGCCAGGGTGGAGCTCATGATGCCGCCGCCGACCAGCAGCACATCTACTTTTTTGGTTTCTGCGGCGTGCGCTTGCATGAAGCTCGCAGCGACAGCCAGACCCAGCAAGGTCTTGCCAGCTTTCTTGAACATTGATCTATTCCAGTCAGGAGAACGGAGGGAGGGCCTGTGGCTGGCCCAGGTGTTCCGTGTTCTTCAGCGCAGGCTTGTTGTTGATCATTGTTCGGCAGCCAGAGAACCAGAAAACGACTCGGCCTTTTGTCGAATTGACCGACAGGGCTGAATCGTTTTTCTGATTGTATCCGAAATGCCAGCGCAAACAAATTGCCGGCCCTCGCGTCAAGGTGACGGGTTGTCCCAGGGCATACCCGCAAGCTTTGCAGTGATTGCAGTATTCTCTCGGCGCCCCTACTATTGCGATCATTTCTCATTCGCACCATTATGCGCTCGCGCCGGATGCCGCCGTGGTTTCGATCCCAGAGTTGAACACCTCGCTCCATACCCTGTACCACAGCCACTCGCGCTGGTTGCTCGGCTTTCTGTACCGCCGGTTAGGCAGCCGCTGCGATGCCGCCGACCTGGTGCAGGACACCTTCGTGCGCATCCTCAACCGCCCTAGGCAGTTTGACGGTGAACGCGGCGAGCGCTCGTACCTGGCGACCATCGCCCGCGGCCTGTGCGTGGACCACTGGCGCCGGCAAAAGCTGGAACAGGCCTGGTTGCAGCAGCTGGCCTTGCAGCCCGAGGCACTGCAACCCTCCCCCGAACAGCGCGCGATCATTGTCGAGACCCTGCACGAGGTGGACGCCATGCTGCTGCGTTTGCCGAGCAAGGTGCGCCAGGCATTCCTGCTGGCGCAGATCGATGGCTTGGCCTACCGCGACATTGCCGCGCACGTCGGGGTAAGCGAACGCATGATCAAGAAGTACCTGGCCCAGGCGTTTCTGCATTGCGCCATTCTCGAAGCCGAACTCGACGGCTTGCTGGTGGAGTGAAGCCATGATCTCGCCCGCGCAAAAACTCAGCCACGCCAGCCTGCAGCAAGCCGCGCACTGGTACGTGCAGTTACAGGACGAAAACGCCGCACCGCAGTTGCGCACGCAATGGCAACACTGGTTTGACCAGCACGGCGACCATCAGGCGGCCTGGCACTATGTGCAACGGGTCGGCCAGCGTTTTGCCCCGTTGCAAGCCGAAGGCGCCGCTGCGGGCCGGGCACTGCGCGAGCAAGACGCGCGTCGCTTCAGCCGGCGCACCGGGCTCAAGTCGCTGCTGGTGCTTGGCGCAGGCTCCCTGCTTGGCTGGCGGGCGTGGCACGGCGCCCCGTTGTCGGGCTGGGCTGCCGACATGGCCAACGGCATCGGTGAAATCCGCGAAACCCGCCTGGTTGATGGCAGCCAGTTGTGGCTGGGGGCTCAAAGTGCTGTGGACCTGGAATTCTCCACACTCAGCCGGGTACTCAAGCTGCGCTTTGGCGAGCTGCTGGTGGAAACCGCCCACGACCCGCGCCGCCCGTTCTTCGTCGACACTGCGCAAGGGCGCATGCAGGCCCTGGGAACACGCTTTGCAGTTTGCCAGCTGGGCGAAAATACCCGGCTGGACGTATACGCCGGCGCCGTGGAGGTGTGCACGGCTCAAAGCGGCGAGCGCTGCATCGTGCCAGCGGGCCAGCAGGTGGACTTCAGCGCTCAGGCAATCAGCAACACCCGCCCGGCCCAAAGCGCCGGCGAGTCGTGGATTTATCACCGCCTCAATGCCGAAGACATGCCATTGGCGCATTTGCTGCAAACGCTGGGGCGCTATCGCCACGGGCACCTGGGTTGGCACCCGGATGTCGCCAAGCTGTCGGTGATGGGTGCCTTCCCGCTCAAAGATACCGAGCGCGCACTGGCCTTGTTGCAAGCGGCATTGCCGGTGCGGGTGCAGCGGCTGACGCCCTGGTGGGTCACAGTCGAGCCGGTTTGATACCGGTACATCGCGCTGGGTTCTTCGCGGGCATGCCCGCTCCCACAGATGCGGTGTGAACCCGCAGCCTGCGTAGTACCTGTGGGAGCGGGCAAGCCCGCGAAGCAGGCGACACGGTATTTGGATCCCGCTGTGCCGGTGCTGGCAAATTCGTTGGAGCCGGTCAAAAAATCTTCCAACCCGGTTCCCTTTTTCCAATCTCGTTCGGTTAACCCGGCATAGCCCTCCCAACTCACCCTTTCGATCCCAGAGACCAGCATGCCGACGCCCTTCCACCCCGCGTTCCGCCTGGCGCTTGCCGCGCCCATCTCGCTGTGTGCCGCCGCCCCACTGCTGTTGCCCGCCAGCCAGGCCCACGCCGAACAGGCGGCCAGCGCCGAAACCCGCTTCAACATCGCACCCGGCTCGCTCACCAGCGCCCTCAACCAGTTCAGCAGCCAGGCCGGCATCTACCTGGCCGGCAGCAACGAACTGGCCGCCGGCAAGACCAGCCAGGGGCTGCAAGGCCGTTTCAGCGTCGCCCAAGGCCTGGCCCGGCTGTTACAGGGCAGCGGCCTGCAAGCCGTGCCCCAAGGCAGCGCGGGTTATGTACTGCAACCGCTTGCCGATGGCACCGCCCTGCAACTGGATGCCACGTCGATCAACGCCGCTACCCTGCTCGCCAGCAACGGCCAGGGCGATAGCGGCTACCGCGCCATCGCCAGTGCCACCGCCAGCAAAACCAGCAGCGCCCTGGCTGACACCCCGCGCTCGGTTTCGGTGGTAACCCGCCAGCGCATGGATGACCAGCAATCGCAAACCCTCACCGAGGTGCTGGGCTATGTACCAGGTATTTTCTCACCGCCGTTTGCCGGCGGTGATGGCCAAGCGGGTGACCTGTTCTTCATCCGTGGCTTCAACGCCACCGACTACGGCTATGGCCTGCTGCGCGATGGCCTGCGGGTGCAGGGCAACCGCTACGACACCAGCAGCGAACCCTACGGCCTGGAGCGGGTGGAAGTGTTCCGCGGCCCGACTTCGATCCTGTATGGCGAAAACGCCCCGGGTGGCGTGGTCAACCTGGTCAGCAAGCGGCCTACTGCCGAAGCGCGCGGCGAAGTGCAACTGAGCTACGGCTCGCACAACCGCCGCCAGTTGGGCGTCGACGTTTCCGGCCCGCTGACCGATGAGGGCAATGTTCTCGGCCGCCTGGTGATGATGGGGCGCAAGGCCGACACTCAGGTCGACCATCAGCCCGACGACCGCATGTACATCGCGCCATCACTGACGTTGAACTTCGACGACTTCAACAGCCTGACCGTGCTGGCCACCTACCAGCGCGACCGCACCTTGATGGAGCTTGGTTACCCGGCCGCCGGCACCCTGCTGCACAACCCCAACGGCAAGATCGACAAGGACCAGTTGTCCGGCAACCCAGACTGGGACAACTTCGAGCGAGAAACCTGGAGCCTGGGCTACGAGTTCAGCCACCGCTTCAACGACACCTGGCAGTTCCGCCAGAACTCGCGCTACATGCAGTCGCGCATCGACCGCCAGGAAATGTGGCCAGGCAGCCTGAACAACGGCGGCTTCGGCACCACCCTGAGCAACACGGCCTACGACCGCTACAACAAGTCCATCGCCTACTCGCTGGACAACCAGTTCGAAGGCCACTTCACCAGCGGCGCGTTCGACCACACCTTCCTGATCGGAGCAAGCCTGGACCGCACGTCGTTCAACCAGGATTGGGACGCGGGCAATGGCGGCACCATCAATGTGTTCGACCCGGTATGGAACGGCAAGCCAAGCACGCCTCTGCATGTGCAGAACGCCTTGCTCGACCAGACCATGTACGGCCTCTACAGCCAGCTGCAAACCAAGGTCGACAACTGGGTGCTGCTGTTGGGCGGGCGACTGGACCGGGTCAACAGCCAGTTCCGCAATAAAGCCGGCACCCTTAACGCACAAGCCGACATGGACAGCTGGGACAGCAAGTTCACCTGGCAGACCGGGGTGATGTACCAGTTCGAAAACGGCCTGTCGCCGTACTTCAGTTACTCCACCGCCTTCGCCCCGACCCAGCAGACCGAAAGCAAGAGCGGCCCGCTGGACCCCACCACCAGCGAGCAGTACGAAGTGGGTATCAAGTACGAGCCGAAAGGCTGGAACACTGCCTTCACCGCATCTGTGTACGACCTGCGCAAGAAAGACGACGTACTGTTCGATTCCGCCGTGGGTGACTACCGCCAGATCGGTGCCAGCCGGGCCAAGGGCGTGGAGCTTGAACTTAACAGCGACCTGAGCGAAAACCTCAACCTCACCGCTGCCTACACCTACACCGATTCGCGCATTACCAAGGACGCGGCCGGGTCGCTGTATGAAGACCACCAGATGACCGGCGTGCCACGCAACCAGGCGTCGGTGTGGAGCACATATCGCTTCCGTGACGGCCTGTTCAAGGGCTTGCAGATCGGTGGCGGCGTGCGCCACTTCGACAGTACCTTCGCCTATACCCCGGCGAGCCTGTACGGCAAGCTGGATACCGGTGACGTGACGCTGGTGGATGCCAAGGTGGGCTATGAAATCGACGAAAACTGGTCGGTCGAAGTCAACGCCCGCAACCTGTTCGACAAAGAGTATGTGGCAGGCTGCAACAACGCCGGCCGTTGCTACTGGGGTGAAGAGCGCACGCTGCTGGGAACCGTGTCGCTGCGCTGGTAAGTTGCCACAAACAAAAGCCCCCGGCCATTTACATGACCGGGGGCCTTGGATCACGCCGCAAGCGTCGCGATCAGGGTACCGCCAAGATTACTGCTGCTGAGGCAGTTTATCGATCGGGCCGCAGCCACCGATAATCTTGGAGATGGAAACCGAAGGGTGGAACAGGTAGTCGTAAGTGCAGTTTTTCGGTTGGTTGTAAACTTGGCCAGTGCAACCCGACAGCAGGGCAACACCTGAGACAACAGCAACGGCTACGGTGGCCTTGAACAGCTTTTTCATACAAAGTCCTTTAAATGAATCATCTTCGGCCATCTTCTGATGGCCGCGGGATGATACAGACTCCACCCATTGGATCCAAGTCGTACCTGGCACAAGTTCGTTGCAATTGTGCAACAACAGGTTGAAAAGCGCGCCTTTGGCGACGATAGTTCAGGGCACTGCCTTCGTCATGCCCAACAGGAACTCACCATGCTCGGCGTCACCGACTACGGCGCATTCGTCATCGCCTTCATCATTCTTCTGGCCATCCCCGGCCCGGGCAATTTTGCCTTGATCACCGCCACCGGCAAGGGCGGTATCAAGGCAGGCCTGGCTGCGACACTTGGGGTGATCATGGGTGACCAGGTGCTGCTGTGGCTGGCGGTAGCCGGCGTCGCCACCCTGCTGGCCACCTACCCCACCGCCTTCCACATGGTGCAATGGGCCGGTGCTGCGTACCTGGCGTACCTGGGCCTGCGCATGCTCCTGAGCAAACCCGGTGGTGCTGCCCACACCTGCCGCATGGACAACGGCCAGTACCTGCGCCAGACCATGATGATCACCCTGCTCAACCCCAAGGCGATCATGTTCTACATGGCGTTTTTCCCGCTGTTCGTCGACCCGGTGAAGCACCAGGGGCTGGTGACGTTCGGCTTCATGGCTGCGACGGTGGCGGTGGTGACCTTCGCGTATGGGCTGATTGCCGTGGTGCTGACCCATCAGCTGGCTGAACGCATGCGCGCCAACCCACGAATCAGCAACCTGTTCGAGCGGTTGGCAGGGGCTTGTCTGGTAGGGTTTGGTATCAAGTTGGCGGCGATGCGCTGAGCAAGGCCGCGGCACAGTTTGTGGGTCAACTCTGGCGACGCATGAACTCTGCAAAAAGCGGTACGGTGAAATCCAGCACACCATGATCGGTGCTGTAGGCCATGCCTTTGGCGATGACCTTGGCTCTTATGGGGCCAAGTGACGATTGGGTTCGGCCCATGGCCTTGGCGATATCACCTACCGCATAAGGCCCATCGCCAAGCTCCGACATGGCTCTGACGAAAAGCACTTCGCTGGGTGTCAACTGGTCGATACGCACCCTGAAGAAACCTGCATCCAGCAAAGCCAGGGTTTCCGAGTAGGATTGAACGACATCATCCAGCGATATCTCTGGCCCCTCGGCACAGTTCCACGCCGTGGACGCCCACTCTTGCAAAAAGAACGGATAGCCCTTGGTACGCACGACAATCTCTTGCAAGGCGGCCTCTGCAATGGATGCCTCCTCGTCCAGGATCGGCTTGAGCACGGCCTGGGCAGCAGCATCGGCATCAAGTGCATTGATTTCCGGATACAGGAACAGCCGCTCTGCATAGGATTTCGCCTCACCTGCCAACCGCGCGACCTGAGGCAGCCCGGCACCCACAAGCAGCACCGGCAGGCCTTCCTGAGACATTTTGTGCATGGAGACAATCAGGGCCCTGAGATCGGCCTCACTCAGGTACTGGACTTCGTCGATCAACAGAATCCAGCCTTTGCCTGCGGCCTGGGCCGCACGCCCGATAACGTTGAACAGGTCTGGCAGGTCGTATTGAAGATTGCCACTGTCCGCAAGGCCGGGCTCTGGCTCTACACCCACTTCCACACCGGCGATATCGATCTTGAAGATGGAGGCAAACCCACGCAGGCCCTTCAGCCCCCGATTTGCAATTTGCTTGGCGGCTTCCACGGTGGACAGGGAGCGCATGACCTTGCGCATTTCCGGGTAAAGAAGGCGCGCAAGGCTTTCCTCTTCCGGCGACTCGACCTTGGAGACCAGCAAGCCCGCTTGCTCTGCAATTTTCCCGACTTCGTTCAAGAGCACCGTTTTGCCAGTCCCTCTCAAGCCAAGCAGCATCATGGAGCGCGCGCTGCGCCCGTTGATAGCCCGCCCACACGAAACGCGCGCGTGCTCAAGCACCACATCGCGGCCTGCCAGCTCAGGCGGTCTGCTGCCGGCGCCGGGTGCGAAAGGGTTGCGGTACGGGTCCATGGGCTGCCTCCAGAGAACGGTTATAGCAATAGATAGCGAAGTCTAGCGATTTTCGCTATCTATGAGTAGATTTAGGTAGCGTTTGCCCTTCGGCGCTGCATATCAGCCCCCGTCCTACAGCTTGAACTCAGAATTATTCCCTTCCTTGTAGGGCGTTTCCCAAACATACTGGCAACCCGCTCAAACTGTTGCGACGGATTCGATCGCGCTCTAGTCTCGGCTTGTCGTTGTGAAATCAGCGACCGGCTTTGACAGGCCGACTACTCAAGTTTCCATTGCAGCGCTTAATGGCAGCTGTGCATGGGGCACATTCGTGTGCGCCGGGTCCTTGGGTACCGGTCTGTCAACCCATGTATAGCTGCCTCCATTCGTTTGACAGCGTTGCCAGGCGGCTCCACTACCCAAGGAGCTTACATGCGCAAGATGGTCCCCGATCCACCCTACTCCCTCGATTCCACCCAGGTCCTGCAAGACACCCTGGTCCAGTCCTCAGAGTACGTACTCTGCGCCCTGTCCGTCGCCCGCCAGTCCGTGCAACTCAAGCCTACCGCCTACAGCTCGATTGTGATGCAGGCCGTGATCCATGAAATGGAGGCGGTCCAGAGCCTGGTCGAGTCGGCATTGATGCAATTGCAGATGCGGCCGCATTTACCCACTGAGCCGTACACCTTGCACTAGCAGGCCAGGCCTCTTCGCGGCTAAAGCCGCTCCCACAGGGTTATCTCCGCCCTCAGGCACTACACAGCACCTGTGGGAGCGGGTTCACCCGCGAAGAGGCCAGCCCAGGCAACCCAGAACCCAGGGAAACAAATCAATGCCCACCGACAACACACAAGAACCCACCACAGTCGGCAAGACCTGCTTCTACCAAGGCGAAAACAACACCCACCCGCTGTTCCGCATCGAACCCGGCATCCCCTGCCAGGACGCCCGCGAACAGGCATCCGAACTGATGGGTTACGTGCGCGACCTGATCATCACCGGCCTGATGGACGGCGACCAGAAACTGATCCGGGCCTCGCACTACCTCAGCGCGATGGCCAAGGCGCTGCTGGATGATGCTGAATTGGGGATGATGAAAAAGTAAGGCACAACGAAAAAGCCCCTGGAAGCTTTCGCTTTCAGGGGCTTGATCTTGTATGGCGGAGAGATAGGGATTTGAACCCTAGGTACTGTTGCCAGTACAACGGATTTCGAATCCGTCCCGTTCGACCACTCCGGCATCTCTCCAATGCCGCGCATCATACCAGCGTTCTTTTAAAACGCAAACCTTTTTTTAAAAAAAATCGCGTGGTATCAGGCGCTTGCGTGAACGCGCCGCTTACAGGGACACGCCCAGGCGCTTGGCAACTTCTTCGTAGGCTTCGATCACGTCGCCCAGGCCCTGGCGGAAGCGGTCCTTGTCCATCTTCTTGCGGGTTTCTTTGTCCCACAGGCGGCAGCCGTCCGGGCTGAACTCGTCGCCCAGCACGATCTGGCCGTGGAATACGCCGAATTCCAGCTTGAAGTCGACCAGCAGCAGGCCGGCGTCATCGAACAGCTTGGTCAGCACCTCGTTGACCTTCAGCGACAGCTTTTTCATTTCGACCAGCTGCTCGGCGGTGCCCCAGCCGAACGCGACAACGTGGGATTCGTTGATGAAGGGGTCGCCCTTCTCGTCGTTCTTCAGGAACAGTTCGAAGGTGGACGGCTCCAGCTTGATGCCCTCCTCCACGCCCAGGCGCTTGACCAGGCTGCCGGCAGCGTAGTTACGCACTACGCACTCGACCGGGATCATGTCCAGCTTCTTCACCAGGCACTCGTTGTCGCCCAGCAGCTTGTCGAACTGGGTCGGCACGCCGGCTTCTTCCAGTTTCTGCATGATGAAGGCGTTGAACTTGTTATTCACCGTGCCTTTGCGGTCGAGCTGTTCGATACGCTTGCCGTCGAACGCCGAAGTGTCGTTACGGAACAGCAGGATCAAGCGGTCAGCGTCGTCGGTCTTGTAAACCGATTTGGCCTTGCCGCGGTAGAGTTCGTCGCGTTTTTCCATGATTGGGCTCCGCTTGCTTGAGGTGTTGGGCTAGGCGATTTCGCGCCAGTCGAGCCCGTGTTCCTGATTCGCCACCTGGAGCCAGTCCGGGTCGCACCCTAAGGTGTCGACGAAGCACTGGCGGGCCAAGTGTGGCAGGTTGTTCTTGCTGCTGAGGTGGGCCAGCACCAGGTGTTGCAGGTTGCTCCAGCCCAACTCGTGCACCAGGCGCGCGGCCTGGTGATTGTTCAAATGCCCTTGCATGCCACCTACCCGCTGCTTCAGGAAGACCGGGTAGTGACCGCGTGCCAGCAGGTCGCGGCAGTGGTTGGCCTCGATCAGCAGTGCATCCAGGCCCTGGTAACGCTCCAGCAACAACGCGTCGTACGAGCCCAGGTCGGTCAGCATGCCGAAGCGCCGCTGGCCGTCGCTGATCACGTATTGCAGCGGCTCGTAGGCGTCGTGCTCTACCCGCGCTGCGGTCACTTCCAGGCTGCCGATACGCAGGCTTTGGCCACAAGCGAGAAAACCGGCCACCTCCACCGGCTTGCGCATGCCGCGCAAGGTCCCTTGGCTGAGGTAGACCGGTACATTGTAGCGCCGTGACAGCAAGCCGACCCCATGCACGTGGTCGGCATGTTCGTGGGTGACCAGTACCGCGCTGATCTGGGCCGCCGAGACGCCGAGCAGCGCCAGGCGCCGCTCGGTTTCACGCAGGGAAAAGCCGCAATCGACCAGGATGAACGTGTCACCACTGGCGATCAGCGTGCCGTTCCCTTGGCTGCCGCTTCCGAGTACCGCGAAGCGCACTTAGCCCAGGTGGTCCTGAATGGCGCTCAGCACGCGGCGGGCGACATCGGCCGGAGCCACGGTGTTGATGTTTTTCTCGACCGTGACCTGCACGCTCTCACCCACCTTGCTCAGGCGAACCTGGTAGCGCTCGGCACGGGCTTCACGCTCTTCCTTGGTCGGCTCGCTGCCGAACATGCGGCTGAAGAAGCCAGGCTGGTTCTGCTTGTCGTCAGGCTTTTCCGAGAGGTTGATGTAGTACAGGCCCAGGCTGCGGTTGATGTCTTCGACACGCCACTCGCCACCCTGCTCCAGGGCACGGCCCACGCCAGACCAGGCACGGTCCAGGTCGGAACCCAGGTACAGCACCGGGTTGCCGCTGCCGTCTTCGCTGAGGCTGACGCGGCTTGGCGCGTCGAAATCGCGCGCGGCCAGCAGCGACACCGAACCGCCCTTCTCGGCGCTGCGGTTCATGCTGGCAAGCATTTCGTCGACCAGCAGGGCATCGGCACCGGTATTGCTGGACGTGGACGGGAACCCTGGCTCGGCAGTGCTGCCGGCCGGGCGCTCGACGCTGACCACGTACACCTCGGAGGTGTTGCGCTGCACGCCAGGTTCCATGCGCACACGGACGCGAACTTCGCTGTCACCGCTGCTGGCGGTGCTGGCCAGGCGCTGGCCAAGCGACGCCGACAGTTCGTCGAAACGCTGCCAGGTGGTGTTGAATTCACCGGTCTGCGGGCGCTCTTCAGCAATGCGGAAGCCGTTGTCCTCGAAGAACTGGCGGGCCACTGGCCACACCTCGGCAGGCGAATGCTGGGCCAGCACCCAACGGCTGCTGCCGCTGCGTTGCAGGCTGTAGTCGGTGACCTGGGCGGCGCCACCGGTCAGCGGTTGCGGGCGCGGCACTTCGAACTCGCCAGCGACGTTATCATCGGCGACGTTACGCGGAATGGGCAGCAACGGGTCAAGGCGCTTGACGTTGCTGGCGTCCTGCGGCAGCTGCATTGGCGCAGTCGGGTGCGCCTGCAGGTAGTCGCTGCCGCGGTCGCGGAAATAGCCATCCTCGCCCCACAGCCAGCCACACCCACTGGTGCTGGAGATAATCAGGGCAAGGGCGGAAAGACCAGCCAGTCGCTTCATGCGGTGTACTTCCTCTTAAACCAGTACGCCGGACTGGCGCAAGGCAGTACGGACTTTTTCGTGGCAGCTTTCGCTCAGCCAGGTCAGTGGCAGGCGAATACCTTTGTGCATCAGGCCCATTTCGACCAGCGCCCATTTCACAGGGATCGGGTTGGCTTCGCAGAACAGGTCTTTGTGCAGCGGCATGAGTTTTTCGTTGATCGCGCGGGCCTTCTCGGCATTGCCCGCAAGGGCGGCCTCGCACAGGTCGGCCATTTCGCGCGGGGCGACGTTGGCAGTAACGGAGATGTTGCCCTTGCCGCCCATCAGGATCAGCTCGACGGCAGTCGGATCGTCGCCGGACAGGACGATGAAGTCCTTGCTGACGCCATCGAGGATGGCCTTGGCGCGGACCAGGTCGCCGGTGGCTTCCTTGATGCCGATGATGTTCGGCACGGTCGACAGGCGGATCACGGTCTCGGCCTGCATGTCGCAGGAGGTGCGGCCGGGTACGTTGTAGAGGATCTGCGGGATGTCGACGGCTTCGGCAATGTGCTTGAAGTGCTGGTACAGGCCTTCTTGCGTCGGCTTGTTGTAGTACGGCACGACCAGCAGGCAGGCGTCGGCACCGGCGCTCTTGGCGTTCTGGGTCAGGTGCACGGCTTCGGCAGTGGAGTTGGCACCGGTGCCAGCGATGACCGGTACGCTGCGGCTGCTGCGCTTGACGCGCTCGACCACGTGCTTGATCACCAGGATGTGCTCTTCGACATCCAGCGTGGCGGACTCACCGGTGGTGCCAACAGCGACGATCGCATGGGTGCCGTTTTCCAGGTGGAAGTCTACAAGTTTGTCGAGGCTGCCCCAGTCAACACGCCCTTGTGCATCCATGGGTGTGACCAATGCCACCATACTGCCCGCAATCATGTAACTGCTCCTGCCGGAAAAAGAGAGCGGTAATGGTACTGGGGGCATCGACCTTGCACAAGCGAAGCAGGCGGGCGGAGCATTCCCCTCGGCGCCTTATTTCGCTACCCTTGGCCCTTTGATCGGTGCAGCGCGGCCCGCCGGGCCGTCGACCTTGCTCCCCGCCGGCGTCCAAGACCTCGCATGCGAGCCCCGGGCCCCGCCGACAGGTGGCTTTTGGCCGTCCTGCACCGACCGCTCATCGTTTTAGGAATGCTGCATGTCCACCCCCACCACTGTCCGCGAACAATTCCTTGTCATCAGTGCCCTGGGACCGAATCCCATGGAACTGGCCAACGTCCTCAGCCGCGCTGCCTTCGAAAACCGCTGCGCGGTGGTCACCTCGCGCCTGAGCCGCCACGGCGAGACCAGCGCCCTGGTGCTGCAGGTGGGCGGCAGCTGGGACGCCCTGGCGCGCCTTGAATCCACCCTGCCAGGCCTGGGTAAGAAGCACGGCCTGACCCTGGACGTGGTGCGCAGCGCCGACCAGGAAGTGCGCCCGCAGGCCCTGCCCTACGTGGCTTATGTGAGCGCCGCCTACCGCCCGGACATCATCAACGAGCTGTGCCAGTTCTTCCTCGATCACCGTGTCGAGCTGGAAGCCATGACTTGCGACACCTACCTGGCACCGCAGACCGGCAGCAGCATGCTCAACGCCCAGTTCACAGTGATCCTGCCGGCCGGCACCCAGATCAGCTGGCTGCGTGACCAATTCCTGGACTTTGCCGACGCCCTGAACCTCGATGCGCTGATCGAGCCATGGCGTCCCCAGAACCCAATGTAAGGAAACCGACCATGGCTGTAGCACTCGACCAACCTGTTGCCGACTTCCAGGCCCAGGCCACCAGCGGGCAGACCGTCAGCCTGGCCGAGCTCAAGGGCCAGCAAGTGGTGGTGTATTTCTACCCGAAGGACAGCACGCCGGGCTGCACCACCCAGGGCCAGGGGTTCCGCGACCAGCATGATGCCTTTGCCGCAGCCAACACTGTGGTGTTCGGGGTATCGCGCGACGGCATCAAGTCGCACGAGAACTTCAAGGCCAAGCAAGGCTTCCCGTTCGAGCTGATCAGCGACAAGGACGAGGCCCTGTGCCAGCTGTTCGACGTGATCAAGCTGAAAAAGCTGTATGGCAAGGAATACATGGGCGTTGACCGCAGCACCTTCCTGATCGACAAGGACGGTGTGCTGCGCCAGGAATGGCGTGGAGTGAAGGTGCCTGGGCATGTGGATGCCGTATTGGCGGCAGCCCAAGCCTTGAACAAGGCTTGAGATTCAATGGGGCTGCTTTGCAGCCCCAGTTACATCAAAGTAGCGGTGACACGCTAGGCTCCTGCCGCGGCCAGGCATCCAGCACGGCCTTGATCAGCGTCGCCAGCGGGATGGCGAAGAAGATCCCCCAGAACCCCCACAACCCGCCAAACAGCAGTACCGCGCAAATGATCGCTACCGGGTGCAGGCTCACCGCCTCGGAGAACAGCAGCGGTACCAGCACGTTGCCGTCCAGCGCCTGGATAATCGCGTACACCGTCATCAGGTAAATGAACTGGTCGCCCCAACCCCACTGGAACAGCGCAATCAGCGTCACCGGTACCGTCACTACCACGGCGCCCACATACGGCACCACCACCGACAGCCCCACCAGTAGCGCCAGCAGCGCGGCGTAGTTGAGCCCCAGGCTGATGAAGGCGATATAGGTGGCGATGCCACAGATCAGGATTTCGATGCCCTTGCCGCGAATGTAGTTGGCAATCTGCCGGTTCATCTCACTGCCCACCCGGTTCAGCAAGGCGCGCTGCCTGGGCAGGTAGCCACTGACCCAACGGCCGATCAGTTCGCGGTCCTTGAGGAAGAAAAACACCAGAATCGGCACCAGCACCAGGTAGATCATGGCGTTGACCAGCAACGGCAGGCTCGACAGCGAGAAGGTCAACGCCCACTGGCCAAACTTGCCAATTTCCCCGCGCACCGACTCGATCGCATGCAATACCTGCTCGTCCGACACCAAGTGTGGGTAGCGCTCGGGCAGCAGCAACAGCAGCGACTGCCACTTGCCGAGCATGCCCGGCAGCTCGTTGAACAGGGTAATCAGCTGGTGCCACAACAGCGGCACCAACACCAGCATGAACACCGCCAGCGCGCCCATGAACAAGGCGAACACCAGCATCACCGCCAGGCGGGTAGGCACCCGTAGCCGCTCCAGGGCGTTGACCAGCCCCTGCATCAGGAACGCCAGCACCATGCCCGCCAGCACCGGCGCCAGCATGCCGCCCAGCGTGAGCACGGCGGTAAAAGCCAGGAACAACAGGACCGCTAGCACCACTGCCTCTTCATCGGAGAAGTAGCGCTGCATCCAGTCGCGAAGCACTTTGAACATTGACGATCCTTGGAAAAGACTCAGGCCTTGCGCAGCCAGTAGGTATAGGTGCCGGCCTCAGCCGTTTCCTGCAGCAGGGTATGACCGGCCAGCTTGGCGAAAGTGCGGAAGTCGCGCTGGGAGCCGGCGTCGGTGGCGATCACCTTCAGCACCGCGCCGCTGGCCAGGCGATTGAGCTCCATCTTGGCCTTGAGCAGCGGCAAAGGGCAATTCAGCCCGCTGGCGTCCAGTTCGGCGTCGCAGGTCAGGGTGTCACTCATCGCGGGGCTCTCCAAAGGCATTGCCGGGTTGCTGCTTGACAGGGTTGGCTAGGATAGCGCCACTGGTCGCCAACGTGTGAGCCCGCTACAGTAGGTATCTTTGATCGACGCGAGCTTCGTGCATGAATCTACTGCGCCCTACCCTGCTGACGCTGGCCTGCCTAATGGCCCTTCCCGGCCATGCTGACGACCTGCCATCACTGGGTGACGCCAGTTCCGCGATCGTCTCGCCGCAACAGGAGCACCAACTGGGCCGCGCCTGGCTGAGCCTGCTGCGCGGCCAGGTCAACCAGTTGAACGATCCGCAGCTCAAGGACTACGTCGAAACCAGCGTATACAAGCTGGCCGAAACCAGCCAACTGCAGGACCGGCGCCTGGAATTCATCCTTATCGACAGCCGCGAGCTCAACGCCTTTGCCGCACCGGGTGGCATCGTCGGGGTCAACGGTGGGCTATTCCTCAACGCCCAGACCGAGGGTGAATACGCCTCGGTACTGGCCCACGAACTGGCGCACTTGTCACAGCGCCACTTCGCCCGCGGCGTTGAGGCGCAGCAGCGCATGCAACTGCCGATGATGGCCGCGCTGCTGGCCGGCATCGTGCTGGCGGCAGGTGGCGCTGGCGATGCGGGTATCGGCATGATTGCCGGCACCCAGGCGGCGGCGATCCAGGAGCAGCGGCGCTTCTCGCGGCAGAACGAACAGGAAGCCGACCGCATCGGCATTCAAAACCTGGAAAAAGCCGGCTACGACCCGCGCAACATGCCGTCCATGTTCGAGCGCCTGGCGCGGCAGTACCGCTACGACGCCAAGCCGCCGGAATTTCTGCTGACCCACCCGGTGACCCAGTCACGTATCGCCGATACCCGCAACCGTGCCGAACAGGCGCCCAAGGGTGGCGTGGAAGACAGCATGCGCTACCAGCTGATCCGCGCCCGGGTGGCACTGACCTATGAGGGCACCCCGGGGCTTGCCGCCAAGCGCTTCCGTGCCCAGCTGGACGAAGACCCCAAGCTGGACGCCGCGCGTTACGGCCTGGCCCTGGCGCAAATCAAGGGTGGCCAGCTTAACGAAGCGCGCGAAATGCTCAAGCCGCTGCTGGCCAAGGCGCCCAACGACATCACCTACAACCTGGCGCAGATCGACCTGGACATCACCAACAATCGCCTGGCCGACGCGCAGCAGCGGGCCGAGCGGATGCAGGGGCTGTACCCTGGCAACTACCCGCTGAAACAAGTGCGTGCCGATCTGCTGGTGAAGCAGAACAAGCCTGCCGAGGCGGAAAAGGTATTGAACGAGTTGATCAAGAGCCGGCCGGATGACCCGGACGTGTGGTACGACATGGCTGAAGTGCGGGGTTTGTCGGGCAATACCATCGGCTTGCACCGGGCTCGAGCCGAGTTCTTCACCTTGGTAGGGGATTTTGACCAGGCGATCCAGCAGCTGGACTACGCCAAGCGCCGAGCGGGCGGCAACTTCCCGCTGGCGTCGCAGATCGACCAGCGCCAGCGCGAGATCCTGGAGCAGCAGCGCATGGTTCGGGAAATGATGGGGCGCTGAGAATCTGGGGGGCGCTTTGCGCCCCAGCATTTTCAAGCGTTACCGGAAAGCTTCAGGCGCGCCGCCTGGGTAAAGTCCAGCATGCGGTTCAGCGGTTTGATCGCCTTGGGCACCAGCGCCGGGTCGACAAAAATCTCGTTGCTGCCATTACGCAGGCAATCCAGCACTCGCTCCAGGGTGTTCATCGCCATCCACGGGCAATGTGCACAGCTGCGGCATGCTGCGCCGTTGCCGGCGGTAGGGGCTTCGACAAACTCTTTGTCCGGGCACAACTGCTGCATCTTGTAGAAGATGCCGCGGTCGGTGGCGACGATGAAGGTCTTGTTCGGCAGGGTCTGCGCCGCCTTGATCAGCTGGCTGGTAGACCCCACCGCGTCGGCCAGCTCGATCACCGCTTCCGGCGACTCGGGGTGTACCAAAATGGCTGCGTCCGGGTACAACGCCTTCATGTCGGCCAACTGGCGCGACTTGAACTCTTCGTGAACGATGCAGGCACCGTCCCACAGCAGCATGTCGGCACCGGTTTGCTTCTGGATGTAACGGCCCAGGTGCTGGTCCGGGCCCCAGATGATGGTTTCGCCGTTGTCCATCAGGCTTTCGACGATTTCCAGTGCGCAGCTTGAAGTCACCACCCAGTCGGCACGGGCTTTCACGGCTGCGGAAGTGTTGGCGTAAACCACCACGGTGCGTTCAGGGTGCTGGTCGCAGAAGGCTGAGAACTCTTCCACCGGGCAGCCCAGGTCGAGCGAGCAGGTGGCCTCCAGGGTGGGCATCAGCACGCGCTTTTCCGGGGTAAGAATTTTCGCAGTCTCGCCCATGAAGCGCACACCGGCCACGATCACCGTTTCGGCCGGGTGATTCTTGCCGAAACGGGCCATTTCCAGCGAGTCGGACACGCAGCCGCCGGTTTCTTCCGCCAGGGCCTGGATGACCGGGTCGCAGTAATAGTGGGCAACCAGCACGGCATTCTGAGCCTTGAGCTCGGCAGCGATGGCCGCACGGTATTCGGCCTCCTGCTCGGCTGTCAGCGGGTTGGGCTGCTTGGCGTCGAGGTGAGCCTGAACCAACAGGCGTTCGGAAATCTGGGTCATGATCGCTGGACCTGCAGGCGCGCGTGCGCGTCAAATCGAGTGTATCACCCGGCCCTGGCAGATCGGCTAAGGGTGCCGGACGGTACGCAGGCCGCCACGGCCCTCTGCGGGCGCGGATTATTATCGGAGGCCGAAGGCTACAGACAATCCAGCGATTACTAAAGTGGTTTTTGTGTTGTCACCCAGGCGACTGCAATGAGCTTTGTGTAGGAGCGGCCTTGAGTCGCGAAAGGGCTGCGAAGCAGCCCCAGCAATTCGTGCATCTGCGCTGAAGTGCCGGGGCTGCTTTGCAGCCCTTTCGCGACACAAGGCCGCTCCTACAAGACAGCGTTACCTGACAAAGCGGGTATCAACCCTGCGGCGACAGTGCTGCCAGATGTGCTGCAATGAGCATGGCGAACTCTTCCACAGTCATCTTCTTGCCGTTGAAATCAACCATGCCATCGGCATAGTGCAGGCTGCTCACCACATCGTTGCCTTCGACGGTCGCCAAGCCACTTTGCAGCGCCATCATGCCGACCATCTCCCCCGCCTGGCTCGACTGCATGGCAATCGCCTGGGCGTCGGTCTGGCCGTCCAGCAGCGCCTGCAAGGTCGCCAGGTCACCCATCATCGGCTTGGACAGCGACAGCTTGCTCTTCACCTCGGTGATCAGCTGCTTGCTCAACTGGTCCGGCGGCAAGTCGAAACTGGCCGGGGCGGCGAAGTCCATCGACAGGTTGAAACGGCTCTCGCCATTGGCGGTCTTGAACGACAGGTTTTCTATCGCCACCTTGGGCTTGGCGGCCAGCAGTTGCCGCAGGTCACCCTGGAACCGGGCCTTCTCTGCGTCGTCCATCTGGATCTGCGGCACAGGCTGACCGGCTGCAGCGGCCGCCTCGAACTCCGGCAGGTGCGCCTGGTACCACTTCGACAACGCCTGCAATGCCGGTGCGTTGACCGAATTGACACTCACCAGCATGTGCGCCTTGCCCACCGCACGGCCATCCCAGGTGATGTCGCCGACCTTGTACTCCACGCGACCCCCCACTGCATCCGGGCCGTCCAGGGTTTGCAGGACATTCTGCTCCAGGCCGTTGATCAGCAGCACTTGCTGCTTCGGCCCCAGGGTGACCTTGGTTTCTGCCAGCGCCAGATCGACATTGCCCACATAGATGGCGTCGTGCGCGGTGGCCTGAAGGTTGCCGCCCACCGTCAGGCCTTTGAGTTCGAACGTGGCAGGCGGCTGGTCATCGCGCACAAGTTTCATCACGAAACGGTCGGCCTGGCCGTGGAACTTCGACGCCTTGCCTTCCTTGTCGCCACTGACTTCCAGCTGCATGCCCGAGAAGTCGAGGCTGTTGCCGTCTGCCTCGTCGAGCTTGACCGGCGCCAGCCGGACCTGGCTGACCACACTGCCGCCGTAACCCAGGCTGGTCTGTGCGCTGACCGGGGCCTGCTCGCCTGCAGCGGCGAACCACGCTGCGGTGGCATCGTCCTTTTGCAAAGTGCTGTTGCTGACCCCCATCACCGGCATCAGCTTCAACGCCTTGACCCGCGACCAGGGAAACGGGCCGTGCTCGATCTGGTCGGTCACGCCCACGTCGAAACTCACTACCTCGCCATCACCCACGTTGATATCGCGGGCCTTGAGCCGGTACTGGGCGGTACTGCTGAAGAAATGCTGCTCCAGCGACACCCGCTCGATGCTCATGCTACCGCCGGTGGTCACCAGGGCCTTCTTGAGCTCGGCGTTGCTGCGGACAAGGGCGTTGTCCAGCTCGGCAGGCAGCTGCTTGCCGGTGTACCAGGCGCCAGCGGTGGTTACGACGGCAATGGCAATCGCCAGGCCGGAAAGGATGCCAACTGATTTCTTCATGAATAGAACCGATTGTCCGTAAGGCTTCTTGGGCGACAAAGGCCACGCAGGAGGCGAAGAGTACCACTGCGACAGAACACGATGACCGGTCCGAAAAGAGAAAACACATTTTTCAGAGGAGTCTGCCCCCCTCAAAGGGAGCATCACTCGTTAATTTTTACGAACATTCGAATTGATCAAAACCGCAAAAAACCGCGCAAAAACCGAACAAAAGCCCCTATAAATCGATAAATATTTCAATTTGGTAACATCTTGTCATGTTTAACTTGACAGTCACCTACCCATCGTTTTTTATTTTCACCACTTAGCGCGTCTCCCCCCGCGCCTTCCGCCGCTCCTACAAAAAAGGTGAACAACATGGAGCCCACCCGCTCGCCCTTGCCGCATGCGCAATACACCGTGCCCGCCGTTTACGCCCAGGAGCCATGCCAGCATGCAGCCTGATCACAGCGCTTCCGGCGACGGCCAACTCCGCAAAACCCTGCGCCTCTGGCACGTGATCATCATCGGCCTGGCCTACCTGACCCCGATGACCGTGTTCGATACCTTCGGCATCGTCAGCGGGATCACCGCCGGCCATGTGCCTAGCGCCTACATCCTGGCGCTGGCGGGCATCCTGTTCACCGCCGTGAGCTACGGCACTCTGGTAAAACGCTTCCCGCAGTCGGGCTCGGCGTACACCTACACACAACGCGCGATCAACCCGCATGTGGGCTTCCTGGTCGGCTGGTCGTCGCTGCTGGATTACCTGCTGCTGCCAATGGTCAACGCGCTGCTGGCCAAGCTGTACCTCTCGGCCATGTTCCCCGAAGTGCCGGAGTGGCTATGGGTAGTCGGCTTCGTCAGCCTGATCAGCCTGATCAACATGCGCAGCGTAAACCTGGTGGCGCACTTCAACCTGCTGTTCGTGGGCGTGCAGGTGGTGATCATCGCCGTGTTCATCTACCTGTGCGTGCGCGGCCTGGGCCAGGGTGAAGGGCTGGGTACCACCTGGAGCCTGCTGCCGTTCGCCGACAGCCAGACCCACCTCAGCGCGCTGGCCGCCGGCGCGACCATCCTGTGCTTCTCGTTCCTGGGCTTCGACGCGGTCACCTGCCTGTCCGAAGAAACCCGCGACCCGGCCAAGACCATCCCGCGGGCGATCTTCCTCACTGCGCTGATCGGTGGCGTGGTGTTCATCACCGTGTCGTATTTCATCCAGGCCTACTTCCCGACCATGGCGCGCTTCCACGACCAGGAAGCAGCCCTGCCGGAAATCGCCCTGTACGTTGGCGGCAAGCTGTTCCAGTCGATTTTCATCGCCTGCACCGTGATCAACACCATCGCTTCGGGCCTGGCCTCGCAAACCAGCGTGTCGCGCCTGCTGTACGTGATGGGCCGCGACAACGTGATCCCGGCCAGCCTCTTTGCCCGCCTGCACTCGCGCTACAAGACGCCGGTGCTGAACATTGCCGTGGTGGGACTGGTTGCGCTGTCGGCGATCTTCTTCGATCTGGTCACTGCCACTTCAATCATCAACTTCGGTGCGCTGGTGGCGTTCAGCTTCGTCAACCTGTCAGTAATCAACCACTGCTACCTGCGCGAAGGTAACCGCCGGGGCCTGGCCAACCAGCTGAAGTACCTGGTGCTGCCAACCATAGGCTTCTGCATCATCGTCTCGCTGTGGCTGGACCTGAACGCGCATTCGCTGATGTTCGGCGGCATCTGGGCCGCGGTCGGGTTGATCTACCTGGGTTGGCTGACCAAAGCCTTCCGCTCGGCACCCCCCAACTACGTCTCCGAATGACCCATGCTGCCAACAACGCCCGCGCCTGACCGCGGGCGTTGTACTTGATCGAAAAGGAACGCCCTCATGCCGCTGCGTCGCCTCACCATCCAGTGGAAGATCACCCTGCTGGTCGGCCTGTGCCTGCTGGCCATCGTCGCCCTGCTGGTGGCCACGTCATTGACCCAGGCGCGGCGCAGCGCTGCGCTGGTCAACCAGGCCAATACCGCCATGCTCGACAGCAGCGCGCGCCAGCGCCTGCAGGCCCACGCCGAAACCCAGGCCCTGCGTGTGCAGCGCTACTTCATGGACGCCTACCAGTACGGCAATGGCTTTGCCCGCCTGGTGCAGGTGCTCAAGGCCCGAGGCGGCAGCGACCTGCGGGCCGAGCTGACACGCCAGGCCCGCGCCAGCCTGGCCGGCAACCCAGATGTGATCGGCCTGTACCTGGTGTTCCAGCCCAACGCGCTGGACCAGCAGGACAGCCAGCACCTCGGCCAGGACGCCATGGGCAGCAATGAACGGGGGCGTTTCTCGATGTACTGGTCGCAGCCTCGCCCCGGCACCCTGGAACTTGAAGCCATGCCGGAAGCGATGCTCGGCGATGCCAGCATCGGCAGCAACGGTGCGGCCAAGAACCGCTGGCTGACCTGCCCGCAGGACACCGCCCGTGCCTGCATGCTCGAACCGTACCTGGACGAGGTCAATGGCCGCCAGGTGCTGATGACCAGCATTGCCCTGCCACTGCTGGAGCATGGCAAGGTGGTCGGCGTGGTCGGCCTGGACATCGGCCTGGCCAATCTGCAGCAACTGAGCCTGGACGGCCGCCGGGAGGTGTTCGATGGCCAGGGTCATGTGAGTATCGCCAGCGCAGCTGGCCTGCTGGCAGGCAATAGCCGCGATGCCAGCGTGCTCGGCAAGCCCATGGACAACGCGGTGGCCGACGGCCTGCTGCGCGTGGCCCACCCCTTCGCCCCTATCCCTGGCGCAGCCCCTTGGCAGGTGTTGCTGGAACTGCCGGAAAGCGTGCTGCAGGCTCCCGCCGTGGCCCTCAACCAGCGCCTGGACGCCCATAACCAGAATGCCAACCTCACCAGCCTGCTGATCGGCCTTGGCGCCGCCATCGCAGGTTTGCTGCTAGTGTGGTTGACCGCACGCGGCGTTACCCGTCCAATTTTGGTCGTGGCCGCACGCCTGGAAGACATCGCCAGCGGCGAAGGCGACCTCACCCGCCGCCTGGACTACGCCCGCCAGGACGAACTGGGCCAGCTCACCCACTGGTTCAACCGCTTCCTTGACAAGCTGCAGCCGGTCATCGCCCAGGTCAAAGGCTCGCTGCAGGAGGCCCGCGGCACCGCCGACCAGTCGGCCGCCATCGCCAGCCAGACCAGCAACGGCATGCAGCAACAGCACCGCGAAATCGAGCAGGTGGCCACGGCAGCCAACGAGATGAGCGCCACGGCCCTGGATGTCGCCCACAATGCCTCGCAGGCGGCCCAGGCCGCACGTGCCGCCGACCAGGCCAGCCGCGAAGGCCTGCAACTGATCGACAGCACCCGCCAGGGTATCGATCGCCTGGCCGCCGGCATGAACACTGCCATGGACGAAGCACGCGCACTGGAAGGCCGTAGCGGCCAGATCGGTTCGGTGCTGGAGGTGATCCGCGCCATTGCCGAGCAGACCAACCTGCTGGCACTCAATGCCGCCATCGAAGCCGCCCGCGCGGGCGAAGCCGGGCGTGGTTTTGCCGTGGTCGCCGATGAGGTGCGCGGCCTGGCCCAGCGCACACAGGTGTCGGTGGAGGAAATTCGCCAGGTCATCGAAGGCCTGCAACAAGGTACCCAGGATGTAGTGGGCGCCATGCACGAAGGCCAGCGCCAGGCCCAGGCCAGCGCGGCACGCATGGAACAGGCACTGCCTGCACTGCAGCGTATTGGCGAGGCGGTGACCGTGATCAGCGACATGAACCTGCAGATTGCCTCCGCAGCCGAAGAGCAGAGCGCGGTGGCCGAGGAAGTAAACCGCAACGTGGCGGGCATCCGGGATGTGACAGAATCATTGGCTGGCCAGGCCGACGAATCGGCGCGCATCAGCCAGGCGCTGAACCGGCTGGCCAACCAGCAACAGGCGCTGATGGAGCAATTTCGCGTCTAACCTGCAAGGGCCCTTTCGCGGGCACGCCCGCTCCCACAGGTGCGCCGTCGCCTTCCAGGCCGACGCAGACCCTGTGGGAGCGGGCGTGCCCGCGAAGAAGCCATTACAGACACCACAGCATTATCGTTTTTACTGAGCACACGTCATGCAGACCGCAACCAGATCCACCTTCTTCGACATCACCAGCGAACAGGGCCTGTTACGCACCTCGATTGCCGTGACCCTGTTCATCGCCACCATCGGCATCGCCTTCGGCCTGGCTTCCGGCTCGTTCTCCATCGTCTTCGACGGCGTGTACTCGCTGGTCGACGCCAGCATGAGCGGCCTGTCGCTCGTCGTAGTCAAACTGATTACCTCGCACACCACCAGCGTGCAAATGTCGCGCAAGCTGCGCGAGCGCTTCACCATGGGCTTCTGGCACCTGGAACCGATGGTGCTGGCACTCAACGGCATCCTGCTAAGCGGCGTGGCCATCTACGCGCTGATCAACGCCGTCAGCAGCCTGCTGGAAGGCGGCCGCCACCTGGAGTTCGGCATTGCCATGGTTTATGCGGTACTGACCGTGATCACCTGCGTGACCATCGCCGTCGTCGAAGCCCGCGCCAACCGCAAGCTGAAGTCAGACTTCGTGCGCATGGACGTCAAGGGCTGGGTGATGTCGGCCAGTATCACTGCCGCGCTGTTGATCGCCTTCTGCTTTGGTTATGCGGTGCAGGGCACGTCGCTGGAGTGGGTGTCGCCGTACATCGACCCGGCGGTGCTGGCGCTGGTGTGCCTGGTGATCATTCCGCTGCCGCTGTCGGTGGTGCGCCAGGCGCTGTCGGAAATCTTCCTGGTTACCCCCGGTGACCTCAAGCTGCACGTAGATGAAGTAGCCAAGGCCTTTGTCGCCCGCCACGGGCTGCAATCGTACCGCGCCTATGTCGCCAAGGTCGGGCGCTCACGGGAGATCGAGCTGTATTTCATCGTGCCAAAGACCTTGGCTGCGAAGACCATCGATGAATGGGATACGTGGCGTAACGAGATTGGTGATGCAGTAGGCGGCGAAGGGCCGGACCGCTGGCTGACGGTGGTGTTCACCGGCGACCCGGAGTGGGCTGAGTAAGCTTGGGGCGCTGTGCGCCCCAAGGATCCCGAAAACGAAAAAGCCCGCGACCATTTCTGGTAGCGGGCTTTGACGTACTGCGTATGGTGGGTCGTGTAGGATTCGAACCTACGACCAATTGGTTAAAAGCCAACTGCTCTACCAACTGAGCTAACGACCCGATTGATGGCGCGTATAATACTGATTTCTAACGAGAAATCAATACCCCATCAAGGTTTTTTCAAGCATACCGGGTCGGGTCTGCTACACCGGCCGCCTTGAAGCCGTCCGCGCGCAGGCGGCAGCTGTCACATTTTCCGCAAGCGCGGCCATCATCGTCGGCTTGGTAGCAGGACACGGTCAGGCTGTAATCCACGCCGCGGGCCATACCAGCCTGCACGATCTGCGCCTTGCTCATGTTCTGCAGGGGCGCCTGGATACGGAAGCCCTGCCCTTCTACACCCGCCTTGGTCGCCAGGTTGGCCATGCGCTCGAAGGCTTCGACAAACTCGGGGCGGCAATCAGGGTAACCGGAGTAATCCACGGCATTGACGCCAATGAAGATATCACGCGCTTGAAGCACTTCTGCCCAACCCAGGGCCAGTGACAGGAACACGGTATTGCGCGCTGGCACGTAGGTGACCGGGATGCCTTCGCTCGGGGCTTCCGGCACGTCGATGCTGGTGTCGGTCAAGGCCGAACCACCGATACCGTCGAGGTTCAGGCCGATCACCTTGTGCTCGACGACACCCAGGTCGCGGGCTACTCGGGCAGCAGCATTCAGCTCGGCACGGTGGCGCTGGCCATAGTCGAAGCTCATGGTGTAGCAGTTGTAGCCTTCGGCCTTGGCCATGGCGACCACAGTGGCCGAGTCCAGGCCGCCGGACAACAGGATTACTGCGCGTTTGTCTGTCATGTGTGCTTGCTCCTAATCAACGCCCGGGTTCGTCGTTCCACAGCAGCTTGTGCAGCTGCATCTGGAAGCGTACGGGCAGGTTGTCAGCGACGATCCAGTCCGCCAGATCGCTGGCGTTTACCTGGTGGTGGCTGGGTGAGAACAGGACCTCCCCGGCACGCTCAGCCAGGTTGTACTGGATCAGCTTGGAAACCGCCCAGTCATAGTCCTCACGGGAACAGATGACAAACTTGACCTGGTCGTTGCGGGTCAACTGCTCGATGTTCTCGTAGCGGTTACGATGCGATTCTTCGGAGCCCGGGGTCTTCAGGTCGACCACGCGGCTGACGCGGGTGTCGGTGCCGGCGATATCCAACGCGCCGCTGGTCTCCAGCGATACCTCGTAACCGGCGTTACACAGGCGCTGCAGCAGCGGCAGTGCGTTGGGCTGCGCCAGTGGCTCGCCACCTGTGACACAGACGTAGCGCGGTTTGAAGCCGGCAACCTGCTCAAGGATCGAATCGAGGGTACGAATAGTGCCGCCAGTAAAGGCATAGGCACTGTCGCAGTACTGGCAGCGCAGGGGGCAACCGGTGAGGCGCACGAATACGGTGGGCAGCCCAGCCGTTCGCGTTTCACCCTGCAAAGAGTAAAAGACTTCTGTGATGCGTAATGTGTCTTGCATGCTCGCCACGGGCGTGACAGCTAAACAGGCTGTCCGCCTCCGTCAGGCACTGTCGCGGACTCGACATGGCGTTATCCGCAGCAGCGTGTTTACGAAAAAAGGGCAGTGATTCTAACGAAAAAACCCGCGACTGGCGCGGGTTTATTTCGAGCGGTACCGCTACAAGGCTTAGAGCCTCTGCAAGTCACGCTGGGCCAGTTGCGCGGCAGAGGTGCCGGGGTACTGGGTGATGACTTGCTGGAGGATGCCCTTGACCTTGTCGGTGTGGCCCATGCGGCGCTCGACATCGGCCAGCTTGTACAGCGAATCCGGCACCTTGCTGTGCTTGGGATACTTCTGGCTGACCTGGGCGAAGGCCTGGCTGGCACCCGGCAGGTCGCCTTTGGCCAGGTTCACTTCACCCAGCCAGTACTGGGCGTTGCCGGCGTACTGGCTGTTGGGGTACTTGCGCAGGAAGGCATTGAAGGCCTGGCTGGCCTTGTCAAAGTCCTTCTGCTTGATCAGGTCGAAAGCAGCATCGTAGTAGAGCTTTTCTTTCGCTGGATCACCGGGCTCGCTACTGGCGGCCGGTTGTTGCGCAGCAGCGCCAGCTGCTGCACCAGGGGCGGCATTTGAAGCACCACCACCGGAGGAATTGTCAGGGGTCGCGGCAGGTGCGGCGCCACTGTTGATGCGACGGTCCAGGTCCTGGTATCGCTCCAGGTTTTCCTGCTTCATGCGCGACACATCGTTCTGCAGCTCTTCGATGATGCCTTGCTGGCGGGAAAGCTGGTCCTGCATCTGTTGCAGCTGCATGAACAGCTGGCCCTGTGCAGAGGCAGGGGCCGAAGCCCCTGACCCGGCATAGGCGCCGCTCGTGCCATAACCCACAGGCGGGTAGCCGCCTGCGTTGTCATCTACTACAGGGACCTCAGCCCAGGCCGCGAGCGGCAGGCTGAGTGCGAGGACGGTTACTACACGGCGGCACATACGCATAAGAACTTACTTACGCAGTTCTACGCGGCGGTTCTGAGCCCAGGATTGCTCGTCGTTGCCAGTGGCAACAGGACGCTCTTCACCGTAGGAGACCAGTTCCAGCTGAGCAGGGGAAACGCCCTGCAGAACCAGGTAGCGCTGAACGGCTTTGGCACGACGCTCACCCAGAGCCATGTTGTACTCGCGGGTGCCGCGCTCGTCGGTGTTGCCTTCCAGGACAACGCGGTTGCCGTTGGACTTCAGGTCCTTGGCGTGAACGTCCAGAGCGCGCATGGCTTCTGGCTTCAGGTCCGAGCTGTCGTATTCGAAGTAGAAGGTGGTGATTGCGCGCAGGGCGGCTTCTTCGCTCAGGGAGCCGTCAACAGCGCCAGTGTTGGCACCGTAGCCAGCGTTCGGATCTACAGCAGCGCCTTCGCCTGCGTTGTCACCGCCTTTCGAGGAGCAACCTACAGCTACGGCCATGGCCAGAGCCAGCGCAGCGAATTTACCAAACTTCAGCATTTCCATCGTGAAACTCCTAATGAAACCCCAGTGTGTTAAGCAAAACGTATTACGCCGCAATCAGTTCAGGTAAGGGGACCAGGACGGTTCTCTGACTTCGCCTTGAGCGGTAGGAAGTGGGAGCCTCACGCGGCCATTAAGCGACACGAGCATCAAGACTCCCCGGCCCTGCTGGCGGGTGGCGTAGATTAGCATGGTGCCGTTTGGCGCAACAGTGGGAGACTCATCAAGACTTGTTTCCGAGAGAATCTTTACACTTCCGCGTTGCAAGTCCTGTGCCGCCACTTTGAAGTTGGTAAAGCCCTGTTGGCGATGAATCATTACCAGGGTCTTTTCGTCAGCCGACAGTTTCGGGTTGGCGTTGTAGTTGCCCACGAAGGTTACGCGCTCGGCACCGCCACCGCTGACCGACTGTTTGTAGATCTGCGGCTTGCCGCCACGGTCGGACGTGAAGTAAAGGGTATTGCCATCTTTACCCCAGAACGGCTCGGTGTTGATACCGGGGCCTGCGGTCACTCGGCTGATCTGGCGCGACGCCACGTTCATCACATAGATGTCCGGGTTGCCGTCCTTGGACAGCACGAACGCCAGGCGCGAACCATCGGGCGACCAGGCTGGCGCGCCGTTCAGGCCTTCGAAGTTGGTCACCTGCTCGCGGCGGCCGGTATCGATGTTCTGAACGAAGATGCGCGGGCGCTTCTGCTCGAACGACACGTAGGCGATACGCTTGCCATCGGGCGCAAAGCGTGGCGACAGGATCGGCTCACGCGATTGCAGCAAGGTGACCGCACGTGCACCGTCATAGTCCGAACGCTGCAGGGTGTAGCGGGTGTTGTTGGTGGAGAAGCGCTCGGCCGTCACGTACAGCATACGGGTAGAGAACGCACCCTTGATGCCGGTGAGCTTCTCGAACGACTGGTCGGCGATGTAGTGCGCCATGTCGCGCAACTGGTCGGTGCTGCCTGCGACGCTACCGGTCAGCACTTGCTGCTCGGTGGCGACGTTGAACAGGGCGTACTGCACCTGCAGGCGACCGCCCGATGGCACGATGCTGCCGACCATCACGTATTGGGCACCCAGCGCTTTCCAGTCACGGAAGATCACTTCGCTGGCCTGCGACGGCTGGCTGATCATGTTCTGCCGCGGAATTGGCGAGTAGTAGCCAGAGTTGCGCAGGTCGTTGCCGATGATATCGGCAATGTCTTCGGGCAGCACGCTGCCGCCTTGCAGACCGAACGGCACTACCGCAATGGGAGTTGCCCGGTCGCTGCCGCTGGTGACCAGGATGTTTTTTTCCTCTGCCACCGCCATGCCTGCCACGCAGCAGAGCATGACCAGCAGTCCTCTCAGACGTTTAATCACAACGCTAGATCCTCAGGTGTAAATGTCATCTTGAACGAACGATATTGGTTGAAATCGCTCGGCTTCATACCCTGCATCTCGGTCAAACGACCAATGTTTTTCACCGCAGCCACCGCCGAACTGTCATACGGGCCGTCACCACTGGAACGGGCCACGCTGACACTGGTGATGGTACCGTCCGGCAACATGTTGATCTGCAGGACCACCGTCATGCCCTTGCGCGCGGAAGGCGGACGTGCCCAGCCCTCGGCCGCGCGCATGCGGATCAGGTCGTCGAAGTCGCCGGCCACCTGGTCACCCTGCTCGTCGGCCAGCGCCTGCTGCCGCTCGGTGGTGTCGGACAACAGCTCGGCCAGGGCCTGGGCTTTCTTGTCTTCTGCCGCCTTGCGGGCCGCTTCCTGTGCCTTTTTCTTCTGGGCGTCTGCAGCGGCCTTTTTCTTGGCCTCTTCAGCTGCCTTCTTCTTCGCGTCCTCGGCCGCCGCTTTCTTCTTGGCGTCCTCGGCTGCTTTCTTCTTGGCCTCTTCGGCTGCCTTTTTCTTGGCGTCCTCGGCGGCTTGTTTCTTCGCCTCTTCAGCGGCCTCTTTCTTGGCCTCTTCTTCGGCTTTTTTCTTGGCTTCGTCCTCGGCCTTCTTCTTGGCGATGTCGGCCTGCTGCTTCTCGGCGGCCTTCTTCGCCTCATCGGCCTTCTTGGCTTCTGCGGCTTTCTTGGCCTCGCTAGCCTTGGCGGCTTCGGCAGCCTTGGCAGCGTCCTCGGCTTTTTTCGCCTCGGCGGCTTCGCGAGCCTCCTCGGCCTTTTGAGCGGCGTCGGCCTTCTTTTGTTCCGCGGCCTTCACGGCCTCCTGCTCGACCTTCTTCTGCTCCAGCTGCTCGACCTCGGTCTGGCGCGAAGCGGTTTTCTTCGCTTCCCCGGCAATCTTCTGATTGGTCTGGGTGGTCGCCTGGCTCTTGGACTTGAGCTGGTACAGGGTAGCCTGAACGATCGGCTTGGAAGGCGGCAGTTCAGGCGTCATGGCAAAACTGACGAACAGCAGGGCGAACACCAGCACATGCAGGCCGATGGCCCAGACACTGGGCCAGAAGTAGCTTTCCGAGGCGGATGGCTCTCGCTGTTGCATCAGGGCGCCTCGGTAATCAGGCCAACGTTACCGACACCGGCCTTCTGCAACCCGCCCATGGCACCCATGACCGCGCCATAGTCGACAGCCTTGTCGCCACGAATGAACACCTGGGTCTGCTTGCCCTGGTCACGGCCGGCAGCAATGATCTTGGTCACTGCATTGGTCATGTCAGGCAAGGTCATGGCCTTGTCCATCTGCTTGTCGGTATCGACTTCGCTGCCAAGGTTCCAGTAATAGGTTTTATCGGCCTTGATGGAGATGGTGAGGATCTGGACGTTGTTGTCCTGCGGCAAGGCTTCACTGGAAACCTTGGGCAGGTCGACCTTCACGCCCTGGTTGAGCATGGGCGCCGTCACCATGAAGATGACCAGCAGCACCAGCATCACATCGATGTAGGGCACCACGTTCATCTCGGCGACGGGCTTGCGTTTGTGGCGAACTCGGGCCATGGGCTTCTACCTGATTACTCTTCGCTGGTGTGCACTTTGCGGTGCAGGATCGCCTGGAACTCGTCGGCGAAGGTGTAGTAACGACCGATCAGCACTTCGCTGCGCGCGGCGAAACGGTTGTAGGCGATTACCGCCGGGATTGCTGCGAACAGGCCGATGGCGGTGGCGATCAGCGCTTCGGCGATACCCGGGGCGACGGTCGCCAGGGTGGCCTGCTGGGCGCTGGCCAGGCCGCGGAAGGAGTTCATGATGCCCCACACGGTACCGAACAGGCCGATGTACGGGCTGGTGGAACCGACGGTGGCCAGGAACGGCAGGCTCTGCTCGAGTTTTTCTTCCTCGCGCGAAATGGCTACACGCATGGCACGGCCAACGCCCTCCATGACGGCGTCCGGGTCAACGCCCGGCTGCTGACGCAGGCGGGAGAACTCTTTGAAGCCGGCACGGAACACCTGCTCGACGCCGGAATCCGGGTCTGGGTTGCTGCCTGCCTGGCGGTACAGCTTGGACAGGTCGATGCCCGACCAGAAGCGCTCCTCGAAGGCATCCAGCGCACGACGACCGGCGCGCAGCATGGTGCTGCGCTGGAAGATCATGATCCATGAGGTGACCGAGGCGGCCACCAGGATCAGCATTACCAGCTGTACCACCACGCTGGCATTGCTGACCAGACTCCACATGGAGGTATGGTCGACGACGTTAGCTTCCACGCTTATTCTCCTGCATTCGATTGATTACCCGAGCCGTCCGCCGCAAAGGCGTCGCGCAGCTGGGGGGGTATGGCTCGGGGTTTGAAAGTGTCGGCGCGCACGGCGGCCACCAGGAACTGCCCTTCGCAAAGCAGCGTTTCATCCTTTTCCCGCCAGACCTGCTGTACAAAACGCAGGCTGGCGCGATTGAGTTCAAGTACTTGCGCGGTCACCCGCAACTCGTCATCCAGCCGCGCCGGCGCGTGATAGCGCGCTTCGCTGGAATGGACCACGAACAGCAGGTTGTCTTCGGCCAGCTGCGACTGGGAAAAACCCAGGTGCCGCAGGCGTTCGGTACGCGCGCGCTCCATGAATTTCAGGTAGTTGACGTAATACACCACGCCGCCCGCATCGGTATCTTCGTAATAGACGCGACAACGGTGTGCGAACGGTTCGAGCTGATTTTGCGCGCGCATACTCTAGTGCTTACTCCTCAGCTTGCCAATCCGCTGTGGCAACTGTTTTTTCTTCATTAATGTCTTATTGCCAGCGCACCTTGGGCATGCCAGCGGTAGGACCACGAAAAGTCGCTTTTGATCTGTCATTCATCGCCTGGCTCGGAAAAATCAGCGCCCTCCCCCAAACGCCCGGGAATATTCAGGCCAAAGTGCAGGTAGGCATGCCGGGTGACCACGCGGCCACGCGGGGTGCGCATGATATAGCCCTGCTGGATCAGGTACGGCTCCAGCACATCCTCGATGGTATGGCGCTCTTCGCTGATGGCCGCAGCCAGGTTGTCCACACCCACCGGGCCGCCATCGAACTTCTCGATCATGGTCAGCAGCAGGCGGCGGTCGGAATGGTCGAAACCACGCTCGTCGACGTCCAGCAGGTTCAACGCCATGTCGGCCACGGCCTTGGTAATCTGGCCCTTGCCGCGCACCTCGGCGTAGTCACGCACACGGCGCAGCAGGCGGTTGGCGATACGTGGCGTGCCACGGGCACGTCGTGCAATCTCGTAGGCGCCCTGGTCTTCGATGACCAGGCCAAGGATATTGGCCGAACGGCTGACGATGGTGGCCAGGTCCTTGTCGCTGTAGAACTCCAGGCGCTGGACGATACCGAAGCGGTCCCGCAACGGGTTGGTGAGCATGCCGGCACGGGTGGTAGCCCCTACCAGGGTGAACGGTGGCAGGTCGAGCTTGATCGAGCGGGCCGCCGGGCCTTCGCCGATCATGATGTCGAGCTGGAAGTCCTCCATGGCCGGGTACAGCACCTCTTCGACGACCGGTGACAGGCGGTGGATCTCGTCGATGAACAGCACGTCGTGCGGTTCGAGGTTGGTCAGCATGGCTGCCAGGTCGCCGGGGCGCTCGAGGATCGGCCCCGAGGTGCTTTTTACCGACACGCCCATTTCATGGGCGATAATGTTGGCCAGGGTGGTCTTGCCCAGCCCCGGCGGGCCGAAGATCAGGGTGTGGTCCAGCGACTCGCTGCGGCCACGGGCAGCCTGGATGAACAGCGCCATCTGTTCGCGCACCACCGGCTGGCCGATGTAATCGTCCAGGCTCAGCGGGCGAATCGCTCGGTCCTGGACTTCTTCACGGTCGCGGCCACTGGCGGCGATCAGGCGGTCGGCTTCGATCACTTGGTAATCATCCCTTTCAGGCTGCGGCGGATCAGTTCTTCACTGCTCAGGCCGGCCTTGTCCTTGATCGCGGCGATCGCCTTGCTCGCTTCCTGCGGCTTGTAGCCCAGCGAGACCAGGGCGCTGACGGCATCAGCCTCGGCGCTGGATTCGCTGGCGACCGGCAACGGGCCATCGGACACCAGGGTAAACATGGCCGGGGAGGTTTCCCAGGCCTTGAAACGGTCCTTGAGCTCTACCAGCAGGCGTTCGGCGGTTTTTTTGCCGACACCGGGCACGCGCACCAAGGCCGACGTATCCTGGGCCTGCACGCAACGCACCAGCTCGTCGACTTCCAGGCCGGACATCAGTGCCAGTGCCAGCTTCGGCCCCACGCCGTTGAGCCGGATGAGCTCGCGGAACAGCTCACGCTCGCGCTTTTCGGCAAACCCATAGAGCAAATGGGCGTCTTCACGCACCACCAGATGGGTGTGCACGGTGACGGGTTCGCCCAGCTTGGGCAGACGGTACAGCGTAGTCATGGGAACTTCCAGTTCGTAACCCACGCCGTTGACGTCGATAATCAGGTGCGGCGGCTGTTTCTCCGCCAGGGTGCCGCGCAAACGTCCAATCACGTTCCGATCCTTCCTCTCGGGGAGCCGGTCAAAGACCGCTCAACCCTATCAGCAAATGCAACGGGTGAACGCATCACCCGCACAAAATGTGTATCAGCGCATGAAGCGCCTACAGACGCAAGCGCCCGCCGCGTCGCCGCGCCGTGGCCAGGCCATGCGGCACCAGGCTGGAGCGGGTATGGGCGTGGCACAGGGCGATGGCCAGGGCGTCGGAGGCGTCGATCTGCGGCTTTTGCGTCAATTTCAACAGGTGCATGACCATCATCATCACCTGCTCCTTGTTGGCCCCACCGGTGCCGGCTACCGCTTGTTTGACCTGTGTGGCGCTGTATTCAGCGATTTCCAGGCCGGCTTCGGCGGCAGCGACGATAGCCGCGCCGCGGGCCTGGCCGAGCTTCAGCGCCGAGTCGGCGTTACGCGCCATGAACACGCGCTCGATGCCCATGGTCACCGGTTCGTGCTGGGCGATGATTTCACTGACGCCGCGAAAAACAATCTGCAGCCGCTCGTGCAGCTCGCCGCTGCCGGTGCGGATGCAGCCCGACGCCACGTACTCGCAACCACGGGCGGTCTGGCGTACCACGCCATAGCCGGTGATGCGCGAACCGGGGTCGATACCAAGAATCAGAGTCATAGTGCCTGTCGTTCAAAGCTCACGATTCAAGACCATTAGGGCCGCTGCGCGACCCATCGCTGGCAAGCCAGCTCTCACAAGTACAGTGCAGGCCTGAAGAAATGCACTGTACCTGTGGGAGCTGGCTTGCCGGCGATGGGCTGCGCAGCGGCCCCAATAGCAGCCTTGACGCGAAGGGTCAGGAGACCTTAGCCGATCTTTTCCATGATCTCGTCGGAAATCTGGGCATTGGAGTAGACGTTCTGCACGTCATCCAGGTCTTCGAGCATGTCGATCAGCTTGAGCACCTTTTCAGCACCGTCCTGGTCCAGCTCGGCACTGGTGGTCGGCTGCATGACGATTTCTGCATCATCGGCCTTGAAACCAGCCTCTTCCAGGGCATTACGCACGGCATAGAAGCTGTTGAACGAGGTGAACACGTCGAACGAGCCGTCATCGTTGGCCACCACGTCGTCAGCATCGGCTTCCATCGCCGCTTCCATCAGCGCGTCTTCATCCACGCCCGGGGCAAAACTGATCTGCCCCTTGCGCTCGAACAGGTAGGCCACCGAGCCGTCGGTACCCAGGTTGCCGCCACACTTGGTGAAAGCATGCCGCACGGCGGCGGCGGTGCGGTTGCGGTTGTCGGTCATGGTCTCGACCATGATCGCCACACCACCCGGGCCATAACCTTCGTAGCTGAGCTCTTCGACGTTGTCGCTTTCATTGGTGCCAGCACCACGGGCCACGGCTCGGTCGATGATATCGCGGCTCATGTTGGCGCCCAGGGCCTTGTCCAGCGCCAGGCGCAGGCGCGGGTTGGATGCCGGGTCAGGGCCGCCCTGCTTGGCAGCGACCGTGAGCTCGCGGATCCACTTGGTGAAGACCTTGCCTCTCTTGGCATCCTGGCGCTCTTTGCGGTGCTTGATGTTCGCCCACTTGGAATGACCAGCCATAACGACTCCGAATCCTTTGAATCACAAACAGCCCCGCCCCTGTACGGGGCGGGACGGGAAAATACCTGCGCCGAAACGCAAAGGCGCATCCATGTGGATGCGCCCGGGGACCGCTTACTCGACCTTGGTCTGTTCGCGCAGTCGGATGTGCAGCTCGCGCAGGGCCTTGGCGTCGACCAGGCCAGGAGCCTGGGTCATGACGCACGCGGCGCTCTGGGTTTTCGGGAAGGCGATCACTTCACGGATCGACTGGGCGCCGGTCATCAGCATGACCAGGCGGTCCAGACCAAAGGCCAGGCCACCGTGAGGCGGTGCACCGAACTTCAGTGCGTCGAGCAGGAAGCCGAACTTCTCTTCCTGTTCTTCTGCCTCGATACCCAGCAGGCGGAATACCGCCTGTTGCATCTCTTTGCGGTGGATACGGATCGAACCGCCACCCAGTTCGGTGCCGTTCAGCACCATGTCGTAGGCACGGGACAGGGCCGTGGCCGGGTTGGCCTCAAGCTCTTCCGGGCTGCACTTGGGCGCAGTGAACGGGTGGTGCAGCGCAGTGAAGCTGCCGTCTTCGTTCTCTTCGAACATCGGGAAGTCGACGACCCACATCGGCGCCCACTCACAGGTCAGCAGCTCGAAGTCGTGGCCCAGGCGGATACGCAGCGCGCCCAGGGCTTCGCTGACCACCTTGAACTTGTCGGCACCGAAGAACACGATGTCGCCGTCTACAGCGCCAACGCGGTCGAGGATGTTGTTGAGGTTGGCCTCAGGGATGTTCTTGACGATCGGCGACTGCAGGCCTTCAACGCCTTTAGCACGCTCGTTGACCTTGATGTAGGCCAGGCCCTTGGCACCGTAGATGCCGACGAACTTGGTGTACTCGTCGATCTTGCTGCGCGGCATGCTGGCACCGCCTGGCAGACGCAGGGCAGTAACGCGGCACTTCGGGTCGTTGGCCGGGCCGGCGAACACCTTGAAGTCGACATCCTTCAGCTGGTCGGCAACGTCGACCAGTTCCAGTGGGTTACGCAGGTCTGGCTTGTCGGAACCGTAGCGACGCATGGCTTCTTCGAAGGTCATGTGCGGGAATTCGCCGAATTCCAGGTCCAGCACTTCCTTGAACAGCTTGCGGATCATGCTCTCGGTCAGGCCCATGATCTCGCTTTCATCGAGGAAGCTGGTCTCGATGTCGATCTGGGTGAATTCCGGTTGGCGGTCGGCACGCAGGTCTTCGTCACGGAAGCACTTGGCGATCTGGTAGTAGCGGTCGAAGCCGGCGACCATGAGCAGCTGCTTGAACAGCTGCGGCGACTGCGGCAGGGCGAAGAAGCTACCAGCGTGGGTACGGCTTGGCACCAGGTAGTCACGCGCGCCTTCCGGGGTGGCGCGGGTCAGGATCGGCGTTTCGACGTCGAGGAAGCCGTTTTCATCGAGGAAGCGACGGATGCTGCTGGTGATGCGCGAACGCAGACGCAGCTTGTCGGCCATTTCCGGGCGACGCAGGTCGATGAAGCGGTAGCGCAGGCGGGTTTCCTCGCCAACGTCGGAGAATTCGTTCAGCGGGAACGGCGGGGTTTCCGCTTCGTTGAGCACGGTCAACTGGTAGCCGAGGATCTCAATGGCGCCGGAGGCCATGTTGGCATTCACCGCACCGTCAGGGCGCTTGCGGACCTTGCCGGTGACCTGCACGACGTATTCGCTGCGCACGCGGTCGGCGGCGGCGAAGGTTTCGGCGCGATCCGGGTCGAACACGACCTGGGCCATGCCTTCGCGGTCACGGATGTCGAGGAAGATCACCCCGCCGTGGTCGCGGCGACGATGGACCCAGCCGCAAAGGGTGACTTCCTGGCCGTCCAGGCTCTCGTTCAGTTGGCCGCAATAATGGCTGCGCATCATGATGGTGGTTTCGCTTCTCGTGATTCGTGTATTCGGTGGAGGCCTTGGCCGCCCGGAGGGCTAATACTGCAAGACCCGGTCACAGCATTCAACTCAGTCGGCCTTGTCGCCGCCTGCCAGATTCTTTTTCGCCCCGGTCTTGAAGTCGGTCTCGTACCAACCATTACCGCTCAGGCGGAAGCCTGGCACCGACAGCAGCTTCTTGAGCGCCGGCGCCTGACAGGCCGGGCAATCGGTCAGCGGCGCGGCGCTGATCTTCTGCAGCACTTCCATGCGGTGCTCGCAGGACGCACATTGATAGTCATAAAGGGGCATGGGTGTCTCTCGTCAACCACAACGCTGGCTGCCGGGGCAGCAAAAAGCGGGATTATATATGGTTAGCAAGCACTGCGCAGCCCGCCAGACGATCAGCGCACACTTGGCGGGTCCTGCAGCCAAGCGACGCAAATTACCCGAATCAGCCCGCTGAAGTTGCGCACCCCACCCTGGCGCAGGTGCACTTCGCGGTCCACATAGGACAACACCGCACTGACCGAACAGCGATTGGCGGCGGCGATGCGTTCAAGGATACCCCAGTACACGGCCTCCAGACGCAGGCAGGTAGAAAAACCGTTCAGCCGCACGGAACGTGATACCGGCTGTGTCTGCAACATGTCGAAATCCGCCTTGAACGGATCAATGCACTGTTTTCCTGGCCAACTCCCCAGGCCAGCCACACGCTTGTTCGCTTGCATCATGCGCCCTACTTCCTCGTCACCGGTAACAGGTGACCAATGAAGCGCCGGGCAGCAGGTTTAAAGCAGCGGCAAAACCTTCCCGCACAAACATAAAAGACGGTGCCGGACACTGTGGGAGCAGGCGCACCGGCCAGGCCGGTGTTCGCGGGCTCCTCCGCCCCCACAGGGTCATGTCACAGCTTCGTGTGGTTACTTACCGTCGAGCAGCACCCGCAGCATCCAGGCAGTTTTTTCGTGAACCTGCATACGCTGGGTCAGCAAGTCGGCAGTCGGCTCGTCACTGACCTTGTCCACTACCGGGAAAATGCTGCGCGCAGTACGCACCACGGCCTCCTGCCCCTGGACCAGCTGGCGGATCATCTCGTCCGCCGGGGGTACGCCTTCCTCCTCCTTGATCGAGGAGTGCCGTGCATAGAATGCATACGACCCCGGCGCCGGGAACCCCAGGGCACGGATGCGCTCGGCAATCGAATCGACTGCCAGCGCCAGTTCGTTGTACTGCTCTTCGAACATCAGGTGCAGGGTGCGGAACGACGGACCGGTGACGTTCCAGTGAAAGTTATGGGTTTTCAGATACAGCACGTAGGTATCCGACAACAGGCGGGACAGCCCATCGACGATGGACTTGCGATCTTCTTCATTGATACCGATATCGATTGCCATTGAAGCTCCCCTTTCCATAAGGCTTGAGACTCAAGCGGATGCCGACCACTGTAGCAACACTTGACCCACACCGCCTGTGACATGGCGCAACACATCGCCCACCACGGCCTGCAATTTGAGTAGCCTTCGGCTTTGCTGTTAAATAGGCACCGTGCCACCCGTGCGGACTGTCATTGCCGGGTGCATAGGCTGGCTTGTCACGTGTTCGCGCTTTACACCTCATGCGCACCGTGCTGCCAGCTCTTCCTGTGATCGGCCTTATCAACGGTGAGCCAACTCCATGTTCAAGATCGTCCATCTGGTGACGGGCGTGGCAGCCTTGCTGCTATCGCTCATACCCAGCCTGAAAACCGATGCGACACCCTTCCTGCAACAACCCGACGCGGTGTACCTTGCCCTGCTCGGCCTGCTAAACCTGGTCCTGGCCCCGGTCGTGCCGCTGTACTACCGCGGCGCCCGGCAGCAGTTGCAGCACCTTGCCTGCGCCCTGCTGGTGGTGGCGGTGGTGCTGCAGACCCTGACGCTGCTGGCCCGCCCGGAAATGGGCAACCTCGCTGCGCTGGTCTGCGCGGCCTTGGCCGTAGGCCTGCACCTGGCGGTGGGCTTTGCCCGCAGCCCGCGCAAGGCACGCACCAACCAGCATGCCGCCCAGGAGGCCGGCAACCGCGATACCGGCACCGTAAAGTGGTTCAACACGTCGAAAGGCTTTGGTTTCATCTCCCGTGATTCGGGTGATGACATTTTCGTGCACTTTCGCGCCATTCGCGGCGAAGGCCACCGCATTCTGGTCGAAGGCCAGCGTGTGGAGTTTTCGGTGATGCACCGCGACAAGGGCCTGCAGGCCGAAGACGTGGTTGCGGTAACCCGCCGCTGACTGTGCAGGCAACTGCCCGCGCCCATAGGGCATCGCCTTCATGGCATGCACTAGCCCTGTAGGAGCGGCCTTGTGTCGCGATAGGGCTGCGAAGCAGCCCCGGCAATATTTGCAACACCGCTGAAACCCCGGGGCCGCCTTGCGGCCCATCGCGACACGAGGCCGCTCCTACAGGGGCACGGCGTCAGTAATGAGGCGGCGGCGCCTCTTCCCCTTCGCTGCCGTACTGGCCGACCATCTCTTCATGGCGCTTGATCAGCTCGGCCACCTGCAATTGCAGCCGCTCGATCACCCGCCCCTGCTCGACCACCACATCATTCAGCGCCTGGATAGCGTCATCCTGAAACGCCTGACGGGTTTCCAGTTCGACAATACGCAATTCCAGCGACATGTCAGGCCTCCTTATAGCCCGCGAGCTGCAACCCACGCAGGCGTTGGCGGACGGCTTGCAACTGGTCGTCGCTGTAAGCCAAGGCCGGGCACTTGCCCCACACCGGTGCCGGCCAGGCGGCGTCGTCACGCTGGCGCACGATCACATGCATGTGCAACTGGCTGACAACATTGCCCAGCGTGGCCACGTTCATCTTGTCGGCGCCATAGCTGGCCTTCAGCGCTTCAGCCAGAAGGGTGGTTTCCTGCCACAACTGCTGCTGCTCCGCCGCTTCAAGCTCGAACAGCTCGCTGATACCGGCGCGCTTGGGCACCAGGATGAACCATGGGTAGTTGGCATCCTTGCTCAGCAGCAGCTGGCACAACGCAAACTCTCCCAGCACCAGGGAATCCTGCTGCAAACGCGAATCCAGAACGAACACGGCATATCTCCTTCAGGCAAAAACGACCCGCTTCAAGCGGAAAACAGACCTGCAAGGATACCTTGCACACTCTCGGTAACACAGCGCTACTTTTCGCACCAAAATGAGGCCACCTGCGCACCGCCACCACACTTGTCACCCCACAATCGAGACTGGATGAACAAATTGCGGTAACACATTGACTTTCATGGCAGCTTTTTAAATTTTAATGATTCGCGACTCCAACATGCGCTCAGGCAGCCGTCGCCCCGTGTTTACGGCACTTTCCGACCCTCGGTAGCAGGTTTTGTGAAAATTTCATGAAGTGTTGCGAATTTTGAGCACGCTTGTTGCATTCACTTCACGCCAAGTCGGCACGACATCTGCACTGGCAGGTGTACGCGACAAATAACAACAGCCGCATTGGTTACCAGGGAGTTTCCTCAACCAGAATCCGTAGTTACAGATTCGTTACGGTGACAGGAACAGCGCTGGCGTTATACGGCCCATAAACCGGGGCGTGATTTGCGACATGGATATACGTAAAAGCGACATGGCAAAAAAGTTCCGCAAAGAGTCTATATAGCCATATCGCCAACAACAGTCAGCGTGCTATACATTTTCGCCGACATAACAAGAAAGAGCTGCACCCTATAACTAAAACACCTGGGCGCAGCGGTACTCTTCCTAAAAACCAAAGGAGCAAATCACGATGCGCGTGATGAAGTGGAGCATGATCGCCCTGGCCGTTGCGGCAGGGACCTCGCAGTTGGCAATGGCCTCGGCACAGGACGAGTCCAAAGGTTTCATTGAAGACAGCAAGCTGAACGTCAAGACCCGCATGCTGTACTTTAGCCGTGACTTCCGTAACAACGCACCTGGCACCCAAAGCCGCGTTGAAGAAACCGGCCTTGGCTTCCTCGGCACCTTTGAATCGGGCTTCACCCAAGGTACCGTGGGCTTCGGCGTCGACGCCATCGGCATGCTGGGCCTCAAGCTGGACAGCGGCCGCGGCCGTGCCGGCACCGGCCTGTTCCCGACAGGTTCCGACGGCCGTTCGCAAGACGACTACTCCGAAGCTGGCGGCGCAGTGAAAATGCGCATCTCCAACACTGTGCTCAAATGGGGTGACCAGTTCACCGCCCTGCCAGTACTGGCTACCGACGACAGCCGACTGCTGCCGGAAGTTGCAGAAGGCGGCCTGATCACCAGCAACGAGATCGATGGCCTGACCCTGCATGCCGGTCACTTCACTGCCATGAATGCGCAGGCTCAGACTTACCACGACAGCCTGAACATGACCGAGGCCAACGTCTTTGGTGGCACTTACGCCATTAATGACAACCTCAGCACCAGCGTCTACTACTCGCATATCGAAGACCACTTCCGCAAGTGGTACGGCAATATCAACTGGGCGCTGCCGATCAGCGACAAGCAAGGCCTGGTGTTCGACTTCAACATCTATGACACCAAGTCGATCGGCAACAACCTGACCGGCGCGTTCGTCAGCAAGGCCGACGGCAGCAACGAGCTGGACAACATTGCAGCCAGCCTCTCGGCCGCCTACAACATTGGCGCCCACACCTTCACCCTGGCCTACCAGAAAGTCAGCGGCGACGGCGACTATGCCTACGGCGTCGACGGTGGCGGTACGGTCTTCCTGGCCAACTCCGTGGCCCGCTCCGACTTCAACGCCGAAGACGAGAAGTCCTGGCAGGCACGCTACGACCTGAACTTTGCCGAATTCGGCGTACCAGGCCTGACCTTCATGACCCGTTACGTGCGCGGTACTGGTGCAACTACCCGCACCACCGACGACGGCAAGGAATGGGAACGCGACATCGACGTCAAGTACGTGATGCAAAGCGGCCCGGCCAAGGACCTGAGCTTGCGCGTACGTCAGGCCACCTACCGTTCGGGCGATGGCGTCTACTACGGTTCCCCATCGATCGACGAACTGCGCCTGATCGTGGAGTACCCGCTGAGCATCCTGTAAGCCTGGCTTGCAGTGCCCCGCACCTGAAAAGCCCGGCGATCTCGCCGGGCTTTTTCTTGGCTGACAAGCGGCCCGCCCTGGGGCATCCTGTACGCCTTCGTTTCGCCCCCGTACAATGCGGGGCTATTTCAACGTCTTAGGCAATCGACACGGCTAACCATGCGCACCAGTCAATATTTGCTCGCCACCCAGAAAGAAACCCCTGCCGACGCAGTGGTCATCAGCCATCAGCTCATGCTGCGTGCCGGCATGATCCGCAAACTGGCCTCCGGCCTGTACACCTGGCTGCCGATGGGCCTGCGGGTAATGCGCAAGGTCGAAGCCGTGGTGCGTGAGGAAATGAACGCCGCCGGCGCCCTGGAAGTGCTGATGCCAAGCATCCAGCCTGCCGAGCTGTGGCAGGAGTCCGGCCGCTGGGAGCAGTACGGCCCTGAGCTGCTGCGCCTGAAGGACCGCCACCAGCGCGACTTCTGCGTTGGCCCGACCCACGAAGAAGTCATCACCGACCTGGCCCGTAACGAGCTGTCCAGCTATAAACAGCTGCCGCTCAACATGTACCAGATCCAGACCAAGTTCCGTGACGAGATCCGCCCGCGCTTCGGCCTGATGCGCGGCCGCGAGTTCATCATGAAGGACGCCTACTCGTTCCATGCCGACCAGGCTTCCCTGCAGGAAACCTACGACCGCATGCACCAGGCGTACAGCAACGTATTCACCCGCCTGGGCCTGGACTTCCGCCCAGTGCAGGCCGACACCGGCTCGATCGGTGGCAGCTACTCGCACGAGTTCCACGTACTGGCCGAATCTGGCGAAGACGACGTGATCTTCAGCGACAGCTCCGACTACGCCGCCAACATCGAGAAGGCCGAAGCCATCCCGCGTGAAACCGTGCGCCCTGCCCCTACCGAGGAGCTGCGCCTGGTCGACACGCCAGAGGCCAAGACCATCGCGCAACTGGTGGAAAACCATGGCCTGGCGATCGAGAAGACCGTCAAGACCCTGATCGTGCGCGGCGCTGAAGAAGGCAAGCTGATTGCCCTGATCGTTCGCGGCGACCACGAGCTGAACGAAATCAAGGCCACCAAGCTGGAACAGGTTGCCGACCCTCTGGTCATGGCCACCGAAGCCGAACTGCGCGACGCCATTGGCGCCGGTGCCGGCTCGCTCGGCCCGCTGAACCTGCCGCTGGAATGCATCATCGACCGTTCGGTTGCCCTGATGAGCGACTTCGGCATCGGCGCCAACATCGACGACAAGCACTACTTCGGTGTGAACTGGGAGCGCGACCTGCCGGTTCCACAGGTCGCCGACCTGCGGAACGTGGTCGAAGGCGACCCAAGCCCGGACGGCCAGGGCACCCTGGTGATCAAGCGCGGCATCGAAGTGGGCCACATCTTCCAGCTGGGCACCAAGTACAGCGAAGCGCTGAAGTGCCAGGTACTGGGCGAGAACGGCAAGCCGGTGGTTCTGTCGATGGGCTGCTACGGTATTGGTGTGTCCCGCGTGGTCGCCGCTGCCATCGAGCAGAGCTATGACGACAAGGGCATCATCTGGAACGATGCCCTGGCGCCGTTCCAGATCGCCCTGGTACCGCTGCGCTACGAAACCGAGGTGGTTCGCGAGGCAACCGACAAGCTGTACGCCGAACTGACCGCCGCCGGCTTCGAAGTGCTGCTGGACGACCGCGACAAGAAGACCAGCCCAGGCATCAAGTTTGCCGACATGGAGCTGATCGGCATCCCACACCGCATCGTCGTCAGCGATCGCGGCCTGGCCGAAGGCAACCTGGAGTACAAGCACCGCACCGAGCAGGACGCCCAGGCGTTGCCGCTCAATGAAGTGCTGAGCTTCCTGCAGGCCCGCGTTCGCCGCTGATAACCAATGCACGAGTGATCATGTTCAAGCGAAGTACCTTTACCCTGGGGGGCGCCGCACTGTGCGGCGCCCTGCTCGTCAGCGGCTGCGCCAACCAGATGTCCCAGCGCAGCGACCACGAGGAGCGCGTCGAGCGCAAATTGCTCGAGCACACCCTGCAGATCGATGTCGGCGAGCCGAAGGTGATGGAGCTTCCGCAACGGCGTGTGCGCGTGCATGAGCTGAAGCGTTTCGAAGTCACCGAGTTCGAAGTCACCCGTCGCTATGACCGCTACACGCCTTACCAGCCCTGGCGGGAGGTCTACGAGATCCCGCTGGGTGCAGTGGCCGTGGTGGCGGGCGTCGGCGCCAACGTGGTGAACGTCTTCGCCTTGGGCAACCTGCCGCAAAGCATCACCCACGACTGGCTCAGCTACGGCGTGGATGGGCTCAACCCGTTCATGAACGTGCCGTCCAACGGGCGTGCCCAGCAGAACCTGGCCGGGATCAGCGAAGTGCAGAAAGGCAAGCGCGAGGAAGCCACCAGCGTGCCCTGGAGCGAACGCCTGGTCGAGGTCAAGGCTGGCAAGATGACCCACGAACTGACCACCGACAGGAACGGCGTGCTGCGTCTGAACCTGCTCGACAGCCCATTCTCCGAGCAAAACCTCAACCACATCGGCACCCTGCACCTTCAAGTACTCGACGAGGACAACGCGGTACGTGGTGATGCCAGCCTGCTGGTCAGCGCCACCCTGCGCAACAAGCTGCTCGAAGCCCATGAACTGATCTTCGACGACCTCGAGGATGACGATGTTGGCCAGTGGGTACATCGGGTGAAGCGCCTGTCGGAACTGGGCCTTGAAGAGGAAGCCAGTGAAATGGAACAAAGCCTGATCGAGCTGACCCGCAACGATCCGGAGCTGCAGCAGGAGTTTCTGCAATCGCTGACCAAGGCCACTGGCCGGTTGGTGGCAGATCCGGGCGTGCAGTAACCCGCCTTCATGCACACCCTGTAGATACTCTGTCGCGATGGGCTGCGCAGCAGCCCCGGCAATTCATGCATTAACGCTGAAATCCTGGGGCTGCTGCGCAGCCCATCCGACCGGTCCGGCGCCCCGGCAAGGCCGCTCCTACAGGGACCGCGCAATTTGATGAGGCTTCTATATAGGCGGGAAGAGCTCCAACTGTTCATGCGCTCCGCGTAAATCGCGCAACCTTACCCCTACCCCCAGCAAGCGCACCGGCTTGCCACCCCGGGCGAACGCCTGGCCCAGCAGTTGCCGATAACTTTCAAGATCCCGTCCAGCCCCTGCCTGCTCCAGGGTGGTCTGGCTGAAGTCATGGAACTTGACCTTGACGAACGGCTTGTCCGGGCGATAACTGCTGTCCATGCGGGCGATACGCTCGTTCAGGCTTTCCAGCAACTCGGGCAACCGCGCCAGGCAACTGGCCAGGTCCGGCAGGTCGGTGTCGTAGGTGTTTTCCACGCTGACTGACTGCCTGCGGCTGTCATTGTGTACTGCACGGTCATCTATACCCCGCGCCAGCCCCCACAAACGCTCGCCAAAGCTGCCAAACTCTCGCACCAAGGCCAAGCGCGACCACTCACGCAGGTCCAGGCAGGTGTCGATGCCCAGCCGCGTCAGTTTATCTGCCGTCACCTTGCCCACCCCATGCAGCCTGGCCACCGGCAAGGCGGCGACAAAGGCCTCCACCTCGCCCGGGGTAATCACGAACAGCCCGTTGGGCTTACGCCAGTCACTGGCAATCTTGGCCAGGAACTTGTTCGGCGCCACACCCGCCGACACGGTGATATGCAAGGTGCGGGCGACGCGCCGGCGAATATCCTCGGCGATGCGCGTGGCGCTGCCCGCATACCACTGGCTATCGCTGACATCCAGGTAGGCTTCGTCCAGCGACAAAGGCTCGATCAGCTCGGTGTAGTCGCGGAAGATGGCGTGGATTTCCCGTGAGGCCTCACGGTAGGCCTCGAAGCGCGGCTTGACGATCAACAGGTCGGGGCACTGCTTCAGCGCATGCCGTGACGACATGGCCGAGCGCACACCATAGGCACGCGCTTCATAGTTGCAGGTGGCGATCACCCCGCGGTGCTCGGGCGAGCCCCCAACCGCCATGGGCCGCCCGGCCAGACGCGGGTCGTCACGCATCTCGATCGCGGCATAGAAGCAATCGCAGTCGACGTGGATGATCTTGCGCAAGGACATGGGTGGCCGTCAGCACTGTAAATTCATACAGATAGTATCGCATGCGACCCTACCTGAAACACCTCACCCGGCGCATCACACGACAAAGTGCCTGAAAGCCCCGTCGCGCCTGACCTGCTTGCTGACAGCGAGCGCTAAGGGTTTGAACAAAAAAGGGTTTTTCAATGAAACTGCTTGACACTGGGGCGTAAATCCGTAGAATTCGATCTCACAGGCGCGGGATGGAGCAGCCTGGTAGCTCGTCGGGCTCATAACCCGAAGGTCGTCGGTTCAAATCCGGCTCCCGCAACCAGATTAAAGAAAAGGCCACTGTTCATACAGTGGCCTTTTTCTTTGCCCTCAAAAAAGTAACGCCGAAAAACCTTTGATAAATCAAAGCTTAGCGCTTGACACGCCCTCAACAAACTGTAGAATGCGCCCCACAGACGCGGGATGGAGCAGTCTGGTAGCTCGTCGGGCTCATAACCCGAAGGTCGTCGGTTCAAATCCGGCTCCCGCAACCAAGTTCAAGAAAAGGCCACTGTTAACACAGTGGCCTTTTTCTTTGTCTGCTAAAAAGCAGCCTCGAAAAACCTCGACAAATCAAAGCTTAGCGCTTGACATACAAGCCACACGCTGTAGAATCCGCCCCACTGACGCGGGATGGAGCAGCCTGGTAGCTCGTCGGGCTCATAACCCGAAGGTCGTCGGTTCAAATCCGGCTCCCGCAACCATATTCGTCAGAACAAACCCCGCCTGTGTAACAGCAGCGCGGGGTTTGTTGCATCTGCCCTCCCTGTTCTTCCCAGCCTCTTGTCTCCCCGCCCTCCAGCCAACCCGCAGGCTTGAGGCATCGTGCCCAGGATGAACTATCTTTAACCCTGCCAGGCCACTGAAAGTGCCTGAGTCCGGAGTAACATTGGATACGTTTTTCTAAGGGACTTTCACTTGGCCGTACCTCCCCTCTGCCTCGCGCTGTATGCCCGGGGCAAACCATGACTTCACACAACCCCGAACCTCCGGTGCCACTCGCCTCGGCGCTACCCGGTGCCGTGCAGCGCCTGCCCTTGCTTGAACGCCTGAGCCGCTACCGCCAGCCCATCGGCCTGGTCGTGACCCTGGTGCTGTTCACCATGGCCTTGATTGCCTGCCGCCACCTGCTGAGCGAGCTGGACATCTATGCCTTGCACGATGCCATGCTCAGCGTGCCGGCCCAGTCGATGCTCGGCGCCGTGTTGGCGACCGTGATCGGCTTCGCGATCCTGTTAGGTTACGAGTGGTCGGCCAGCCGCTATGCCGGCGTGAAACTGCCGGCACGCAGCCTGGCGCTGGGCGGTTTCAGCGCCTTTGCCATCGGCAACGCCATTGGCCTGTCGATGCTTTCGGGCGGCTCGGTGCGCTACCGCCTGTATGGACGCCAGGGTCTGGGGGCTGGCGAAGTCGCACGCATGACGGTGTTTGCCAGCCTGTCACTGGGCTGCGCGCTGCCGCCCCTGGCCGCCTTGGCAACCTTGAGCGACCTGCCCGCAGCCTCTACGGCACTGAGGGTGGCGCCAGGCCTGCTGGCAGGTATCGCCGCTGCGGTGCTTGTGGCGTCCGTCCTGCTGGTGTTCGGCTTGTACCGCCGGCGCCTGGCCGAACAGCCGCTGGCCAATAACCTGCTGGTGCAACTGGGCCGCCGCACACTGCGCCTACCAAGCGCACGCCTGGCTGCCCTGCAATTGCTGATTACCGCGCTGGATGTGGCAGCGGCCGCCACCGTGCTGTACATGCTGCTGCCCGAAGCACCACCCTTCGGCGCGTTTGTGCTGGTGTACCTGCTGGCCTTGGCCGCAGGCGTGCTCAGCCACGTACCGGGCGGCGTCGGGGTGTTCGAAGCCATCCTGCTGGCCGCCTTTGCCGACCAGCTCGGTGCCGCGCCACTGGCGGCCGCCCTGCTGCTGTACCGGCTGATCTATGTGGTGCTGCCGCTGCTGCTGGCCTGCGTGTTGCTGCTGGCCAATGAAGCCCGGCGCCTGCTGTTCGCACAGCAAGCCATCAAGGCCGCCTCCGGCATGGCCGCACCCATCCTGTCGATACTGGTATTCCTGTCCGGGGTGGTGCTGCTGTTTTCGGGCGTCACCCCCGAGATCGACACCCGCCTGGAACATATGGGCTTTCTGGTGCCGCACCGGCTGATCGATGCCTCGCACTTTGGCGCCAGCCTGATCGGCGTGCTGTGCCTGCTGCTGGCCCAGGGCCTGCGCCGACGCCTGTCCGCCGCCTGGTTGCTGACCACCGTGCTGTTGCTGGTCGGCGCCCTGCTGTCACTGCTCAAGGGCTTTGACTGGGAGGAGGCTTGCCTGCTGACCTTCACCGCCGCCCTGCTGGCCCTGTTCCGTCGCTCCTTCTACCGCCCCAGCCGCCTGCTGGAGCTGCCGTTTTCACCGGTGTTCCTGGTGGCCAGCGCCTGCGCCGTGGGCGCATCGGTGTGGCTGCTGCTGTTCGCCTACCAGGATGTGCCCTACAGCCATCAGCTGTGGTGGCAGTTCACCCTCGACGCCGATGCCCCGCGCGGCCTGCGCGCCGCCATGGGCAGTGCCTTGTTGCTGGCTGCCTTGGCGCTGACCTGGCTGCTGCGCACCGCGCCGCCAGTGATCCACCTGCCCGACGACGACGAACTGCAGCGCGCCAACCGTATTCTGCTGGCCTCCGACCAGCCCGACGGCGGCCTGGCCCTGACCGGCGACAAGGCGTTGCTGTTCCACCCCCGCGACAATGCCTTCCTCATGTACGCCCGTCGCGGCCGCAGCCTGGTGGCCCTGTACGACCCGATCGGCCCGGCCCTGGAGCGCGCCGAAATGATCTGGCAGTTCCGCGACCTGTGCGATCTGCACCACGCCCGGCCGGTGTTCTACCAGGTGCGCGCCGAAAACCTGCCTTTTTATATGGACATCGGCCTGACGGCACTGAAGCTGGGCGAAGAAGCCCGGGTCGACTTGCGCCGCTTCGACCTCGAGGCCAAGGGCAAGGAGATGAAAGACCTGCGCTACACCTGGAACCGTGGTGGCCGCGACGGCCTGAGCCTGGAAATCCACGAGCCCGGTCACGCCCCGCTGGCCGAGCTGAAGGAAATTTCCGATGCCTGGCTCAGCGGCAAGAACGTGCGCGAGAAAGGCTTTTCGCTGGGCCGCTTCAGCCCGGAGTACCTGCAGCACTTCCGCGTTGCCCTGATCCGCTTCCAGGGTCGGCCGGTGGCCTTCGCCAACCTGCTGGAGACCCACAGCAACGAGCTGGCCAGCCTTGACCTGATGCGTGCGCACCCCGAGGCCCCGAAGCTGACCATGGAATTCATGATGATCGGCCTGATCCTGCACTACAAAAGCCATGAGTATTCCCGCTTCAGCCTGGGCATGGTGCCGCTTTCAGGCCTTCAGCCGCGGCGTGGCGCGCCGTTGACCCAGCGCCTGGGCTCAATGGTGTTCCGCCGTGGCGAGCAGCTTTACAACTTCCAGGGGCTTCGACGCTTCAAGGACAAATTCCAACCGGATTGGGAACCCCGCTACATGGCCGTGCCGGCCGGGCTCGACCCGCTTGTGGCACTGGCCGATACTGCCGCCCTGATTGCAGGCGGCCTGACTGGATTGGTGAAACGTTGATGACCCGACGCTTTTGGCTGTACCTGCTGGTTCCCCTGCTGCTGGCCGCCCTGGGGGGTGCGCTGGCGTTCTGGCTGTGGACGCGCCCGGCTCCCGAAGCGCGCCTGGAGCAATTGAGCATCAATGACACCAGCATCACCCGCGTGACCCCAGGTGTGCATCCCAAGGCCCGGGTGGCCATCGGTGTGCCACAAGACCAGGCGTTGACGGACAAGCAGCTGCTCGACCTGAGCCAGGCCGGTGAAGCCCAGCTGGTGCAGGTGATCTTGCCGCCTAACGACTGCAGCAAGCAGCAACAGGCCATGGACCAGGCCCTGGCCGAGCTGCCGGAAAAGCCGACGTTGGTGGCCGGTATCGGCCCTGGCGCCGCCCAGGCCTGGCGCTGGCTGGCCAGCCAGAACAATGACAAGGCCCGGGCCATTTCCGTGGACTTCAGCCTGGAGCAACCTGGCTGCCAGTCCCCGCTGCCCAAGGCGGCTGCCCACGGCCACTGGAACGTCGCCTGGAACGACAACCCGGATGACGCCAGCGCCGCCTTCGTGCGCGACCAGGCCAATGCCGAAACCAGCATCAGCGACTACGACATCCATCTGCCACAAGTGCTCAAGGCCCAGCTGACCCAGGCCCTGGTAGGCCACGACGGCAACGCCTTGGCCATCCCTGTGGTGGAAGTGCCGGCCGGGCAGACAACCGACACGGTCACCCTGTTCCTCTCCGGTGACGGCGGCTGGCGCGACCTGGACCGCGATGTTGCCGGCGAAATGGCCAAGCTGGGCTACCCGGTGGTGGGTATCGACACGCTGCGCTATTACTGGCAGCACAAAACCCCGGAGCAAAGTGCGGCCGACCTGTCCGAGCTGATGCAGCACTACCGGCAGAAGTGGGGTACCAAGCGCTTTGTACTGACCGGCTATTCGTTCGGTGCCGATGTGCTACCGGCGATCTACAACCGCCTGCCGGTGGAGGACCAGCAACGTATCGACGCGGTGATGCTGCTGGCCTTTGCCCGCAGCGGCAGCTTCGAGATCGAGGTCGAAGGCTGGCTGGGCAAGGAAGGCCAGGAAGCACCCACCGGACCGGAAATGGCCAGGCTGCCAGCCTCCAAGGTGGTGTGCGTGTATGGCGTGGAAGAGACCGATGAAAGCGGTTGCACCGAAAGCACTGCGGTGGGTGAACGCCTGAAGCTGCCTGGAGGGCATCACTTTGATGAGAACTACCCGGCGCTGGCCAAGCGCTTGATTGGTGAGATCGAGACACGCCAGGGCAAGTCCAGCGTCGCCGAACAGAACTGATAATGATTGGGGCCGCTTTGCGGCCCATCGCCGGCAAGCCAGGCTCCCACATCTACTGCGCACATCTCCGCCATTGTGCTGTCCCTGTGGGAGCCTGGCTTGCAGGCGATGGGCTGCAGAGCAGCCCTTGGCAATCAGATCTCGACCTGGGTCCCCAGTTCGATCACTCGGTTCAGCGGCAGGTTGAAGAAGCGCAGGTTACCGTTGGCATTCTTCAGCAAGAACGCGAACAGGTTGCCCCGCCAGCGCGACATCCCCTCCAGCCGTGACGCGATTACCGTCTCGCGGCTGAGGAAGTAGGTGGTGCGCATCGGGGTGAAGTCCAGATCGTCCAGGTGACACAGCTTCAATGCCGCCGGCACGTCCGGTTCGTCCATGAAGCCAAAGTGCAACAGCACACGGAAGAACCCGTCACCATAAGCCTCCACCTCGAAGCGCTCCTGCTCCGGCACCCGCGGCCGGTCCTCGCTGACCACGGTCAGCAACACCACCTGGCTGTGCAGCACCTGGTTATGCAGCATGTTGTGCAACAGGGCATGGGGCACGGCATCCGACCGGGCAGTGAGGAACACCGCCGTCCCTTCGACCCGGTGCGGCGGCTGAATGCGGATACTGCTGATGAACAGCGGCAACGGCAGCGCACCTTCGTCGATGCGCTCCACCAGGATCTGCTTGCCGCGTTTCCAGGTGCTCATCAGCAGGAACAACACACCACCGGCCAACACCGGGAAAGCACCGCCCTGGATGATTTTCGGTACGTTGGCGGCGAAAAACAGCCCATCGACAAACAGGAAGCCCACCAGGATCGGCACTGCCAGCACCGGCGGCCACTTCCACAACAGCAGCATCACCGCCGACACCAGAATGGTGGTCATCAGCATGGTGCCGGTCACCGCCACGCCGTAGGCCGCCGCCAGGGCGCCGGACGACTCGAAGCCGATCACCAGCAGCACCACGCCCACCATCAGCGTCCAGTTCACGGCACCAATGTAGATTTGCCCCTGCTCGTCGCTGGAGGTGTGCTGGATCTGCATACGCGGAATGTAACCCAGCTGGATGGCCTGGCGGGTCAGGGAAAATGCCCCGGAAATGACCGCCTGTGAGGCGATCACAGTGGCCATTGTGGCTAACCCGACCAACGGCAGCAGCGCCCAGCTTGGCGCCAGCAGGTAGAAGGGGTTACGGGCCGCCTCGGGGTTTTGCAGCAGCAGTGCACCCTGGCCAAAATAGTTGAGCACCAACGCGGGTAGCACCAGGATGAACCAGGCCCGGGCGATCGGCTTGCGGCCAAAATGGCCCATGTCGGCATACAGCGCCTCGGCGCCGGTCAGCGCCAGCACCACCGCGCCGAGGATGGCCACACCCATGCCTGGGTGAACCACGAAGAAGTTGACCGCCCAGCCCGGATTAAAGGCCTTGAGTACTTCCGGGCTCTGCGAGATACCGTGCACGCCCAATGCGCCCAGCACCACGAACCAGGTGACCATGATCGGGCCGAACAGCTTGCCGATCTTCTCGGTGCCGTGCTTCTGCACCAGGAATAGCGCCACCAGCACCACCAGCGAAATCGGCACCACCCAGTGGTCGATACCGTCAAACGCCAGGCCCATGCCCTCCACGGCCGACAGCACCGATACGGCCGGGGTGATCATGCTGTCGCCATAGAACAGCGAAGCGCCGATCAAACCGCAGATCACCATCAACGTACGTAACCGCGGATAGGCCGCCGTGGCCCGACGCGCCAGTGCGGTCAGCGCCATGGTGCCACCCTCGCCCTGGTTGTCGGCGCGCAGGATGAACATCACGTACTTGAACGACACCACCCACAACAGCGACCACAGGATCAGCGACAGGATCCCCAACACGCCATCATGGTTGACCGGCACCCCGTAGCCGCCGGTGAAGACTTCCTTGAGGGTATACAACGGGCTGGTGCCGATATCGCCATAAACCACCCCGACCGCCGCCACGAGCAGGCCCAGCGACCGCGCCGCTCCCTGCTTCCCCGCGTGTCCGCCCTCGGCGTGACTGCTTGCCTGAACCATCGACCACTCCCGCAGACGGCCATCTCGGCCTTTAGTATTCACTCGCGCGCCAGGCCCCCGAAGGCACCTTCACGCAACGGCGCGAAGCATAGCGCAGCGTTCGTCGTATTTCTGCTGGTCAAGCGACCTTGCGCTCGCTAGAATTGCGCACTTTTTGATCAGAGGCGCTAAAAAGCGCCCGTCAAGATCGCCCGCGATTCCGGCCGGGCGACCTGCATTCAATACCGAGGTTAGTCATGTCCACCACGCCCGCCACCCCCAAGGTAGGTTTCGTAAGCCTGGGTTGCCCAAAAGCCCTCGTCGATTCCGAGCGCATCCTCACCCAGCTGCGCATGGAAGGCTATGAAGTCGTGCCCACCTACGAGGACGCCGACGTGGTGGTGGTCAACACCTGCGGCTTCATCGACAGCGCCAAGGCCGAGTCGCTTGAAGTGATCGGCGAAGCGATCAAGGAAAACGGCAAGGTCATCGTCACCGGCTGCATGGGTGTCGAGGAAGGCAGCATCCGTGACGTACACCCCAGCGTGCTGTCGGTCACCGGCCCGCAGCAGTACGAGCAGGTGGTCAACGCCGTGCACGAAGTGGTACCGCCGCGCCAGGACCACAACCCGCTGATCGACCTGGTGCCGCCACAGGGCATCAAGCTGACCCCGCGCCACTATGCCTACCTGAAGATTTCCGAAGGCTGCAACCACAGCTGCAGCTTCTGCATCATCCCGTCGATGCGCGGCAAGCTGGTCAGCCGCCCGGTGGGTGAAGTGCTGAGCGAGGCCGAGCGCCTGGTCAAGGCCGGGGTCAAGGAGATCCTGGTGATTTCCCAGGACACCAGCGCCTACGGCGTCGATGTCAAGTACAAGACCGACTTCTGGAACGGCCGCCCGGTCAAGACCCGCATGCTCGAACTGTGCGAGGCCCTGAGCAGCCTGGGTGCCTGGGTACGCCTGCACTATGTGTACCCGTACCCCAACGTCGACGACGTGATCCCGCTGATGGCCGCCGGCAAAATCCTGCCGTACCTGGACATCCCGTTCCAGCATGCCAGCCCGAAAGTGCTCAAGTCGATGAAGCGCCCTGCCTTCGAAGACCGCACCCTGGCGCGCATCAAGAACTGGCGCGAGCAATGCCCTGAGCTGGTAATCCGCTCCACCTTCATTGTCGGCTTCCCAGGCGAGACCGAGGAAGACTTCCAGTACCTGCTGGACTGGCTGACCGAAGCCCAGCTCGACCGTGTGGGCTGCTTCCAGTACTCGCCTGTAGAAGGCGCCCCGGCCAACGACCTGGGCCTGGAAGAAGTGCCGGACGAGATCAAGCAAGCGCGCTGGGACCGCTTCATGGCCCACCAGCAGGCCATCAGCACCGCCCGCCTGCAACTGCGCATCGGCAAGGAAATCGAAGTGCTGATCGACGAAGTCGAGGAACAGGGTTCGGTTGGCCGCAGCTTCTTCGATGCCCCGGAAATCGACGGCAGCGTGTTCATCGATGGCGACCATGGCTTCAAGCCAGGCGACAAAGTGCGTTGCCGTGTAGTGGATGCCGACGAATACGACATGTGGGCAGAGCCCATCTAAAACGGCGGAAACCTGAAAAGCCCCTGCCCTGGCATTCCCCGCGAGAATGACCGGCGCAGGGGCTTTTTTCGTTAAAACGTGTGAAACAGCATCAGGCCACCCTCTGCATCCGGGCTGGCATCAGAGAAGCCTTTGACCGCATAGAGCTGGACTTTCCATTGCTGGTTGAGCTTGTGGGTCAGGAACAGGGTGAGCTCCTTGATCTGCGAGCCGGTCGAGACCACTTTCTGCCGCCAGTCGTAGGAGGCGCCCGCGGAAGTACCTGCAGCCACAGGCAGGGCGAAGCCAAGGCTGATAAATACCGGGTCGTCAAAGTCGCTGTCGGGCGGGTCGCCGAACTTCTTCCAGCCCAATGTCGCGAAGCCTGTGACCGGGCCAAAGCCCTGAGTGATGTCGACCTGGGCGGTGTAGTCGTATTCACCGGTGCCAAGGCACTGGTCTTCATCGGCGGTGGGGAATTTGACCTTGCCGATCAGGTCGAGCATCAGGCCGCCGTCACTGCCATCCAGCAGGGCATACCCGGCGCTGGCGACCGTGTCACCCAGCCCGCTTTCCACATCCCGGCAACCTCCGGGCAGGGGGTCACCATTGGGGCCTACTTCCGGGTTGGTGATACGCAACCAGGGCACGGTGACCTTGTAGGTCATGGGGCCGGTTTCATATTTGCCGACCACGGGGACGTACCAGATTTCCGAAGTGGTACCTGTGCCATAGTCGCCACTTGAGTAGTCCATGCCGATGGCGGTGCTGAAGGTATCGGCCACGGTCGACGCACTGGTGCATGACAGCAGGCAGGCAAAAAGAGGGAGCGCGGGTCTCATCTGCACCTCAGTACCCATTCGGGAAGTGTGGTCGGACTTCCCCAGCCTAGTTGCCTAACGCCCGGATCGCTCCGGATGCTCTACTTTTTCGACGGTCTCTACCTTTTCCGGCCTTTCGATGGTTTCGAATTTCTCGACTTTTTCCACCTTCTCGACCTTTTCAGGCTTTTCTACTTTCTCTACCTTTTCGACTTTTTCGACTTTTTCGACTTTTTCGACTTTTTCGACTTTTTCGACTTTTTCGACTTTTTCGACTTTTTCAGGCTTTTCGACTTTTTCGACCTTCTCAACTTTTTCTACTTTCTCGACCTTTTCAGGCTTCTCGACCTTCTCGACCTTCTCGACCTTCTCGACCTTCTCGACCTTCTCGACCTTCTCAACCTTCTCAACCTTTTCCACTTTCTCGACTTCAATCTTCTCTACCCGATCACCCTTCCCACTGTTGCTGCTCTCGGGCTGCTCCACGGTTTCGACATGCTCTGACTTGCCAGACTTGTCCACGCTTTCAGACCTGCCGTGACCACTGGCGTCTTCAACGGTACTGCGCCCACTGTGATCATCACTGCTTTCGCTGCGAACACTGATCGCCTCGCTTGTTCCATGGCCGCTATTGTCGGAGCCGCCTGACTCACTGCTGCCGTGCTCGCCGCCGTGCCCCGAATGGCCTCGGTCCGGGTTGTCAGCACGGTCATCCTGGAACTCCACACGGGTGGCCCGTAACTCGTGAGTACCACTGAGCACGCCGCTGACCCGAACGCGTTGATCGAGCGCCAACACTGCAGGCTGCCTGCCGACAACCACGGTGCCCTGCCCCAGCGTCACATTGATACCCGCGACCACCAGTTGCCGTGCCTGCACGCGCTGCACCAACCCTTCGACCACCGCCTGCTGGACGCGGCCAGCAAACGGCAGGCTCGGGTCTGGACGGGTTTGTGCCACTTCCAGCTGGCGCCCGGTCCACTGGCCGCGCACCAGCACTTCCCGTGCGGGGGCTACGCGAGTGCCCAGCGCCAACCCTTGCAGGCTGCCTGGGCGGTCGATTGCACCAATGGCACTGGCCTCTCTGAGGCCCGGCGCCCGTTCGATACGAGTTGCCACCACTTCGCCCGTGGCATCGCGCAGGCCACTGACCCGGACCGGCTCGCCCGCACGCAGCCCTTCAGCCACCCGCGCGCCTGCGGCGAGCCGCACAGGCTGGCCCATCACCCGCAGGGGGGCCGAGGCATTGGGGAGCGCCGTCAGCGGCCCTTCGTAGACGTTGAGGATCGAGATACGCCCTGCCTGGAGACCGCGCTGGGTGGCAATTGCCTCCACCGCTACAACCTGCCCGATCGCCAAGTGAGCACTGCTGGCGGGTGCACCGTTTTCACTCACCGGCACGTCTTTGCCATAGTGCACTTCCATGCCATTGACGCAGATCGAAGCAAACCCGGTGATGGTGCCGACGATGCCGGTACCACCGGTACCGCCTGGGCGCAGGATCGGCGCACCGGTACCGCCTACCCCACCGTTACCGTGATCAAAGTAGGTGCCGTCCACACCTTCGGCCACCGCGCCAGTACCGCCGGTGCCGCCAGGGCGTTGCGGGAGGGGCGCGCCAGTGCCGCCGACACCACCGTTTTCATTGCGTGCACCGGTACCGCCTGTCCCTCCCGGAAACTGCAGGCCTGTGGCCCCGGCCATGCCCACTTCGTCACGGCTGACACAAACCGGTGCTGCAACCACCTCGGCAGGCGCCGCCAGGTTCAACCCCAGGACCAGGGCAAAGACAACGGCACGGAGGCAGCGCGTGAGGGGGGTCATGGGCCTGGCGTCTTGGACAATTCGGGGTCTGCAGCTTCAGTGTAGAAATAAAGCCCGACAGTGATCCGCCGACGTTGCTCCGCGCTGGGCTCATCAACGCTTTCCAGCTCTGCTGCGAGCCGGCTGAAGGCCAGCAACGTCTGCATGCCATCTTTGGTAACCACTTCACGCACGTGCTCGACGCTGGCCGGGCTCAAAGCATCGTAGTGCACACTGCGTTCGAAGAACGGCAGGCCCTGGCCACTGAGGTTGTGCACCGCTGCGCAGGCATGATCATGCAGGTTGTGACCGAAGTACGCGGCTTTTTCATCGAAACCTTTCTGCGGCACGAACGCCTGGGCTTGCAGGTGCACACGATCCTGCTCATCAAGCCGGACGATGCCAAGGCGCAACCATTCATCCAGCACCACACGCCCGCGGATATCAGTGCTGACCGTGGCCACCAGGGCATCGAATGAGCACTCGCCCCCCACACTTGCCAAACGCGGCAGTGCCAGTGCCTGGCCAGGTGCCGAGCAGAACGGCGGGCGGGTGGTCCATGCATTGACCAACTGTGCGCCCAGGGTGATGTTCGCCGGCAAGGCCTCAAGTGCCATGCCACCTTCGCTGCGCAGCCGCCGGACATCCTTGCGATGCACACCCGTGAGCAGGCTGATGCGACTGTCGGTGGCCGGGGCGCCGTCCAGGCGAAACTCGCGATCGGCCACGTCGACGAACACATCCTTGAGCAGGTCGGCGAACATCGTGTAGGACACCCCCTTGCGCAACATCAAGCGCACCAGCGGGCGCATGACACGCCGCAGTGCGCTTAACATCGAGGGGGGTAAGGTTGGGCTGATCAACGCCTGTCAGCTCCTGCTGTTGTCATCACCCGGTTCGCCACCCACATGGTTGCCGTGATCGTCACCAGGTTCACCACCAACGTGATTGCCGTGATCATCGCCAGGCTCGCCGCCGACATGATTACCATGATCATCCCCGGGCTCACCGCCAACATGGTTGCCATGATCGTCACCGGGCTCACCGCCAACGTGATTGCCGTGATCGTCACCGGGCTCACCACCCACGTGATTGCCATGATCGTCACCCGCTTCAGCATGGTTGCCGCTGCGCCCAGCATTTGAATCACCGGCGTGGCCCAGGCCGGAGTTGCCATGGCCGCTGCCACTGTTGCCGGCATGGCCGCCGGCATGGCCGCCGCCGTCACCGCCACTGCCGTGGCCACCACCGCCGCCACTTCCACCACCGCTTCCGCCGCCGCCACCGTGGCCGCCACCACCTCCGCCGCTTCCGCCGCCACCACCGTGGCCGCCACCACCTCCGCCGCTTCCGCCGCCACCACCGTGGCCGCCACCACCTCCGCCGCTTCCGCCGCCACCACCGTGGCCACCACCGCCGCCGCCGTGGCCACCACCACCACCACCACCGCCATCTTTGGCGTAGGCGCTGGAGCCATGAGAAATCGAGTCAGGGATCAAAACAATGGACGTCGACAGCACGCCAGCCACGGCAACCGCCAGTAAAGCCTTCTTGAACAGCAGGTGGATTTGCATAGTCCGTCTCCAGGTCGTCGCCACGAGAACGCCAAATCAGCAGAAATCTTGTTTTCAGTGTTTTCATTTCTTTGTGTGGGATTTTTTCCCACGCTTAACTAATAGACCCCTGCGCCCCACGCTTCAAGCGCCGCGAGGACAAGCCGACCGGTGGTTGGCCTGCTATGTTTTCCTGATCGCCATGGAGGACCACCGGCATGCCATCGCTACTGACGCTACAAACCCCGCACTTGCGCGACTACGGCGAGCTGGTGCAGGTCTGGGAGGACTCGGTACGTGCCACTCACGATTTTCTGCCAGAGGGCTACATCGTTTTACTGCGCGAACAGGTGCTGCGCCGCTACCTCGACGCAGTGATGCTGATCTGCTGCAAGGACCGGCAACGCATCTGTGGCTTTGCCGGGGTCGCCAACGGGCGCGTGGACATGCTGTTTGTTGCACCTGAGTACCGCGGCAAAGGGGTGGGCAAGCGCCTGCTGCACTATGCGATCGACGAGCTGAATGCCGAGCGCCTGGACGTCAACGAGCAGAACTCTCAGGCCTTGGGCTTTTACCTGCACGAAGGCTTCGAGGTCATCGGCCGATCGGAAACCGACGGCCTGGGCCAGCCCTACCCTCTGCTGCACATGCGCCTTGGCAAAATGGCGTAAATGACACAGATTCCCAGCCCCTCTGCCGCTCAGGCAGGTACAATGCTGGCCTTTCCCTGCCTTTGCGAATTGCCGTCATGTCCGAACCCGTCCGCCTGTCCAAACGCCTTATCGAGCAACTTGGCTGCTCTCGCCGCGATGCCGAGCTCTATATCGAAGGTGGCTGGGTCACGGTCGACGGCGTGGTAGTCGAGCAGCCGCAGTTCAAGGTCGAACACCAGCACGTCGCGCTGCTCCCGGGTGCCCGCGTCGAAGCACTGGAGCCGGTCACCCTGCTGCTCAACCAAGCGGCCGGTGTGGACAGCGAAAGCGCGCGCGCCAGCATGAACATGGACAACCTCAGCGAGGCGCACCGCGAAGGCGTGCGCGCCCTGCATGGGCACTTTAACCGCCAGGCCTGCGTGGCACCGCTCGAGCGCGGCGCCAGCGGCCTGCAGGTATTCACCCAGGACTGGCGGGTAAGCCGCAAGATCGAGGCCGACCTGCGTCGACTGGAGCAGGAGTTCATTGTCGAAGTGCGCGGCGAGACCACTCCTCAGGCGCTGGAACGCCTGGCGCGTGGTGCCATGCGCAATGACCGCGAGCTGCCCAAGGCCAAGGCCAGTTGGCAGAACGAGACCCACCTGCGCATGGTCGTGAAAAACCCCCAGCCTGGGCAGATCGCCGAGCTGTGCGCGTACCTGCGCCTGGAACTGGTCGGCATGCGCCGCATTCGTCTGGGCGGTGTGTCGATGGGCAAGCTGCCCCTCGGCCAATGGCGCTACGTGGCGACTACCGAACGTTTCTAAGCAACACGCCACGCACAAGCGTGGCACCTGAACAGGATTCTGCAGCAATGAACCACAACGACGTCCTGCGCAGCCTGCGCTACATGCTCAAGGTGAACGACGCCAAGATGGCCGAGATCATCAGCCTTTCCGGCCTCGAAGTGCACCCCCAGGTCTTGGCCACCTACCTGAAGAAGGAAGAAGAGGAAGGCTTCGTACGTTGCCCTGATCGGGTAATGGCGCACTTCCTCGATGGCCTGGTGATCCACCGCCGCGGCAAGGACGACAGCCGCCCGCCGCAGCCGGTCGAGCTGCCAGTGACCAACAACCTCATCCTCAAGAAGCTGCGGGTGGCCTTCGAACTCAAGGAAGACGACCTGCACGCGATCCTCAAGTCGGTCAACTTCCCGGTCAGCAAGCCTGAACTCAGCGCGCTGTTCCGCAAGGCCGGCCACGAAAACTATCGCCCATGCGGCGACCAGTTGCTGCGCAACTTCCTCAAAGGCCTGACCCAGCGCGTGCGCGGCTGAGTGGCCATGCAGCATACGGTTGCCCCGGTCGGCATTGTCCGCTCCTGCTTCAAGGAAAAATTCGCCATCCCGCGCCAGCCCCAACTGGCGCCTGCAGCGCGCGGCGTGCTCGAACTGCTGCCGCCGTTCGACCAGGGTGATGCGGTCGAAGGCCTGGAGCAGGTCAGCCATGTCTGGCTGCTGTTCCTGTTCCACCAGGCCCTGGAGGACAAGCCGCGCCTGAAAGTGCGGCCACCGCGGCTGGGCGGCAACAAGAGCATGGGGGTGTTCGCCACCCGTGCAACCCACCGGCCAAACGGCATCGGCCAGTCGGTGGTACGCCTGGAGGGTGTAGAGCCTGGGCGCCTGTTGCTGTCCGGGATCGACCTGCTCGATGGCACGCCGGTGCTGGACATCAAGCCTTATGTGCCGTATGCCGACAGCATTGCAGACGCCAGCAACCAGATGGCCAGCAATGCGCCCGCCGCGATTGCCGTGCAGTGGGGCGACAACGCCCTGCCCCAGGCCCGCGAGCACGCACTGCGCCTGGCTGAACCGCTGGTAGAACTGATCGAACAATGCCTGGCGCAAGACCCGCGCCCGGCCTACCAGGTACCACCGGCCGAGCGGGTGTACGGGGTGAAGTTCTGGGATGTGCAGGTGAGGTGGCATTACCCTCAGCCGGAGGTGATCCGGGTGCTGGAGGTGGTGCTGGCCTGACCGCGCACCGACGCGAACAGCGCACATGAAAAAGGCGACCCGAAGGTCGCCTTTCTCGTTCTACAGCCGCGCGATCAGCGAGCCGGGCCTTCGGCCACGCCCAGGTCATCGGTCGGACGGGTATCGACCAGCGGTGCACCACCGGAGGCCAGCTCGGAGGCCAGCTTGTCGTTGTCCATTTCCTTGACCCACTTGGCCACGACCACGGTGGCAACGGCGTTGCCCACCAGGTTGGTCAGTGCGCGGGCTTCAGACATGAAGCGGTCGATGCCGAGGATCAGCGCCAGGCCCGCTACCGGCAGGTGGCCAACAGCCGACAGGGTGGCGGCCAGCACGATGAAGCCCGAACCGGTCACGCCGGCAGCACCTTTGGAAGCCACCAGCAGCACCAGCAGCAGGGTGATCTGGTGGGTGATGTCCATGGTGGTATCGGTGGCCTGGGCGATGAACACCGCAGCCATGGTCAGGTAAATGGAGGTGCCGTCCAGGTTGAACGAGTAACCGGTCGGAATGACCAGGCCCACCACCGACTTCTTCGCACCCAGGCGCTCCATCTTGGCCAGCATGCGTGGCAGGGCCGATTCCGAGGAGGAAGTACCCAGCACGATCAGCAGCTCTTCACGGATGTAGCGGATCAGCTTGAGCACGCTGAAGCCGTGGGCGCGGCAGATACCGCCCAGCACCACCAGCACGAACAGCAGGCAGGTGATGTAGAAGCACGCCATCAGGTAGCCCAGTTGCACCAGCGAACCCACGCCGTACTGGCCGATGGTGAAGGCCATGGCGCCGAAAGCACCGATCGGGGCCAGCTTCATGATCATGTTGATGATGTTGAACATGACATGGGCGAAGCGGTCGATCATGTCCAGCAACGGCTTGCCGTAGCTACCCAGGCGGTGCAGGGCGAAGCCGAACAGCACGGAGAACATCAGCACCTGCAGGATATCGCCGTTGGCGAAGGCGCCGACCACGGTGTTGGGGATGACGTTGAGCAGGAAGCCGACGGTGGTCTGCTGCGCGCCGGCGGCGGCGTAGGCAGCCACGCTGCTGGCGTTCAGGGTGCTGACGTCGATGTGCATGCCAGCGCCTGGCTTGACCACGTTGACGACGACGAGGCCGATGATCAGGGCGATGGTGGAGACGATTTCAAAGTACAGCAGCGCGTAGCCGCCAGTCTTGCCGACCGACTTCATGCTCTGCATGCCGGCGATGCCGCTGACCACGGTACAGAAGATGATCGGGGCGATGACCATCTTGATCAGTTTGACGAAGCCGTCACCCAAGGGTTTGAGGGCGACGCCCGTTTCCGGATAGTAGTGGCCGAGCAGGATGCCGATGGTGATGGCAACGATCACCTGGACATACAGGGATTTGTACAGCGGCTGACGTGTCGTCATGGCTCATTTTCCTCAAGTGTGCCGGTTCACCCTTCCCAGGGTGATGGGGCACTTGAATCGCTAACCCTCCTGCACTTGGAGGGATTTGTCGTTGTGTTCGAGCTGCCTGGGCAGGCCTCTGCCAGGATCATTAGCAAGGGTGGTGCCAAAATGCCCATGAAGGGTGCAAAGGCTGCATTTGCAAGGGATAAATGCCCAACGACAGGGCGATTTACCTGAGGAAGGCTGGCGGATTTCCGCCCGGTGGCGGGTTTTGTACAGGGGGGATGGCGGGAATCCGCCCATCGCGATTTGCCTGAACTGGCCTCTTCGCGGGTAAACCCGCTCCCAGAGGTACTGCACAGGGTCTGAAAGCGGTGCGGAGCCTGTGGGAGCGGGTTTACCCGCGAAGAGGCCGGCAACGCCAGTAAATCAATCGAGGTGGAAGGTGATCCTGAACGCAGCCCCGCCCAAGGGCGAATCCCCCAGGCTGAGCTCGGCGTCATAGCTGTCGACAATGTCCTTTACTACCGCCAGCCCGATGCCCTGCCCGGGGTGCTGGCTGTCCAGCCGCTCACCGCGCTCCAGAATGCGCTCACGCTGATCGGCCGGCACCCCTGGCCCATCGTCTTCGATACACAAGATCAACTGCCCGGGCGCCTGCTCAAGGCTCACCCGCACCTGGCCCAGGCTCAGGCGGTAGGCGTTTTCCAGCAGGTTGCCGAGCATTTCCAGCAAGGCGCCCTGCTCCATCGGCACCTGTGCCGCATCGGGCAGTTCCAGTGCCACGCTCACCTGCTTGTCGCGGTATACCTTGGCCAAGGTGCTGCACAGGCTGTCGAGCAACGGCCGCAGCCTCACGCTGTGACGCACCAGGCCACTCTTGCGCAGGCTGGCGCGTTGCAGCTGATAGTCGATCTGCTGGCTCATGCGCTCGATCTGGCTTTGCAGCACCCGCGCCTGCTCGCGCTCACCGCTGCGCTGCTGCAGGCTTTCGCCCACGCCTTGCAACACCGCCAGCGGCGTCTTCAGGCTGTGCGCCAGGTCGTCCAGCGAGTCGCGGTAGCGCGTACGCTGCTCACGCTCACTGCGCAACAGGCGGTTGAGCGAACGGGTGAGGCGCAGCAGCTCGCGAGGGTGCTCGCCGCTCAGGCCATCGCGCGCCCCCGACTCCACTTCGTCCAGCTCGTGGCTTAGCCGGCGCAACGAGCGCAGGCCCCAGGTCAGGCCAGCCCACAGCAGCACCATCAGCGCCAGCAAGGCAGCACCGAAGCCCAGGTAGAGCTTCTCGCGCAGGCCATTGAGGGTGGCCGTGTACTCGCTCACCGGCTGCAGCGCGACAATGCTGTAGGCAGCACTTTGCCCCCCCAGCAACTTGATCTCGACGTCGTACACGAAAAACTCTTCGCCATCGCCCTGGTGAATGCGGGCGAATTCGTTGCCGCGCCCGTCATAGCGCGGGCGGTAGTTGATGTGCCGATCGGCGGTGGCCCGTGACTGCCAGACCAGGTTGCCATCGCGGTCAAAGATATAACCGAGCAGGCCCGTATAGGGCAGGTTGTAGCGCTCGTCCGGCAGCAATGTCGGCATTTGCAGCCCGCCATCCTCGATACGCGCGGCAGAAATCAGCGTGGTCACATCCGAAGCCAGGCGCTGCTCGATCGATTCCTGCAGGGCCAGGCTAAAGGCCTTCTGCAAGGCCGGCAGCAGCGCCAGCATGAACAGCAGTGCCAATACTGCGGCGGCCAGCATCAGGCGTACCCGCAGCGAGCGGATCATCGGCAGCGCTCGGTGAACAGATAGCCCAGGCCGCGTACGGTGTCGATGGGTTTGAAGCCGTGCTCGCCCTCAAGCTTGCGGCGCAGGCGGCCCACCAGTACTTCGATGACATTGGGGTCGCGCTCCTCGTCGCCCGGGTACAGCTGCTCCATCAGGCGATCCTTGGCCACCACCTGCTGATGATGGCGCATGAGGTATTCGAGAATGCGGTATTCGTAGGCGGTCAGCGCCAAGGGCTGGTCATCAAGGGTGGCCTGCTTGCGGTTGAGGTCCAGTACCAAGGGGCCTGCGGCGATGGTCGACTGGGTGAAGCCGCTGGAGCGGCGCAACAGGGCATTCAGCCGCGCTTCCAGCTCTTCGAACTGGAACGGTTTGACCAGATAGTCGTCGGCACCGGCGGCCAGGCCCTCGACCTTGTCCTGCCAGTTGCCGCGGGCGGTGAGGATAAGAATGGGGAAGGTCTTGTCCTGGCTGCGCAAGCGCGTGATCAGCTCCAGGCCACTGATACCGGGCAGGCCCAGGTCGATGATGGCCAGGTCGAAGTGGTACTGCCCGGCCTGGTACAGCGCCTCCTCGGCATTGGCGACCGCCTCGACCACATGGCCGCTTTCGCCCAGACGGGTGTAGAGGTGATGGCGAAGCAGGGCTTCGTCCTCGACCACCAGCAGTTTCATGTGCAGCTCCTTGTGTATATTGCGTGTACCGGCCCTTTCGCGGCTAAAGCCGCTCCCACAAGTACTGCACAAGTCTCAGGAATTGTGCGATCCCTGTGGGAGCGGCTTTAGCCGCGAAAGGGCCGGTACAGGATAACGCGGCTCGCTGGTCAGAACTTGTAGCTTGCTGCCAGATAGGTCTGCGCGCTGCTGGTCAGCCGCAGGGTGCCGTCCTTCGGCCCGCCATGGGCGCCCACTTCGGTCGCGGCATTGCTGCGCAGGTAACGATAGCCCAGCTCCACCGAAGCCTTGTCGGTAATGTCCTGGATCACACCGGCCTGCAGGCCGTAGGCATAACCGTAGTCGGTATCCCGGCTAGCGCCTGGCGAGTCCTGGGTGAGCTTGGTCATGCCCAGGCTGCCCCCGCCGAACAGTTTGGTGGTATCGCCCACCGGCAGGAACAGGTCATAGCTGCCCAGCAGGTTTTCCTGGCGCAACTTCAGGCCGCTGTGGTCACCCGAGACGTTGTCGTAGGTCATGTAGTAGCGGCCCTGGTCGTTGATCTTGCCCACACGTACACCCCAGGTGTCATCCTTGCCGATGATGCCATCGGCGTTGAGGTGGTCGGTGTTGCGCTGCAGCAGGCCCGATTTGCGAACCTTGTCGCTGGTCTGGCCGTAGGTGAGGCTGGCGAAGTTGTCGTCGGCGGCCTGGGCAGTGGTGATGCCAGCGGCACAGACGGCCATGGCGGCAAGCAGGGTGTTGAAGGTTTTCATGGCTGGTTACTCCAGTTGGGTGCGCTGTTTCGGTCTGGAAGCTAGAGTAAGGAGGGCACCCTGAACCGCGACTGAACCCTGGCTGAACACCGGCTGAACGAACTGTCTGCAAGACAAGGAGTAGTAAAGATGCGCGCCCTGCTGGCCCTGACCCTGATGTGCAGCGCCGCCCTCGCCCAGGCGGCGATAGTGACCCGTGAAATTCCCTACCAGGACGCCGACGGCAAGCGTTTGATCGGCTACTACGCCTATGATGATGCAGTCCAAGGCAAGCGTCCGGGCATCGTCGTGGTGCATGAATGGTGGGGGCTGAATGACTATGCCAAGCGCCGCGCCCGTGACCTCGCGGCCTTGGGTTACAGTGCGCTGGCCATCGACATGTATGGCGATGGCAAGCAGACCGAACATCCGCAGGATGCCCAAGCGTTCATGGCCGAAGCGATGAAAGACCCGGAGGCTGCCGCCGAGCGCTTCGACGCCGGCCTGAAACTGCTGGAACTACAGCCTTACACCGACAAGAGCAGCTTAGGTGCCGTCGGTTACTGCTTCGGCGGCAAGGTGGTGCTCGATGCAGCACGACGCGGTGCGGACAAGCTCGATGCAGTGGTGAGCTTCCACGGTGCACTGGCCACACAGACGCCGGCCCAAGCCGGCAAGGTGAAGGCCTATGTACTGGTCGAGCACGGCGCCGCAGACAGCATGGTCACCCAAGAGCAGGTCAATGCGTTCAAAGCGGAAATGGACGCCGCCAAGGTCAACTACCAGTTCGTCAACATTCCTGGGGCCAAGCATGGCTTCACCAACCCCGATGCTGACCGGCTGAGCCATGGCGAACATGGTGGACCGGACATTGGCTACAACAAGGCTGCGGACGAGAGCTCTTGGGCGGATATGCAGGCGTTCTTCAAGCAGGTGTTCAAATAAGGATTGTCGGGGCCGCTTTGAGGCCCATCGCCGGCAAGCCAGCTCCCACAAGCACTGCGCAAACCTCAAGCGCTGCGCAGCACCTGTGGGAGCTGGCTTGCCGGCGATGGGCTGCAACGCAGCCCCAGCAATCCCACCTCCCACACCGCCGCTGCGGCTGGCACAATAGCCCCATGAACACTTTCCCCGCCTGCTGCGCCCCACTCCAGCACCACTGGCCCCTGCCCCGCCCGCTGCCCGGCGCGGTGCTGGTCAGTTGCGCCTTCGACCCTGCCCGCCTGGCACCCGACGACTTCCAGCGCGCCGGCGTCGTGCCCAGCGCCAGCCTGCAGCGCTCGGTGGCCAAGCGCCAAACCGAATACCTGGCCGGCCGGGTGTGCGCGCGCGCCGCGCTGCAGCGCCTGGACGGTCGCGACTACGTGCCCGGCACCCATGAGGATCGCTCGCCAATCTGGCCGGCGGGCATCCACGGCTCGATCACCCACGGCAAAGGCTGGGCCGCCGCCGTTGTCGCCTCCGAAGGCAGCTGCCAGGGCCTGGGCCTGGATCAGGAGGCGTTGCTGGATGACGAACGCGCCGAACGGCTGATGGCTGAAATCCTCACCCCCCCCGAGCTCGAACGCCTGGACCGCCGTCAACTCGGCCTGACGGTCACCCTGACCTTCTCGCTGAAGGAAAGCCTGTTCAAGACCCTCTATCCGCTGACCCGCCAGCGCTTCTATTTCGAACACGCCGAGGTGCTGGACTGGTCCACCGAAGGCCTGGCCCGCCTGCGCCTGCTCACCGACCTGTCGCCGCAGTGGCGCCAAGGCGCCGAGTTGCAAGGCCAGTTCTGCCTGCAGGACGGCCACCTGCTCAGCCTGGTCAGCGTCTGACCTTTACTGTGGCGCTTGCTGGCGTGGCCAGTTCAGGCTGAAGCAGGCGCCACCCAACGCTTCGCTACGCCCCACCGTCGCCCGGCCCGTGTGCCAGTAGATGATTCGCCGCACGATCGACAAGCCCAGGCCGTGCCCACCCGAAGCACGGGTGCGGCTGTCATCCAGGCGGGTGAACGGGGTGAAGATGCGGTCCCAGAAGCCCTCGGGGATCCCCGGCCCGTCATCTTCGACATCGATGCGGCATCGCTGCTGCCCCAACTGGTAGCTCACGCGCACCTCAGACCCGGCATGGCGCATGGCGTTACTGACCAGGTTCTGCAGCGCCCGGTGCAAGTAACGCGGCTCGGCCTCGACCCACGCGCCTTCGGCATCCGCGCCCTGGCAGTCGCCGCGCACGACCCGCACCTCGGCACGCAACGGTGCCAGCTCTTCGATCACCCGCGCGAGCAAGGCATCCAGGTCGACCCGCTGGAACTTCAAGGCCGGCGCGCCTTGCTCCAGGCGAGCGTAGGTCAGCATTTCGTCGACCAGCTTGTCGAGGTCCTGGATATCCCCGTCCATGCCCGCCAAGTGCTTGGCCCGCGCCTGTTCGGTGGTGGCAGTTTCGATCATCTCCAAGCCAAAGCGCAGGCGTGCAACCGGCGTGCGCAACTCGTGGGACACCGCCCGCACCAGCTCGCGCTGCATGGTCAGCGAGCGCTGAAGGTGCTCGGCCATGCCGTTGAAGGCGGCGGCCAGACGCCCCACCGAGTCGGCATCACCGGCGGGCACGCGGGTGTCCAGGCTGCCCTGGGCGATGCGTGTGGCGGCAATCTCCAGGCCCGACACCCGGCGCTCCAGCTGGCGCACCAGCAGGTAAACCACCAGGCCGATCAGGCACAGGCCGAGAAAGGTAATCAGGATCAGCAACTGCGGTGGATACGGGTTGAGCTGGTACAACGGGCCAATTTCCAGCACCCAGGGCGAGCCTGCCAGCCCGGCAAACACCCGGATCGAGTCGCCATCCTTGCCCAGCGCCATGACCGTGTCGCCCTCCTCGACCCGGCGCCGCTGGTCATCGTCCAGGCTGACCCGCTCGATGCGCTGCAGGGCGACGCCAAAACCGAAGCCCTTTTCCTGCTTGATCTGTGCCAGCCGCTGCTGCTGCTCGGTGATCGGGTAGCGCACCAGTTCATCGGCCAACAGATACAGGGTGGCCCGCGCCAGTTGCTCGCTTATCTGCTTGATCTGCGCCACCAGCATCAGGTCTTCCTGGCCGACTTTGCGCAGCACTTGCGCCGCATGTGGGCCTGTCTTTTCGACCACCACCAGGCCGCGGTACAGGCGCGCCCGCTGGCCGCCGTCGAGGCTGCGCCCAGTCATCGGTTGCAGCGCCAGCGGCACACCGAGCAATCGCTCCCAGATCAGCAGCGAGCGTTTGCGTTCGGTTGCATTCTGCTGTGCCAGGTTGTCAGCCATCAGGCTGAAGGTACCTTGGGCCAGGCCTTCCCGGTGCTGGGCGGCGCGCACTTCGTTGGCCAGGTGCAGGCTAAGCACGCCGAGCAAGGCCACCAGCACCAGCACCGCCAGCATGCCGCCGTAGATACGCAGAAAGATCGAATTGTTCATGGCGCTTCGCCGACAAACAGGTAGCCCTTGCTGCGCAGGGTCTTGATCAGCCGTGGCTGAAGCGGGTCATCGCCGATCTTGGGGCGGATCTTCGAGATGCGTATGTCGATGGAACGGTCCTGGCCGTCGTAGCCGACGCCACGCAGCGCGGTGAAGATCTGTTCACGGGTCAGAACCCGGCCCGCGTTGCTGGCCAGCAGCCAGAGCAGGTCGAACTCGGCACCGGTCAGCTCGATCAGCTGGTCGCCCAGGCGCGCCTCGCGCAGGCGGTTGTCGATACGCAGTGCGCCAAACGCCAGCTCCTGGCGCTTGCTGTCCACGGCTTCGCTGCGGCGCAGCAGGGCCTGGATACGCGCCAGCAGCAGGCGTGGACGTACCGGTTTGCAGACATAGTCGTCGGCGCCAAGGTCCAGGCCCTGGACCTGGTCGAGTTCGTCGCTGCGTGCGGTGAGCATGAGAATGGGGCCGGGGTACTGGTTGCGTACCCGGCGGCAGATGCTCAGGCCGTCCTCGCCGGGCAGCATGAGGTCGAGGATAACCAGATCGGGCTGGCTGTCGACGATGCGCCGGGCGGCGCGGGCGCCATCGCCCTCCACCGCGACCTCGAAGCCACTGGCCTGCAGGTACTCGGCGGTGAGCTCGGCCAGGCGCTGGTCGTCTTCGACGATGAGGATGCGGGGTACGGGGTGGTCCATGGCCTCTGCCTTTGCTTGTTGTTTTTTATTACCTGTACCGGCCTTGTGCTGCGAAGGGGCCGGTACAGGGAACATAACCCTTTAACCAAAAGGCAACATCCCCCCAGGATACTCAGTAGCACCTCCGGCGCTGCCAACCCGCCCGTAGCCCCCTCGACTGAACCGTTTTTTGTGATAGGGTTCGCGCCCGAAAAAAACTGCCCGGGGGCAGCAAGGCGCAGAAAAATACTGCAAACCACTTGGCACAAGGCCTACAGCGAATACCCACCATTCACTCACAAAGTACGCACAAGTTATCCACAGGTGCTCGCCTTGCAAAGCCCCCAATACCGCATTATCTTGTATCCCGAACGCAGCGAACCACTACATATAGGGGTTCGTGCAAAATCACACACAAAAGTCAACCCGCAAAATCAAGCGATTTTACGAGCTGAACTTCAGGTGATTTCAGCAGCCAAACCGCTCCTGCGGAGGCGACCGAGGCAAGCCCTTCCAGGGCCTTGTTCGGGTATGGGTGTTGCAGGCCAGGCCTGGCATCCATCAGCAACAGTTTTTGGGCCAAGCCCAAAACCTTTGACTTCGGCCAGGGAGCGGCAAGCTATTGCCCCTTATTCCTGAGTCTGTCCCGAAGTCGGTACGCCCGTGCGGGCGGATGCGTATGCATTGCGCATCCCCGCCGGGCCATCGAGCAAGTGGACGGAACGGTGGGCGCCCAAAAGGCGCCTGAACAATATAGAAACTGTGGAGACACCCACCCATGCAAACCGACACAACTCGCGAGAACCCGCAGGCCAAGGTGCCGCAGTCCGCCGATTCCAACCAGGATCTGGCCGCCACTGCCCCTGGCCAACTGCGCGTGATCAAGCGTAACGGCACTGTCGTCCCCTACACCGACGACAAGATCACCGTTGCCATCACCAAGGCGTTCCTTGCAGTTGAAGGCGGTACCGCCGCCGCCTCGTCGCGCATCCACGACACCGTCGCGCGCCTGACCGAACAGGTTACCGCCACGTTCAAACGTCGCATGCCATCGGGTGGCACCATCCACATCGAAGAAATCCAGGACCAGGTAGAACTGGCCCTGATGCGCGCCGGCGAGCAGAAAGTTGCCCGCGACTACGTGATCTACCGCGACCAGCGCGCCAAAGAGCGCGCCACCCGCGCCAACACCGACGCCGTGGTCGAGCCGCACCCGAGCATCCGCATCACCCTGGCTGACGGCAGCCTGGCGCCGCTCGACATGGCCCGCCTGAACACCATCATCAGCGAAGCCTGCGAAGGCCTGGCTGAAGTCGATGGCGACCTGATCCAGCGCGAAACCCTGAAGAACCTGTACGACGGCGTGGCCATCAAGGACGTCAACACCGCCCTGGTGATGACCGCCCGTACCCTGGTCGAGCGCGAGCCGAACTACTCGTTCGTGACCGCCCGCCTGCTGATGGACACCCTGCGTGCCGAAGGCCTGGGCTTCCTCAGCGTTGCCGACAGCGCCACCCACCACGAGATGGCTGACCTGTACGCCAAGGCCCTGCCGGCCTACATCGCCAAAGGTATCGAGTTCGAGCTGCTGAACCCGGCCCTGGCCGACTTCGACCTGGAAAAACTGGGCAAGGCGATCAACCACGAGCGCGACCAACAGTTCACCTACCTGGGCCTGCAGACCCTGTACGACCGCTACTTCATCCACAAGGATGGCGTGCGCTTCGAGCTGCCGCAGGTGTTCTTCATGCGTGTGGCCATGGGCCTGGCGCTGGAAGAGAAAGACAAGGAAGCCCGTGCGATCGAGTTCTACAACCTGTTGTCGTCCTTCGACTACATGGCCTCGACCCCGACCCTGTTCAACGCCGGTACCCTGCGCCCGCAGCTGTCCAGCTGCTACCTGACCACCGTGCCGGACGACCTGTCGGGCATCTACCACGCGATCCACGACAACGCGATGCTGTCGAAATTCGCCGGTGGCCTGGGCAACGACTGGACCCCTGTGCGTGCACTGGGTTCCTACATCAAGGGCACCAACGGCAAGTCCCAAGGCGTCGTACCGTTCCTGAAAGTGGTCAACGACACTGCCGTTGCCGTCAACCAGGGTGGCAAGCGCAAGGGCGCCGTCTGTGCCTACCTGGAAACCTGGCACCTGGACATCGAAGAGTTCATCGAGCTGCGCAAGAACACCGGTGATGACCGCCGTCGTACCCACGACATGAACACCGCCAACTGGATCCCTGACCTGTTCATGAAGCGTGTCTTCGATGACGGCAAGTGGACCCTGTTCTCGCCTTCGGAAGTGCCAGACCTGCACGACCTGACCGGCAAGGCATTCGAAGAGCGCTACGAGTACTACGAAGCCCTGACCGAGTACAACAAGATCAAGGTGTTCAAGACCATCCAGGCCAAAGACCTGTGGCGCAAGATGCTGTCGATGCTGTTCGAGACCGGCCACCCGTGGTTGACCTTCAAGGACCCGTGCAACCTGCGTTCGCCGCAGCAGCACGTGGGCGTGGTCCACAGCTCGAACCTGTGCACCGAGATCACCTTGAACACCAACAAGGACGAGATCGCGGTCTGCAACCTGGGCTCCATCAACCTGCCAAACCACATCAATGATGGCAAGCTGGACACCGCCAAGCTGCAACGTACCGTGAACACGGCTGTGCGCATGCTCGACAACGTGATCGACATCAACTACTACTCGGTGCCGCAGGCGCGTAACTCGAACCTCAAGCACCGCCCGGTCGGCCTGGGCATCATGGGCTTCCAGGACGCACTGTACCTGCAGCACATCGCCTACGGTTCCGACGCTGCCGTCGAGTTCGCCGACAAGTCGATGGAAGCGGTCAGCTACTTCGCGATCCAGGCATCCTGCGACCTGGCCGACGAGCGTGGCGCGTACGAGACCTTCCAGGGTTCGCTGTGGTCCAAAGGCATCCTGCCGCTGGATTCGCAACAGATCCTGATCGAGGCCCGTGGCCAGAAGTACATCGACGTCGACCTGAACGAGACCCTGGACTGGGCGCCGGTGCGTGCTCGCGTACAAAAAGGTATTCGTAACTCGAACATCATGGCCATCGCGCCAACCGCGACCATCGCCAACATCACCGGCGTGTCGCAGTCGATCGAGCCGACCTACCAGAACCTGTACGTGAAATCGAACTTGTCGGGCGAGTTCACCGTGATCAACCCGTACCTGGTCCGTGACTTGAAGGCCCGCGGCCTGTGGGACTCGGTCATGATCAACGACCTGAAGTACTACGACGGTTCGGTGCAGCAGATCGAGCGTATCCCGCAAGAGCTGAAAGACCTGTACGCCACCGCGTTCGAAGTCGAGACCAAGTGGATTGTCGACGCAGCTTCCCGTCGCCAGAAGTGGATCGACCAAGCTCAATCGCTGAACCTGTACATCGCGGGCGCCTCGGGCAAGAAGCTGGACGTGACCTACCGCATGGCCTGGTACCGTGGCCTGAAAACCACCTACTACCTCCGTGCCCTGGCTGCGACCAGCACCGAGAAGTCGACCATCAACACCGGCAAGCTCAACGCCGTTTCCAGCGGCGGCGACAGCGCCCCGGTCCAGGCAGCCGGCCCAGCGCCAGTGCCAAAGGCCTGCGCGATCGACGAGCCTGACTGCGAAGCCTGCCAGTAAGGCCTGAATGCCGCGCGGGGTGCCTACAGGTGCCCCGCGCGGCATTTTTGTATCCGCGTCACTGAGAAGCCCTGCCCTTTTCCCGCTGCGTATGCGGTTCGGTAAAAGGACAAAACCTCTCTATAAAGGACGCAAGCCCATGGCGCGGAAAAAAGTGGCAACTCGCAAGATTGGTCGCAATGCTGAAACCGGCCGTTTTACCTCGGTAGAAGTCGCACGCAAACACCCCCAGACGCATATCGTCGAAACGCTGCGCAGCCACCGCTGCTAGTGTTGCCTGCCCCCGCCTCATCGCCGGCAAGGCAGCTCCCACAGGTACTGCATCGCCCTGCGGTCAGGCGCGGTGCCTGTGGGAGCTGGCTTGCCGGCGATGAGGCCCGGACACGCATCATAAAACCCTCAAAAACACTATATAGTGTGTCATAAATTTAAACTGGCACAAGATATAGGTTAGCGCTACACTCTCCCCCCGTAGATGAACACAGCCATTTCGTGAACGGACGCACGCAAAACCGGTCGAAAAAGTTACCCTCGCCCGCAACACATGCGCCCCGATCGAAGGTGAATTCCGGTATACTTTGCGCCCTCTGAAAAGAGCACCATTCATTGTCCTGGCCCCTCCCCGAGGCCTGGCCAGGTACAAGCCAGAACACATTCAGATGTAAACGAGAGTCAGCCTCTCGAGCTGTCCATTCGCCGTTACGGCCTTGCGTCAGGCATCACATTCTTAAAATCCAACCGGTTGCCCCAGGGCGACCCTCAAGCAGGAGCCAAACCATGCTGAGCTGGGACGAATTCGACAAAGAAGACGGCGAAGTAGCCGCCAAAGGCAACACCCCTGCGCAGGCCGCTGCCGCCGCCACCCTCGACAAGCTCGACAGCGCCGGTGGTGCCGCCGCCCTGGAAGCCCGTGCGGCCACCGCTTCTGACTCCGAAGCCGTCAAACGTGCCAAGGCTGCCCTCGACGCCCTGGACGTTGCCGAAGGCCTGGCCGAGCTGGAAGGCTCCTCGGCCCGCGTTGCCGTAGATGAAAAGCGCATGATCAACTGCCGCGCCGACCTCAACCAGCTGGTACCGTTCAAATACGACTGGGCCTGGCAGAAGTACCTGGACGGCTGCGCCAACCACTGGATGCCGCAAGAGGTCAACATGACCGCCGACATCGCCCTGTGGAAGAGCCAGGACGGCCTGACCGAAGACGAGCGTCGCATCGTCATGCGTAACCTGGGCTTCTTCTCCACCGCCGACTCGCTGGTTGCCAACAACCTGGCCCTGGCCGTGTACCGCCTGATCACCAACCCGGAGTGCCGCCAGTACATCCTGCGCCAGGCCTTTGAAGAGGCGATCCACACCCACGCCTACCAGTACTGCATCGAGTCGCTGGGCATGGATGAAGGCGAGATCTTCAACATGTACCACGAGATCCCGTCGGTCGCTAAAAAAGCCGCCTGGGGCCTGAAGTACACCCGCGCCATCTCCGACCCGGAATTCAACACCGGCACCGTCGAAACCGACAAAGAGCTGCTGCGCAACCTGATCGCCTACTACTGCGTACTGGAAGGCATCTTCTTCTACTGCGGCTTCACCCAGATCCTGTCCATGGGCCGCCGCAACAAGATGACCGGCGTTGCCGAGCAGTTCCAGTACATCCTGCGTGACGAGTCGATGCACCTGAACTTCGGTATCGACGTGATCAACCAGATCAAGATCGAAAACCCGCACCTGTGGGACGCGGCGATGAAGGAAGAAGCGACCCAGATGATCCTGCAAGGGACCCAGCTGGAGATCGAATACGCCCGTGACACCATGCCACGCGGTGTACTGGGCATGAACGCAGCGATGATGGAGGACTACCTCAAGTTCATCGCCAACCGTCGTTTGACCCAGATTGGCCTGAAAGAAGAATATCCAGGGACTACCAACCCGTTCCCATGGATGAGTGAGATCATGGACTTGAAGAAAGAGAAAAACTTCTTTGAGACCCGTGTGATTGAGTATCAGACGGGTGGTGCTTTGAGCTGGGACTGATTGTCCGGGCTGAACATCGAGGAGGCTGCCGATTGGCAGCCTTTTTTATTGGTGGAGTGAGCCTAGGGGTGAGCGGACAGCTTTGCCTGTGCTGGCCTCTTCGCGGGTGAACCCCACATAAGCAGAGCTGCTGAGCAGCTCGCGTAATCGCCGTAGGAGATGCCTTATGTCGCGCAGCGGCCCCAAAACTCCGCACCTGTGATATTGCCGGGGCCGCTGTGCGGCCCTTTCGCGGCACAAGGCCGCTCCTACAGGGAATCGCGTAGCAGGGGAGATTTGCCAAGGGAGCTGGCGGCCGTGGCGCCAGGGAGCGCTCGATATTAGCCGATGAGCGTTGCGAAAAAGGAAGAGGCCCCGCCCACGCCGACAGGAGGGGTACGGCACCAACGAGGATGCCGGGACTGGACATGCCAGTCTACGTGGTCGAGGGCGAGGCCAGATCTGAAGATAGCGCAGGCTAGCGGCAGGGTCCACAGTCAATCGGATTTGATTTGTAAATCATGTCCCGCGTACGGCGCGTGGAATGCAGCAACTGGGACCCTACCTGCTCAGCTATCAGCCGTTGACAGCTCACCTCCCACTTGATAATAATCGCCCACAGTTGTACGACAACACATAACAAGAACAACAATCAGTGGACGATCCCATGTCGACACCCATCCCGCTCCACCCACGTCTGTTGCATACCCCTCTTCGCCCGGCCAGCCCGCGTACACCTGCCAGTACGTAGCGACGGGTTACCGCGCATTCACCCCTGGCCCTGACCGGCCCGTTAACTACCCGCCCCTGCCGCAGGCCGCTTGTGCGTGCCCGGTGGACGGGCTGCCACACCCTTCGGGAGCACAACAATAATGAAAATCTGCCACACCCTGCCCTTCGCCCTGCTTGGCGCCGGGGTCATCGCCGGCCTGCCGGGCACCAGCCTGGCTGCGGGCTTTGTCGAGGACAGCAAGGCCACCCTCGGGCTGCGCAACTTCTACATCAACCGCAACTTCACCAACCCCAGCAACCCGCAGAGCAAGGCCGAGGAGTGGACACAAAGCTTCATTCTCGATGCCCGTTCAGGGTTCACCGAAGGCCCGGTCGGGTTTGGCGTGGATGTGCTGGGGCTGTGGTCGGTCAAGCTCGATGGCGGCGGCGGTACCTATGGCACGGCGTTGCTGCCGCGCCATGACGATGGCAAGCCGGCAGATGACTATGGGCGCCTGGCAGTGGCGGGCAAGGCGCGGATCTCCAAGACCGAGCTGAAGATCGGTGAGTGGATGCCGGTGCTGCCGATTCTGCGTTCGGACGACGGACGCTCGTTGCCGCAGACGTTCCGTGGCGGGCAGGTCACCTCCAATGAAATCGCAGGGCTCACCCTGTACGGCGGCCAGTTCCGCGGCAACAGCCCGCGTAACGACGCCAGCATGGAAGACATGAGCTACGGCGCTGGCGTGTCGGACCGGTTCAACTTCGTCGGCGGCGAGTACAAGTTCAACCAGGACCGCACGCTGGTAGGGCTGTGGAATGCGGTGCTGAAGGACGTGTACCAGCAGCAATACCTGCAACTGAGCCACAGCCAGCCGGTGGGTGACTGGACCTTGGGTGCGAACCTGGGCTACTTCCATGGCGATGAGGACGGCTCCGAACGCGCCGGCGAACTGGACAACAAGACCTACTCGGGGATGTTCTCGGCCAAGTACGGCGGCAGCACCTTCTGGGTGGGTTTGCAGAAAGTGGATGGCGATACCTGGATGCGGGTCAACGGCACCAGTGGCGGGACCTTGGCCAACGACAGTTACAACTCCAGCTTCGACAATGCCAACGAGCGCTCGTGGCAGGTGCGTCATGACTTCAACTTTGTCACCGTCGGGGTACCGGGGTTGACCCTGATGAACCGCTACATCAGCGGGCGCGATGTGCATAGTGGGGGGGTGACCGATGGCAAGGAGTGGGTGCGTGAGACGGAGCTGGCGTACGTGATCCAGAGCGGGGCGTTCAAGGACCTGAGCGTGAAATGGCGAAATTCGTCGATTCGGCGGGATTACAGCAATAACGAGTTCGATGAGAACCGGTTGATCTTCAATTACCCGTTATCGCTCTTGTAACCGAGAAGCCCGGCACTGATTGAAATTAGGGCCGCTTTGCGCCCCATCGCCGGCAAGCCAGCTCCCACCAGGCCGCGGTAATTTCCAGCCAAGTGGAGTATCTGTGGGAGCTGGCTTGCCGGCGATAGGGCCCTGACAGGCCATAAAGAGACGCAGGCCTCATTGACAACAGCCGAACCCACCGCCAATAATCAGCAAAGTCATACGACAACCTACAACAATTAACAACAAGAGCCGGCCATGACCACTACCCCCCTCAATCGCCTGCTGCTCACCGGAGCCGCAGGCGGCCTGGGCAAGGTCCTTCGCGAACGCCTGCAAGGCTACGCCGAGGTCCTGCGCCTTTCCGACATCAGCGAAATGGCCCCTGCTGCGGGCCCACATGAAGAAGTCATCACCTGCGACCTGGCCGACAAGGCTGCGGTACATGCCTTGGTCGAAGGCGTGGATGCCATCATCCACTTCGGCGGCGTGTCCACCGAGCATTCTTTCGAAGACATCCTCGGGCCAAACATCTGCGGCGTGTTCCATGTTTACGAAGCCGCACGCAAGCATGGCGTGAAGCGCATCATCTTCGCCAGCTCCAACCACACCATCGGTTTCTACCGCCAGGATGAGCGCATCGACGCCCACTCCCCGCGGCGCCCCGACAGTTACTATGGGCTGTCCAAGTGCTACGGCGAGGATGTCGCCAGTTTCTACTTCGACCGCTACGGCATCGAGACCGTCAGCATTCGCATCGGCTCGTCATTCCCCCAGCCCCAGAACCCGCGCATGCTCTGCACCTGGCTGAGCTACGACGATCTGGTGCAACTGATCGAGCGCGGGTTGTTCACGCCCGACGTTGGCCACACCATTGTCTACGGCGCCTCCGATAACCGCACCGTGTGGTGGGACAACCGCTATGCCGAGCACCTTGGGTATGAGCCCAAGGACAGCTCCGAGCGCTTCCGCGCCGCTGTGGAAGCCCAACCGGCGCCCCCCGCCGATGACCCGAGCATGGTCTACCAGGGCGGCGCCTTCGCCGTGGCCGGCCCGTTCAACTGAACCCACGCACGCCAGGAGGCACGACCATGAACTGCGAACTGATTGTCGACGCCCGCAACGGCACCGGCGAAAGCCCCGTGTGGCACACCAGCGAACAGGCCCTGTACTGGGTCGATATTCCCGCCCGTCAGTTGCACCGCTGGCAGGCGGCCGATGGCAAGCACCAGGTCTGGCAGGGCGACGAGATGCTGGCCTGCATCGCCCGCAGCGGCCAGGGCTGGGTCGCTGGCATGGAAAGCGGCATCTTCCAGCTCCAGGCCAAGCCCGACGGCAGCCTTGATAGCCGTCTGCTCAGCAGCGTGCCGCACGCCCAGGCCGGCATGCGCTTCAACGATGGCCGCTGCGACCGCCAGGGCCGCTTCTGGGCCGGCACCATGCTGCTGGACATGCAGCAAGGTGCCCACGTGGGTGCGCTGTACCGGCATGATGGAGAAGGCCAGCTGCACCTGCAGCAAGATGGCATGATCGTACCCAACGGCCTGGCCTTCAGCCCCGACGGCACGCGCATGTACCTGTCCGACTCGCACCCCAACGTGCAGAAGATCTGGGCTTTCGACTACGACATCGACAGCGGCACGCCATACAACAAGCGGCTGTTCGTCGACATGCGCGGCTACCCAGGCCGCCCCGATGGCGCAGCAATCGACCAGGACGGCTGCTACTGGATCTGCGGCAATGACGCCGGGCAGATCCACCGCTTCACCCCTGACGGCCGCCTCGACCGCTCGCTGAGCGTGCCGGTGAAAAAGCCGGCAATGTGCGCCTTCGGCGGCGCCAACCTCGACACCCTGTACGTCACCTCGATCCGCCCCACAGGCACAGACCTCAGTGACCAGCCCCTGGCGGGCGGGGTATTTGCCCTCAACCCTGACACCAAGGGCCTGGAGGAACCTACCTACCGGGGCTGACGCCCTCTGCCGCACCCACACTTGCACGCACGAAACCGGATAATAAAAACCACGGAGTTTCATCATGACGTTCAAACGCAAGCTGCTCCTTGCCGTACTCCCGTTCGCCTTCAGCGTGGCCATGCCCGCCTCGGCACTGGACATCAAGTTCGCCGAAATCCACCCGGCCGGCTACCCGACCGTGGTCGCCGAGCAGAACATGGGCAAAAAACTCGAGCAGGCCAGTAACGGCGACATCACCTTCAAGATGTTCGCCGGCGGTGTGCTGGGCTCGGAAAAGGAAGTGATCGAACAGGCGCAGATCGGTGCGGTGCAGATGACCCGCGTCAGCCTGGGCATCGTCGGCCCGGTGGTGCCGGATGTGAACGTGTTCAACATGCCGTTCGTGTTCCGCGACCATGATCACATGCGCAAGATCATCGACGGCGAGATCGGCCAGGAGATCCTCGACAAGATCACCAACTCCGATTTCAACCTGGTGGCCCTGGCCTGGATGGACGGCGGCTCACGCAGCATCTATACGAAAAAACCGGTACGCAGCCTGGAAGACCTCAAGGGCATGAAGATTCGCGTACAGGGCAACCCGCTGTTCATCGACATGATGAACGCCATGGGCGGCAACGGCATCGCCATGGACACCGGGGAAATCTTCAGCGCCCTGCAAACCGGCGTGATCGATGGCGCCGAGAACAACCCGCCCACCCTGCTTGAGCACAACCACTTCCAGAGCGCCAAGTACTACACCCTGACCGGGCACCTGATCCTGCCGGAACCTGTAGTGATGTCCAAGACCACCTGGAACAAGCTCAGCCCCGAGCAGCAGGCGTTGGTGAAGAAGGTGGCGCGTGAAGCACAGATGGAAGAGCGCGCGCTGTGGGATGCCAAGTCTGCCGCCAGCGAAGAGAAGCTCAAGGCCGCTGGTGTCGAGTTCATTACCGTCGACAAGAAGCCGTTCTATGACGCCACCGCCTCCGTACGGGAAAAATACGGCGCGCCGTACGCCGACCTGATGAAGCGTATCGACGCCGTCCAGTAACAGCGGCCCCAGCCCAATCGACCTCGGCAGTGCGGCGCCCGCCGCCCTGCCGCTTTGGTGATGCCCATGAAAAACCTCTTCCTGCGTGTGAACGACACGCTGTACCGCGCCTGTATCTGGATCGCCGGCCTGTCGATCCTGACCATGACGCTGATCATTCCCTGGGGCATCTTTGCCCGTTACGTGCTCGGTACCGGCTCCAGCTGGCCGGAGCCGGTGGCCATCCTGCTGATGGTGATGTTCACGTTCGTCGGCGCCGCTGCCAGCTACCGGGCCGGGGCGCACATGGCGGTGGCGATGATCACCGATCGCCTGCCACCGCTGCAGCGCAGCATGGTCGCGCTTCTGGTGCAAGTACTGATGATTCTGGTGTGCGTGTTCATGACCTACTACGGCACCAAGCTGTGCATCACTACCTGGAACCAGTTTCTGGCATCCCTGCCGGGTGTGCGGGTGGGCATGACCTATGCGCCGATCCCGGTCGGTGGCGTGCTGACCCTGGTCTTTGTGCTGGAAAAACTCCTGATGGGCGACCAGAGCCACCGCAAGGTGGTGCGTTTCGACCACGTAGAAGAAAGCGAAGGAGCGGCATAAATGGATGCGTTCATTCTGTTGGGCAGTTTCATCGCACTCATCCTGCTGGGCATGCCGGTGGCCTACGCTCTGGGCCTGTCGGCGTTGATCGGCGCCTGGTGGATCGACATCCCGCTGCAGGCGATGATGATCCAGGTGGCCAGTGGGGTTAACAAGTTCTCGCTGCTGGCCATTCCTTTCTTCGTCCTGGCCGGCGCGATCATGGCCGAAGGCGGTATGTCACGGCGGCTGGTGGCCTTTGCCGGGGTGCTGGTGGGCTTCGTGCGTGGCGGCCTGTCGCTGGTCAACATCATGGCCTCGACCTTCTTCGGCGCGATTTCCGGCTCGTCGGTGGCCGACACCGCCTCGGTGGGCTCGGTACTGATCCCGGAGATGGAGCGCAAAGGCTACCCGCGTGAATTCTCCACCGCCGTGACCGTCAGTGGCTCGGTACAGGCGCTGCTGACCCCGCCCAGCCACAATTCGGTGCTGTACTCGCTGGCGGCGGGGGGCACGGTATCCATTGCCTCGCTGTTCATGGCGGGTGTGATGCCTGGGTTGCTGCTGAGCGCAGTCATGATGGGGCTGTGCCTTATCTTCGCGAAAAAGCGCAACTACCCCAAAGGCGAAGTGATCCCGCTGCGCCAGGCGTTGAAGATTGCCGGTGAGGCGCTGTGGGGCCTGATGGCCATGGTCATCATCCTCGGCGGCATCCTGTCGGGCGTGTTCACCGCGACCGAATCGGCAGCCGTGGCGGTGGTGTGGTCATTCTTCGTGACCATGTTCATCTACCGCGACTACAAGTGGCGCGACCTGCCCAAACTGATGCACCGCACGGTACGGACCATCTCCATCGTGATGATCCTGATCGGCTTTGCCGCCAGCTTCGGCTACGTGATGACGCTGATGCAGATCCCGTCGAAGATCACCACGGCGTTCCTGACCCTGTCGGACAACCGCTACGTGATCCTGATGTGCATCAACTTCATGCTGTTGCTGCTGGGCACGGTGATGGACATGGCGCCGCTGATCCTGATCCTTACGCCGATCCTGCTGCCGGTGATTACCGGTATTGGTGTGGACCCGGTGCACTTCGGCATGATCATGCTGGTGAACCTGGGGATCGGGCTGATAACACCACCGGTGGGCGCCGTGCTGTTCGTGGGCTCGGCCATCGGCAAGGTAAGCATCGAGTCGACAGTGAAGGCGCTGCTGCCGTTCTATCTGGCGCTGTTCCTGGTGCTGATGGCGGTGACTTACATACCTGCGATCTCGCTGTGGCTGCCTAGCGTGGTGCTGTAACGGCAATCGGGGCCGCTCTGCGCCCCATCGCCGGCAAGCCAGCTCCCACAGGATTGTGCAGCCTTCCAGCCCTGCGCAAGCCCTGTGGGAGCTGGCTTGCCGGCGATGGGCTGCAAAGCAGCCCTCTGGTTCTTTCTGCAAATGGATCCTGCACATGGCTGTTCCCTCCTCCGCTGTACCTCTATTCCCGCGCAAACTGGCCATCGCCCTGCTCGCCCTGCTGGCCTGTTCATTCGCCGGCAACCACATCGCCGCGCGCATCGCCTTCGATGACGGCACCGGCGTGCTGCTGGCGATTCTCTGCCGCTCAGGCATCACCTTGCTGGTACTGGCCTGCCTGCTGTTGTGGCAACGCCAGGCGCTGGGCCTGCCCGCAGGCACCCGGCACTGGCAGCTGCTGCTGGGCCTGCTGATCGCCACCCAAAGCCTGTGCCTGTACTCGGCGGTGGCGCGCATTCCGGTAGCCCTGGCGCTGCTGGTGGGCAACACCTTCCCGATGCTGCTGGCGCTGCTCACCTGGGCGCTGGGCGGCGCACGCCCGACCGGCCGCACCGTGCTGTTCATGGGCCTGATCCTGTGCGGCCTGGTGCTGGCGCTGGATGTGCCGGCACGCCTTGCCGACAGCGGCACGGCCAACCCGCACTGGGCGCTAGGGGTCGGCCTGGCCTTCGGCGCCGCCTGTGCCTTCGCCTGCGCCTTGTGGATCACCGACCACAAACTGGCCAGCGTGCGCGGCCCCGTGCGCAGCCTGCTGACCTTGCTGATCGTGTTCTCCAGCATGCTGGTTGCAGGCGCAAGCGGCGTGATGCCGTCCGGTCTGTCACTGCCTGGCAGCAGCAGTGGCTGGGTGGCTTTAGCCAGCCTGGTGGTGCTGTATGGCCTGGCCTTCACCTTGCTGTTTGTGTGTGTGCCAAGGCTGAACATGGCGCAGAACGCACCGGTGATGAACGTCGAGCCCATCGCCACACTGCTGCTGGGCTGGGCCTTGCTCGACCAGCAGCTCGGCACCCTGCAATTACTCGGCGGTGCCGTGGTGGTGTGCGGCATCGTGCTGCTCACCTACCGTCGGGCCAGTTGATTGTTCATTTGAAAGGAGCCTTGAATGGCTGTGACCGAACTGCACCTGCAAGACCACCTGACCCGCCTGAGCCTGGCGCCGGAACTGGGCGCCAGCCTGGTGAACTGGGAAGTGAAAGCAACCGGGCAAGCACTGCTACGCCATTCTGACCCGGCCGCGCTGGCCAGTGGCACCCCGCGACGCCTGGCCTGTTACCCGCTGGCGCCATGGTCCAACCGCATTGCCGAGGGTGGCTTTGCCCGGCCGGATGGCTGGCAGACGCTTGTGCCCAATACCGGGCACGACACCTACCCGATTCATGGCAGTGCCTGGCAACAGGCCTGGCAGGTAGAACACCACAGTGAACGACGGGCCCGGTTGACGCTGGACAGTGCAGTGCCGTTTGCCTACCAAGCCACGCTGGATGTGCACCTGCAGGATGGCTGCCTGAGCCTGGACCTGCATGTGACGCACCTGGATGAACCGGCTACCTGGTATGGGTTGGGGTTGCATCCTTACTTCCCGCGGTATCCCGATACCCAGCTATATGCAGTGGCGCGCAAGGTATGGCTGGCGGAGGACGGGCGGTTGCCGTCGTACCAGGCCGAGGTGCCTGAGCAGTGGTGTTTCAATGCCTTGGGGCGTTTGCCCGAGACGGTGGTCGATCACGCCTTCAGTGGCTGGCCGGGAGAGTGTGTGATCGAACAGCCAAGCGCGGGTTATCGACTGGCGTGCAGTGCCAGCGGGGCTGAGCACTTCTTGCTGTTTTGCCCGCAGGGGCAAGGTTTTTTCTGCTTTGAACCGGTAAGCCACCCGGTCAATGCGCATCACCTGCCAGGGCGGCCGGGGTTGCGGTTGTTGCAGCGGGGGGAAGGAATGAGCTTGGGGTTCAGGATGCAGTATCGAGCCCTTTGATTGTGTTGCCTTGATTGGGGCTGCTGCGCAGCCCATCGCCGGCAAGCCAGCTCCCACCCGACCGGATAGGCCTCCAGCCTTGTGCAGTACCTGTGGGAGCCTGGCTTGCCGGCGATGGGCCGCAAAGCGGCCCCTAAATTTCAAGCCTTATGCCAATGCCCCGGTCGGGTTCGCCATCGGCGTGACCGAAGGCTCGCCACGCACCTCCCGCGCCACCTTCCACACCAGCACTGCTGCCACGATATCGAACGCCGCCAGCACCACAAACAGCGGGCTGTAACCAATCTGCGTGACCAGAATGCCGAACACCAGGGTAAACACCGCCGCCCCCAAGTACCCACACATGCCACCCATGCCCGTCGCTGTGGCCACCTGGTCCTTGCTGAACGAGTCCGAGGTGATGGAGTACAGCGCCCCCGACAGTGTCTGGTGGGCAAACCCGCCAATGCACAGCAACAGGATCGCCATATACGGGCTTTCCACCAGGCCGATGCAGGCCGGGCCGATCATGCAACTGGCACCGAACACCAGCACCATCTTGCGCGAGGTGAACAGCGATACCTTGAAGTAGCGGTGGAACAGCGGGCTCAGATACCCGCCCAGCACACAGCCGATATCGGCAGCCAGGAACGGCAGCCAGGCGAACATCGCCACTTCCTTGATGTTCATGTGCCGCTCGGTCATCAGGTACAGCGGAATCCAGGCGTTGAAGGTTTGCCAGGCGGGCTCGGAGAGGATCCGCGCCGAAGCGATGGCATAGAAGTTACGGGCCTTGAAGATACGCTTCCACGCGCCCTTCTCGCGGCTGTCCTGTTTGAAGTGCGCTTCCTGCCCGGCCAGGATGTAGTCGCGCTCCTCATCACTCAGGCGCTTCTGGTCACGCGGGTGCTTGTACAACAGCATCCACAGCAGGGTCCAGACAATGCCGGATACACCAACGATCACGAATGCCAGCTGCCAGCCACTGTGCAGGATCGCCCACACCACCAGCGGCGGTGCCAGCAAGGCGCCAAGCGACGAGCCGATATTGAACCAGCCGATCGCCACCGAGCGCTCCTTGGCCGGGAACCACTCGGTGGTTGCCTTGACCCCAGCCGGCAAGCCGGCGGCTTCGGTCATGCCCAGCAGCCCGCGCATGAAGGCCATGCTCTGCCAACCGGTGGCCAGGGCCGCGCCAGCACAGGCCAGCGACCAGGCCATGGCAAACACGGCAAAGCCCAGCTTGGTGCCGATGAAATCGATGAACCAGCCGGCTACCGGCTGCATGAGGGCGTAGCACACCTGCCAACTGGCAACGATCTTGGCGTATTGCTCGGTACTGATGGAGAGGTCGGTCATCAAGGTGGGGGCGGCCACCGAGAGGGTGTTGCGGGCGAGGTAGTTGACGACGAGCCCAGCCGTGACAAGGCTGACCATCCACCAACGGATGCCTTTCATCTTCATGGTTCACCTGAGTTTCTTGTTTTTAGTGTGGCGAGCGATTGTCGCGAACACCGGCAGCGGTATTTGCGACAAATTGTTTCAGGCGAAAGAGTGGCACGTCATAGGTCGTCGTACAACACTTATTATTTCTGAATGTTTCACCCTGTGTTGTACGATCTCAATCCAACTGCTGCGCCCGCAGCGCCTGCGCCAGCATGTCGATGAAGGCCCTGACCTTGGCAGAGCCGTACTTGCTCTCGCGATGCAACACATGGATGGGCCAGGGCGCCTCCTCGTACTCGGCCAGGATCACCTGCAATTGCCCACTGGCCAGCTCATCGGCCACTTGGTACGACAACAGCCGGGCAATCCCCAGCCCGCCACTAGCGGCAGCGATCGCCCCGTCATTGCTGGTCACCGTCAGGCGCGGCTTCATGCGCACCAGGGTTGGCTCTTCTGTCATCCCAAAGCGCCAGCCCGCCCGGGGCGACAGGTTGGTGGTGCCGATCACCGCATGCCCGGCCAGGTCCGAGGGATGCTTCGGCACGCCATGGCGTGCCAGGTAGTCGGGGGACGCACACAACATGCGCCGCACCCTGCCGACCCGCAATGCCTTCAACCCGGAGTCGGGCAACGGGCCGATGCGTACGGCCACATCCATGCCCTCCTCGACCATGTTCACCACACGGTCGAGGAAGTAGGCGGAAACATCGACGTCCGGGTACTGCTGCAGGTAGCGGACGATACACGGCATGACGAACTTTTTGCCGAACAGGATCGGGGCGGTAACGGCCAGGTCGCCTTTGGGGGTGGCGTTGATGCCGGCGGCCGCTTCGTTGGCCTCGTGGATGCTGGCGAGGATATGCCGGGTGTCTTCCAGGTAGCGGCCGCCAGCTTCGGTCAGGCGCACGCTGCGGGTGGTACGCAGCAGCAGCTTGACCCCAAGCTGGTCTTCCAAAGCGCTGACGGCGCGGGTGACGGCGGCCGGTGAGATGTCCAGGCGGCGGGCGGCGGCGGCGAAGCTTTCCAGCTCACCTACCGCGACAAACACCTTCATCAGGTGGATCTGGTCCATGCGGGCTCCTGGGTATTTGCGGTGCCGGGATTATCGGACATCCGGGGCGTTTTGTGCTGCCTGCCTTGGCCTCATCGCCGGCAAGCCAGCTACCACCTCGACCGCATGGAACTCAAGGTATGTGCGATCCCAGTGGGAGCTGGCTTGCCGGCGATGAGGCCGGGACAGGGATATCAGATATCCAGCACCAGGGCCTGTATCCCCTCCTCCACCTGCGCCGGCACCGCACAACAGATCAGCACCGACCCCGCCTCCGGCAGCTCTGCCGGTGGGTTCGGGTAATGCACCTGGCCGCTCACCAGCCTGGTCTTGCAGGTACCGCACGACCCACCCCGGCAACTGAACTCCGGCGCCAGCCCCCGCGCCTCGGCCAGTTCCAGCAGGGTGCCGCTGCCTGGAGCCCAGCGCGCCTCCTTGGCCGACGCCGCGAAGTACACCGGCACTGGCTCGCTGGCCGCAGGCGGCTGTTGCAAGGTGGGCTGGCCGGCATCCGTGTGCCGCCGCAGCGTTGACGGGCCAAAGGCTTCAGCGTGAATGCGCGCATCCGGCACATGCACCGTGCGCAGCCCTTCATAGAGGTCCTGAGTAAAGCTGCCCGGGCCGCACAGGTAGAAATCGTAGTCGTCCAGCGCCAGCGTCGCCTTGACCTGCTCGATGCCCAGTCGGCCGGTAAACTCATAATCCTGCCCGGCAACGGCATGGTCTTCTGGCTGGCTGAGGGCGCGATGAACGTGCAGCAAGCCGCCAGCCTGTTGCCGCAAGCTTGCAAGCTCCTGCCCGAATGGCAGGTCGGCCAGGCTGCGGGAGCCATGGAACAAATGGATGCGGCGTGCCTGGCCTTTGCTCAGCTGCTCACGCAGCATGGCCAGCAACGGCGTGATACCCACGCCCGCACCAATCAGCACAAGCGGGCGCGTACTTTGTTCATCCAGCGTGAAACTGCCCATAGGCGAGCGCACATCCAGCACATCACCTGGCTTGACGCGCTCATGCAGGTGCCGAGAGGCGGGGCCCTGCGCTTTTACGCTGATACGCAGGTAGCCATCGGAGGGTGCGCTCGACAAGCTGTAGGTCCGGATCATCGCGGCCTCACCGTCGATCTGCACTTGCACCGGAATGTGTTGCCCTGGCGCAAAGACCACGCGGCTATCGCTGGGCGGCTCAAGGTAGAACGAGCGGATATCGCGGCTCTCCTGCTCCACCCGCTGCACACGCCAGGCCTGCCATTGGCGCTGTCGCTGGCGTTGCTGCAGGCGTGCGTCGGCCTCGGCCCAGGTGCCAGTCATCAGGCTGGTCGGCGCGTATTCCTTGAACGCCCAGCGCAGGGAAACCGCCGCCGGGCGCCACACTACCTGCTCCACCTCCAGCGTCCACAGCCGCTCGGCACCTTCGAAATCCGGGATGGCGGGGCTGTCCAGCAGCACCTCGGCACGCCCGCACAGCTGCAGCACGTTGCCGTTGCTGAAGTCGATGAACAGCAAGCCGGCCCGGGGGTTAACCAACAAGTTGCCCAAGGTGTTGAAGTGCAGGTTGCCCGCGTAGTCGGGAATGATCAGCCGATTGCCCTCGACCTTGACGAACCCTGGCCGGCCGCCACGGTGAGAAACATCCACAGCGCGCTGGCCGTCGCCTTGCTCGACATAGCTGGCGACGAAGAACGTGTCGGCGGCCTGGATCATGCTGACGGTTGTGCCATCCAGTGTTGTCGCATCGATACGCGCCTGGGCGGGCTCGGCGACGCGGGTGTAGTCACGCAACTGGATGTACTGCGGGCAGTTGCCGAACGACTGCTCCACCGTCACCTGCAGTTGCCCTTCTGCAGCCTGGCGGATCTGCCCGTTGATGCGATTACGCCGACGGCTGTGCAGTTCGATACCCAGCAAGCCGACCGCCTGCCCGGCTACCAGCCCCGGGGTAGCGGGGTCATCTGCTGGCAGCGTGGTGTCGATCGTCAGCACGCGAGGGTCGGGCGAGCTGACGAACCCTTCCGGCCCTTCCAGCAGCGTGGCCCAAGGCCGACCCAAGGCGTCCACACTGGCGACGACCATGAACGGCAACTGGTGATAGAAACTACGGTGCTGGTCGGGCATGTAGTCACGAATGACCTTTTGCCCGAACGCCTCCATGCGCTCTGCTACACCGACCTTTTCCTGCAGGGTTTTCTCGCCCGCATGCCAAGGCGAGGGGCGGTGGTCCGGGGACTGTTGCATGGTGGCGTTCCTCGCGATGGCGGAGTATCAGGCCTGGGTCTGCAGCCCGATCACAGTACGCGGCATGGGCACGAAGCCCGGCAGCGATTCGATCCGTGCCAGCCAACTGCGCACGTTGGCATAGGGCTCCAGCGACACATTGCCTTCGGGGGCGTGGGCGATGTACGAGTAGTTGGCGATGTCGGCGATGGTGGGCAAGCTGCCCGCCAGGAATGGCGCCTTGGCCAGCTCGGCGTCGATCACCTTGAGCAGGGTATGGGCACGGGCAATGACTTCGTCTGCGTTGAACGCAGCGCCGAACACGGTCACCAGGCGCGCAGCAGCGGGGCCAAAGGCCAGCGGGCCGGCAGCCACCGACAACCAGCGTTGCACACGGGCGGCGGCAGCAGGTTCTTCGGGCAACCAGGTACCGTTGTCGTACTTTTTAGCGAGGTAAACGAGGATGGCATTGGAATCGGCGATCACCGTGCCGTTGTCATCGATAACCGGGACCTGGCCGAACGGGTTGAGGGCCAGAAAATCCGGCTGCTTGTGCGCGCCTTTGGCCAGGTCGACGAACACCAGCTCGGTGGGCAGGTTGAGCAGCGAGAGCATCAACTCGATGCGATGGGCGTGGCCAGACTTGGGGAAGTTGTAGAGCTTGATCGGGTTCGACATGGGTTTAGCTCCTGGTCAGCACCGGAATGGGCTGGTGGAGCCTATGCTGCACTGGATCGGCTGGCAGCAGAATCAGTGCCCAAGGGAAACCATAATTTCGCGGGGCGCAATAATGGTTTCCAAAAGATGTGCAGGTAAGTGCGGGGGCCGCTAGCCAACGATTATCAGGTCAGTGCAGCTTCTTGAAATACCGGAACAGCCCACGTGCGGCCTCAACTACCTGCGGAACGCAGGCCTGGATATCGGCTTCGCTCATCTGGTCCAGCAGCTCGAAGTTGTCCTCTAGCCCGTGTAGCGAAATGGCCTTGAGCAATAGGTCCTGCTCCGGCGGCAACTCGCCCCAACCAGCAATCTGGGTGCCGCGCATATAGCCGAAGCACCACTCCTCCATGACGATCACAGTGCCACCCTCACCCTCGCTTTCCTCGAACAGCGGCTCGAAGTGGTCGACGTCTTCAGTCAATGCCTCTTTCACCTGATCGGCATAGCGCAACATCAACGCGGTGTACGCTTCTTCATGCGCAGGCTTCTTGAACTTCGGCACCTTGCCACCGGCCACTGCAGGTAGCCATTGTTCCGGGAAGACGGCAACAGGCGAACTGGCCAGCGCGGTGAAAAAGCCATTGAGTTCGGCCAGGTTCAGCACGGAATAGTCGTTGCCGTAGGTGATCAACAGGTCTTCGAGACGGTCGAGTTCTTTTTCGCTGAGTACGGGGAGCATGGGTGAGAATCCTGGGAAGCAAAAGTGAGTGCACCCTAGCACAGCAACGCCGGAAGGGCTGCCCGCGTGAACGACCGCGCGGGCAGATGGTTCATGCGTGCAACCAGTCGTGCAACTCATGTCGCCTATCGGTGCCAATCAACAGCCACAGCAATATTCGGCATTTGCACGGGCAGAGGTGCCCTGCCATGTATACGCCTTTTTTCTGCAGGTCGATCTCTGCACCCGCAAACCCATAGGTTGTCCGGGCGGTAGGCCCATTACCTGTGCGTGTGGCAACAACTACGGGCAAGGTGGGCGCCAGGTGTTCCAGCACATCGGACCAACTAGCGGCAACATGCCCAGCGCCGAAGCCGGCAATGACCAACCCTTCATAACCCAATGTAGCCACAGTCTGCAGCAGCGCCGTGTCTGCGTCCAGGCAGGCTTCCAGCAGGGCAACGCGCTGGTCGGTGCGATGCGGTACGGGCAGCACTTCCCGTCGTACGGGCGGATGGCGATAGACCACTTCCCCCTCCACCACTTCGCCCAATGGGCCACATCCCGGCGACTCGAACGCGGCTATCGCCATGCTGGCCGTCTTGCGAACCCTTGCGCCAGGCAAGCGCCTAGTAGCAAGCCCAGTGCGGGCAGCTCGTGCTTGTAAAATGCCACTTCACTGATATCACCGAAGATCCAGCGCAAGCGGCTCAGGGGCTGATCGAGCGTCGCCACCATAACGGCATAATCCGGCCATTGGCCCTGGGCAAGGCTCGCAGCGAGTACCAGCAGCAGACAGGCAAAAATCAACACAGGCCAACGCTGTCGTCCTGAGAAGAGTAGCGTGTTCATTTGCGACTCCTCAACGTGGCATTGGCGCATGCAAGCGGTAGCCAAGATTGGCATCGTAGAGGTCGGTACGCCGGTCCCGCGGCAGGTCGTTGAGGTTGTTCCAGATCGGCGCCGAGCGTGCACTGCTCAGATCTACATCGGCATAGAGAATTTCTTCGGCCTCTGCACTGCCCACTTCGCCGATCGGCCAGCCATTGGTACCGGCGATCAGCGAGCACCCCAGGAAGCGCCCACCCCGCTCGCTCCCGTGCGCCTTACGGTAGTGCCCGAGTCGGCCTTCAGGGCCAAACAATACGGCACTGTCGTAGAGCTTCAGCCCATCGCGCTCGGAAAAACCTGCGGCCAGGTAAACCTGGTATTCCCTGGCGAAGTCCGCCCAGGCTTTCAGACTCGGGCCGTCGTGCAACGTCTCTGCATGGGCATAGGCTTCGGCGCGGGAGTTGAAGGTGTAGCCGGTATTGGCCAGCTCAGGCAGCACTATCAGGTTGGCGCCTTCGCGTGCTGCGCGGCGGGCCAGTGCCAGACCTCTACCCAAGTTGCGCTCACAATGCTCAAGACCGCCCTGGGGGTCATACTGGATAACAGCGATACGGACAGGGCTGACGGGGGAACAGGATTCAGACATGGCGGCTTCCTTTTTGTGGTTGTTTTGGAAGGACGCCAGCAAAGCGATGTTGGGCCTGGGAGGGACAGTCAGGGGGGTCCTATGGGACCGAAGGAAAATCACATGATCGCAGTAGGACTCCCCCTACAAAATGCCCCGTACGCCGCTCTTTCCCAACCTGGTAGGTACTGCTCTGGGGTTAGGGAAACGCGCGGCCTACGGCTGCATCGGCAGTGATGGGTCGATGGTCAGATCGGCGGGGTGGTTATGTGTAGAACCTATTGTCATGCTCTCGTGTTCTCCATGAGTTGAAGAACCTGAGCATGAGCAATTGCTAGATGCGTGAGGGGGTTGTTATGCACCACCCGCCGGCACCTACAGGATCGTGAGATACCTGAAGGGGCCGGCTTGCCAGCGATACAGTCCTCGGTGCTTACACCGCCAGCGCGCGCTCACGCAGCTCGCTGTTGAGGATGCGGTCGTTCTCGCTGTAATCGACCGGGCAGTCGATCACGTGCACGCCTGGGGTCTTGATGCAGTGTTCCAGCAGTGGCAGCAGGCCTTCGGCGCTTTCCACGCGATGACCGTTGGCACCGTAGGCTTCGGCGTATTTGACGAAGTCCGGGTTGCCGTAGTCCAGGCCGAAATCGGTGAAGCCCATGTTGGCCTGCTTCCAGCGGATCATGCCGTAGCCATCGTCACGCAGGATCACCACGGTGATATGCATGCCCAGGCGTACTGCGGTTTCCAGCTCCTGGCTGTTCATCATGAAGCCGCCGTCGCCGCACACCGAGATCACCGGGCGGTCCGGGTGCACCAGGTGCGCCGCCATGGCCGATGGCAGGCCGGCGCCCATGGTCGCCAGGGCGTTGTCCAGCAGCACGGTGTTCGGTTTGTGCGCCTTGTAGTTACGGGCGAACCAGATCTTGTAGATGCCGTTGTCCAGGGCAACGATGCCTTCGGACGGCAGAACGCGACGGATGTCGGCAACCATGCGCTGCGGGTAGACCGGGAAGCGGTTGTCGTCAGCGCCTTCGGCGATTTGGGCTTCGTTGGCTTCACGGATGGCCATCAGGCGGGTGAAGTCCCAGTGTGAGGTCTCGGTCAAGGCTTCGCCGATCTGCCACACGGCGTTGGCGATGTCGCCGATCACTTCAACCTGCGGGAAGTAAACAGCATCGACTTCGGCAGAGCGGAAGTTGATGTGAATGACTTCGGTGCCACCACGGACCATGAAGAACGGCGGCTTCTCGATCACGTCGTGGCCGATGTTGACGATCAGGTCGGCGGCTTCGACGGCGCGGTGGACGAAGTCGCCCGACGACAGCGCAGCGTTACCCAGGAAGCGCGGGTGGCGCTCGTCGACCACACCTTTACCCATCTGGGTGGTGATGAACGGGATGCCAGTCTTGTCGATCAGCTGCTTGAGGACCTTGGCGGTCATCTTGCGGTTGGCACCTGCACCAATCACCAGGATCGGGTTGCGCGCGTTCTGCAATTTTTCCACGGCGGCCTGGATGGCCACATGCTCGGCCAGCGGGCGGCGGTGCAGGCTACGCGGGATCGGCAGTGCGTCGGTCTGCTCGGCGGCGATGTCTTCCGGCAGTTCCAGGTGTACCGCACCCGGCTTTTCTTCTTCAGCCAGGCGGAAAGCTTCGCGCATGCGGGCCGGGATGTTGTCGGCCGAGGCAAACTGGTGGGTGTACTTGGTGATGGGGTCCATCATGCCGCACACGTCAATGATCTGGAAGCGGCCCTGCTTGGACTTCTTGATCGGCTTCTGCCCGGTGATCATCATCATCGGCATGCCGCCCAGGTAGGCGTAGGCGCTGGCGGTGACCAGGTTGGTGGCACCAGGGCCGAGGGTGGACAGGCTGACGCCGGTCTTGCCGGTCAGGCGGCCGTAGGTGGCAGCCATGAAGCCTGCAGACTGCTCGTGGCGGGTCAGTACCAGCTTGATCTTCGACTTGCGCAGGGATTCGAGCAGGTCGAGGTTTTCCTCACCAGGAATGCCGAACACATACTCGACACCTTCGTTTTCCAGGCATTGCACAACGACATCGGCGGCCTTGGCCATCTTGCTTGCTACCTCAAGTGATGGGACGGTGGAAGTCCGGATGCGCAGCACGGTGCGCTGGCATCGCTCGGTCCAGAGGCAGGAATGCCCTGAATCAAAGTCTTGACGTAGGGTGGGCGTGGGAAAGTCACGTTAATGTGACTGCAATATTGTCGCAGAGCTGCGCAGGCCCCGTTTTAGAAGCAACAGTCTTGCTCAGACTTTGAAAGGGTGCTCGATCACTGTGGGAGCGGGCGTGCCCGCGAAACAGGCTGCGCGGTGGATGGCACGGGCTTCGCCCGTGTTCGCGGGGCAAGCCCGCTCCCATAGGGATTCAAGCTGGCCGGATTTTTTCGTCCAAAAAGACAAAACCCCTACCTGCATGCGCAGATAGGGGTTTTGCGAAATGAATCTTGACGATGACCTACTCTCACATGGGGAAACCCCACACTACCATCGGCGATGCATCGTTTCACTGCTGAGTTCGGGATGGGATCAGGTGGTTCCAATGCTCTATGGTCGTCAAGAAATTCTGTAGCCAGAATGTCCAGATGGACAGCCCAGCGAATCCGGATATGCGATATTTGTGGTTCGTTGCGAACTTTCGGTTCGTGTCATCTTCACCACCGCAATCTGCGTCAGCAAATTGCTTGGGTGTTATATGGTCAAGCCTCACGGGCAATTAGTATTGGTTAGCTCAACGCCTCACAGCGCTTACACACCCAACCTATCAACGTCGTAGTCTTCGACGGCCCTTTAGGGGATTC